>CAYGMW010000277.1:0-4205 GCA_964350975.1 uncultured Acidimicrobiales bacterium | reverse complement strand
TTGTGTAGCTCACCATCGAACCAGTAACAATCCTATCTCGACTTGATCAACACCCTCGTAAGCACCGGAACTTCGTATCGCCCATGGTGGCCATCGAGGATCGCGGCGAACTCCGGATTCAGGCTGGTGCGGTGGCTCGCTGGACGTTTCGGCGAAGAGTCGCGTGGGCGCGAGATCATCCTGACTGCCTTTGGTCCGATGCTGCTGCTGGGACTACTGACCATGTGGGTGGGCCTGCAGCTGACCGGATTTGCGTTCATCTGGTGGGGGAGCGGCGCGGTTGACGGAATCAGCAGCGTTGGTGATGCGCTCTACTACTCCGGCGTGGTGTTCTTCACCGTTGGTTTCGGCGAGATCGTGCCCAGCGGGGCTGGGGCCCGAGTCGGGGCTATGGTCGAAGCGTTCTCTGGTGTGGTTACGACCGCACTCGTTGTCGGGTATCTGCCCTCGTTGTACAGCGCATATTCCGACCGCGAACGGGTGTTGATGCGCCTCGACGATGGATCGGGTCAGCGAATCACCCCCACCAATTTGGTGATGGCTTGGGCCCCAACGGGCGATCCAGCCGACATCGACCGCAAGTTCGGCGAGTGGGAACAGTGGGTGACTGCGGTGCACGAAACCCATTCGTCGTTGCCGATGTTGCCCCTGTTTCGATCCCACGACCCTCGGCAGAACTGGGTCACGGCGCTTGGCGTGTTGTGTGATGCCGCGGTCCACGCCCAGATCATCGTTGGTGCCTCTGACGGGTCGGCCTACTGGTTCTTGAGGCGCGCCGATGCCCTCTTTCGAGACATGACGGTTGGTGCCGACCTCGATCCGTACGTTGCCGATCACAGCATCGGGACCGACGAACGGGTGCAGGAGTTCTTCGTTCCGTTGTATGAACGCCTTGAGGCTCACGGGTTCGAGCTGTTGGGGTTCGACGAAGCCACGGCCTATGCGGGCGAGCTGCGCTCCGAATGGGCGCCGCGTATGGAATACCTCATTGACTACTTGATGTGCCCGCGTGGTTTCTGGTCGGGCCCATCGAACATCCGGTCGCGTCGCGTCCGCCAGACCGAGCTGAACACGTAGACGAGGCGTTCCAACGGGCCGGGTCGGGCACGACAGGGCCAGGTTTTCGACCGGGGTTCGGCCGCCGTTGTCGTATTCGCGTTTCTTCTGGGGATGCCAGCTTGACGTGAATCCTTCAGCCGACGGCCCTGGCTAGTTTCGCCTTGCTTCGAGGCAATGCAGATTGGTCACGTGTAGCTTCTGCAAAATGACCCGCCTCAAGCTCGGCGCATCGCTGATGGTGGCCGTGCTGCTCGCGACGCTGAAACGGACGACGATCGATGCTTAGGGCAGGTATCGCTATCGCAGTCGTTGTAGCCGCAGCTGTTGGTGGTCTGCTCGTCCTCGACGGATCCAGGTATTCCGATCCAGTCGAGCGTTCGAAGGGGTGGATGGGCGTGGAGCTGCCGCTGAGTGCCGAGCACATGTACGAGGCCGGATCGGCGAGTTCGCCGCTGCTGAGAGCGACCGGTCTTGATCGAACCCGTGCGGTGGCTTTTGTTGCCGACAGCGCAGATATCGAAGCGTTCCTGGACCAGTTCGTCGGGCTTGAGCCGATTGCCTGGCCATCATCGAGCGGTCCCGCCCTATCTGACGGGCTCGTCGCTGCGGACATCAAGTGGTTGACCGAGGCATCAGATGTTTCGGGCTATTCGTCAACCACTGGTGCTTTGGCCGAGGCGAACACGACCCTTGTCTACCTGTACACGCTCGACGCGACCTCAACAGGAGTGTGGGTGCACAGCGACTGGGGTTGAGGCTGACTTCACCCGACGCACTTAGTACACCCAGACCTGGCTGCCAACCGGCGCCAGGTTGGCGTCGTAGAAAAAGTCCATGGCCGAGATCGACAGGCGAGCACACCCGTGTGAGTCCGGGTAGCCGGGGATGAAACCTGACCCGTGGAACGCGATGCCGCCGTTGAAGTACTTCGGACGCCACAGCCGGCCGAGATGCGACACCCGCCACCCGTCAGGGCGTTCGAAGTAGATGTCGTAGCGGCCTGTCGGCGTGCGGGCGTGAAACCAGCGGCCGTTGTATTCATAGGGCGTTCCGGAGCCCGTTGAGGTGTTGAACGTCCACTCGACCTGGCCACCGCGCACCACAAAGATCAGCTGGCGGCCGAGGTCGACCTCGATGAGGTCGCCTGAGGCGCTGGCAGGGGTGGGCCTGCTCGCAGTCTCCAACGCGGAGACGGTGGCGGCGTCGGCGATACCCGTGCGAGGCAGGTTCTCCCACTTCTGGAACGCCATGACGGCCTGGCTCGTGACATGGCCATAGGAGCCATCGACCGTCCCGGCCCAATATCCGAGGCGAGCCAGGTTGGTTTGCAGGGCCACGACCGCAGGGCCTCGCTGGCCGGGTTCGGAGGGCAGTGTTTGGGTTGGAAGCACCCAGTAGCTGCCGTCGGCGGCCGCGGCCAAGGCCCGAGCCGGCTGAGCCAGGTTGCCGTGGTGCGGTGTGTTGTAGGCCCTGACAGTGCCGTCGGTAGCCAACAGAAGGTAACCCGACGTGGTGGCAGCAATATCGACGATGTCGCGGCGGTGCTCGGGTGCCGCGCTGCCGTGGTAAGCAGCGCTGCCGAAGGTGAACACTCCGCCATCGCCTCCAACGAGCCAGTACCCCGCCCCGTGTGCCGCGGTGGCGGCCCCGACAATCGGACTCGCCAGCGGTGTGCCTCGCAGCACCTGAGGAAGCGAACCAAGGAAGCGGGCGTCGCCGAACGCGAACACGCCACCGTCGGCCGCGAAGAGCCAATACCCCTCGCCGGTCGCGGTGGAGACCATGGCCCTGATGGGTTGGGCCAGCGGCACGCCAGCGGGCAGGACCTCAGGAACTGACCCTGCGTAGGCCGCATCGCCGAAGGTGAACACACCACCGTCGGCGCCAACGAGCCAATATCCGGACCCGCTCGGGGTGATCGCAATATCGACGATCGGTGCACCCAGCGCCAGGCTGGCAGCGTCGCCGTAGTGGGCGATGGCCCCGGCAACCGTCACCGAACCGGTCGAGGTGGTGATGGCCAGTGCCGCGTCGCCTTCGATCGCGGCGCTGGCGACCGCCACCGCGTCATAGGGGCTGGGAACCCCGCCAAAGTCGATGGTCGTGCCGAACGACGTGACACTCGACGGAACCGCCAGTTCTTGAACTGATGCCGCCTGGGCCGTGGGTTCCTGAGCGATGGTTTCTTGGGCTGCTGCTGTGGTCGCAACGGCCATCAACGCCGTCGCGATGAACGCCACGGTGACGGCGACGGCCAAGGTCGCTCGTTGTCGAATACTGATGCTGGTCTGTTTGATGCCCACGGCCGACGATTCTCGCGCATGGCGCCGATATGCGACAGTGAGAGACATCGCTGCACATCCAGGTGCCAGCAAGGGGGAGTTGACGCTATGGCCGCTACATCGGGTCCCACAGGTTCGCAGCCAGGCGTAGGCGGGCCGCCGTCTCGCCCCGACCGGGTGCTGGTCGTACTGCTCGACTCGCTGAATCGACATCACCTGGGGTCCTACGGGAGCACCGAGTTCGCCACACCCCATCTCGACCGGTTCGCGGCTCGGGCCAATCGGTTCACCCGCCATGTCACTGGGTCGTTGCCGTGTATGCCTGCCCGTCACGACATCTTGGTGGGGGCCCTCGACTTCTTGTGGCGCTGCTGGGGCTCCATTGAGGTATGGGAAGAGTCAATCGTGGCGTCGTTGCGACGCCAGGGTGTGACGACGGCCATGTTCACCGACCACCCGCACCTGTTCGAAACGGGCGGCGAGAACTACCACACCGACTTTCACAAGTGGGATTACACCCGGGGCCATGAGGGCGACGCGTGGCGCACCGAAGCCGATCCGTCGTGGGTGGGTAGCGCCATGGTGCCCGAGGCCCGACCCTATGGCTGGTACTTCCGCGACACCTTCGACCTCGACGTTGGCCATCGCGGCTACGACATGAGCCGGACGTACTTCCGCGAAGAAGCCGACTTCCCTGGCCCGCGAACGATGGCGGCTACGGCCGAATGGCTGCGCACCTCGGGCACCCGGCACGACTCGTGGTTTGCCTTCGTTGACGAGTTCGACCCCCACGAACCCTTCGATGTTCCCGAGCGGTGGCTGGGCCGGTACTGGGACGAACCGTGGGACGACGAGGTACTGATC
>CAYGMW010000276.1:0-4235 GCA_964350975.1 uncultured Acidimicrobiales bacterium | reverse complement strand
CCATCGACCTCATGGGGCTACCGACCCACAAAACCGTCGCCCGGGCGACGGTTTTCGGCGCCGGGAGGGAGGTGGGAGATGAAGGTGGTGATCCGGTCGGTCCAGGTGGCGAGGTCGGCCGCGGTGGAAGCCACAACCAGCTCGGCGTTGGGCATGAGGTCAGCCAGCTCGTTGGCGGTGCTGACGGGGTGCCCCGCGTCGCCGGTCCAGGCCAGAATCAGGGTCGGCGCGGTGATCGTTGCAATGACTTCTCGGCTCGGCAGGTCGGCACCGCCTGCACCACGAAACGCCGTGGCCAGGCGGCCAGCGTCCCAGCTGCGGAGGTTGGCCTCGGCCCGGGCCCGACGTTGAGGGTCGTCCGCCAGCGGGTCGGGGATCGGTGCCGCAGCGAGCCCGGCGATCAGCGGCTCGACACCCTTGCGCTCGGCAATCGACGCCATCTGTTCGTACCGCCCGGCCTGCTCGGCCCGGGTTTCCCAAGCAGTGGGCGGGATCACCAACACCAGACCCAACACGCGGTCCGGCGCTGCCAGCGCGGCCTCGATGGCGGTTGCCGTGCCGAGCGACGCCCCGGCCGCGACATAGTCCACAACGCCAAGCGCGTCGGCCAGACCGAGCTGATCGAGAGCCATCTGATCCCACGTGTACCCCGCCAGATCGGGCGTGGACGTCGACGCCCCGTGCCCCCTGGCGTCGTAGCGAATGAGGTCGAAGGTGCCAGCCAAACGGGCGTGGTCGACGAGGCTGAACTGGTCCTCACCCGCCATCGAACCCGTCAGCCCATGACCCCAGATCACGGTGCGGCCAGCGCCGCGTCGGCGCCACGACACGTGAACGCCACGCACGGGCACGGTGCGGATCGTGGGTTGCAGCCGCACGCTGGTTTCGCTGTAGCGCCCGACGCGGGCTCGGTCGTGGGTGCCCTCGGTTTCGAAGTGGGCATCGTCGGGCGAACCCAAGGCCTCGAGCTCGACCAACCTCAAATCGGGCGCAGCGATCACCGGCAAGCCAGCCTCGGAACGGCCACGCATGCGGGCCCGAAGGGCGATCTTCTTGCGCACCTGGTGGGGCTGCATGGTGTTGAGCGTCGGCAGATCGATGCCCGTATACCCAGGCATCGGACCGATCTCGACGGCTCCGGACACCAAGGCTGCTGCCAACAAACGCTCGCCAGCCCTCGTGCGGACCACAATGCCGTTGAAGCCGACATCTTCGCCCGTTGGCGATCCATCCGGCCACAGGTCGAGGGCCGCAATGTCGGCCGCCTCGCCGAGGGCGTCGGTGCACACGGTGCAACGAGCGTCGATGTTCCAGCTCGATTCGTCAGCCCACAGTTCGTTATAGGTCGTCTCGAACGCTCTGCCGTCGTGGGTCTCGATGCGGGTGCGGCCCGGGTTACCGAATCCTCGGTACCGGATCGACGCAACGTCGTCGGGCTCGATACCAAAGTCACGCACGAGGCCAAGCGTTTTGGACATCCGGGACTGCCCGCCACACACCATGGCCAGCCGGTACCGGCACAGTTCGTCGACCCTCGGGTCTGCCTGGGCGTAGGCATGGATCGCACCCAGGTCGCAGGGTTTGGCCACCACAGCGAAGGGCCGGCCACGATCGAGAGCGACACCGAGACCAGCCAACGGCGACGTCGGCCCATACCGAGAACCCGAGGCGGCGATAACATCGGCCGCGGTGGTGCTGAGCGTCCAGTGCGATTCGACACTGCCAGGGGTCGCCCTGACGTGCAAGATCGCATCGACCTCGCCCGAATCGAGCAGCTGCAACGCCAACCCCGTCAACACCCCACCGGTCGCGGCCCTGAAGCGCACGTCGGGGTCGCCGGCCCACGCAATCGCAACAGAGGTGACCGCACCCCACACCGGATCGACGTCGGCGTGCGGTTCGGCATCGACACGAGGCATCGACACCACCCCTGGACACGCAGCGAGGACGGCAGCCTCTTGTTCTGGGGTGAACCCATCAACGGGCATGGGACGCATGGCCCCGACGTCGGCCAGCTTCATCATCACCGACCCCGGAGCGAGGGCCTCGCACAGGCCGCAGCCAATACACAATCCCGATTCGACGACCTCAGCGACCGACGAGGCCGTGCGCGGTTGGGGTACGGGTTCAGGCATTCGATACAGCTTAGATTGACCCGTTGTGCGACCATGCAGGCCGCACAAGGGGGAAGCACATGACCGACCAGAATCCAGCACCACAGACACCCGAGTGGTACGACCAGGTCGTCGAAGACGTCGTCGACCCGGACCAGCGCATCATCGACCCGCACCATCACCTCTGGCCCGTCGGTGGGGCGTTGCCCTACGGTCTCGAGGACCTCCACGGCGACACCGGCTCCGGCCACAGAGTCCTCAAGACCGTGTTCATCGAATGCGGGGCCAGTTATCGCGCTGACGGGCCAGACCACCTTCGCCCCGTCGGCGAGACCGAGTTCGTTGCCGCCAATGCAGCCGCCAGCGCGGCGGTCGACGGAGCGGCGGTCATCTCCGGCATCGTGGCCCATGCCGATCTGCGACTCGACAACCTCGACGAAGTCCTCGACGCCCACGCCGCGGCCGGAGGGACCCTGTTCAAGGGCATCCGCCACGCGGGTGCCCGGTGCCTCGAACCCGACGTGATGCGCATCCCGGGCAGCGCGCCCGACGGCCTGTACGCCGACGCCGCGTTTCGGGCCGGTGTGCGCCGCCTCGGCGAACGAGGGCTGACCTATGACACCTGGCAGTACCACCATCAGCTGGGCGAGTTCGCGGCCCTTGCTCGGTCGACGCCCGGCACCACCATGGTGCTCGACCACTTCTCGACCCCGATCGGTGTTGGCCGTTTCGACGGCAAGCTCGACGACCTGTTCGACAACTGGGCGACCGACATCGCCGCAGTGGCCGAAGTGCCCAACGTGGTCGCCAAGCTCGGTGGCCTCGCCATGCCCGACAACGGCTACTGGTGGCATTCGGCCGACCGGCCCCCGACGTCTGACGAGTTCGTGGCCGCCCAAGAACGCTGGTACCTCCACACCATCGAGGTGTTCGGGCCGCAGCGCTGCATGTTCGAAAGCAACTTCCCGGTCGACCGGTTCTCCCTGAGCTACCGGGTGCTCTACAACGGGCTGAAGAAGATCGCGGCCCGCTTCACCGACGCCGAACGCGACCAGATGTTCTGGGGCACCGCCGAGCGGGTGTACTCGCTCTAGACGCCTGTCAGCCTTCGACGCCCAGTAGTCGCAGGCACGGCTCGACGCCGACAAGTTCGATGCCGTCGCGGCGCGTCTGCTCCCAGGCAGCCCGTTTCAACCGGAACCTGAACTGTTCGGCGACCTCGCCATTGAAGTTGGACAGGTCGGTGCCGTTCAGTTCGTAGCCGAGGGCGGTCGACACGCCGACACTTCCGGCGTTGGTGGTGCGCGCCGTGCTGGTGGCTTCTGCGGCGCCCAGCCCCTCAAAGATGAAGTGCAGGGCCGCGGCCCTCATCTCGACACCGATGCCTTGGCGTTGAAAGCGCCGCGACAACCACGACCCAGTTTCGGCAACACGAAGGTCCACGAAGTTCTTGGCCTCAACTGCCTGCAGCCCCACGCCAACGCCGTCGACGAACACACCGAACGGCAACACCCAGTTGTTCGGCGCCAAGGTGCCGCGGGTGCTCCAGTGGAACTGGGCGAAACTCTCGGAGAACTCCGGTTCGTCGAGCCTGCTCCATCCCAGCACGAACGGAAACGGCGAGTCATCGTGAATGTCGCGGGCCAACTCGATGAACTCCGGCAATTCGTGATCGGTAACGAGTCGCAGCTCGAGCCGAGGGGTTCGAATTGAGATGCCGAAGAAGGGCCAGATCGCATCAAGCATGTCCCGAACAGTACGAGGCGCCCCGCCCGACGACCTTCGAATATCGACCCTCAGCGACCCTGATAGCGGGCCAACGACGCGTTGAGGTGGTCCCACCCGACGGTCAGCGCACCATCGTCGGCCCGCAACGCCGCGAGCGCGGCCTCACGCAACATGCCATCCATGTCGGCAAACGACAGCCCATCACAGCGCTCGGCCAGCTCATCGAGGTCGACGTTGTCGGCTAGAGGCACATCTGACAGGTCGAGCATCTTTCGCCGACTCTCGGCCACGGGCAAACCCAGCTCGATGTGCACCTCAAAGCGGCCGGATCGCAGGAGGGCCGGGTCGATGAGGTCGCGCCGGTTCGTCGCGCCGATGACTGCCACCTGGCCC
>CAYGMW010000275.1:0-4254 GCA_964350975.1 uncultured Acidimicrobiales bacterium | reverse complement strand
GTACCGCCGATGGTTCGGCGTGACAGCTTGTTGAGCCGGCGGAGGACCTCGGGGGCTTTCGGGATGGCGCTGGCGATTGCGAGTGCTCGCCCGGCGAGGCGGGAGTCGAAGCAGTATCTGGTGGTGACCTCAGCGTTGAGTTCTTGGGGCAGAAGTACTCGGTCGGCGAAGTCGAATCGCCACGCGGGGCGTCGCCCGAACCCGCCGGGGAGGTCGATGGCTCGCGGCTCAGAGAAGTTGCGGAACGCTCCATTGGGGTCGTTGATGTGTCGGCCGAGTTGGCTGTAGGTCCAGTCTCGGGAGGCGTCGCCGTAGTCCTCGCCGAGGCCGATGAGACAAGCGATCATGACCGATGTTGCGTCAGGGTCGTTGGCGACGAGGTGTCGGGCCAAGACGCTGGTGAGCCCGGGTGTCAGCCCAACGCCGACGATGAGGGGCGGGCCGGTGTGCGTGGCTTGGGCGAGCTGGTTGGCGTATTGGCTTGAGGCGGTGATGTCGATGACGGCCCAGCCGGCATCGCGCCATCGCAGCACTGCGTCGAGGTCTTCGATGCCGGTGCAGTTCACGGCGACACCGGGCGTGATGTTGCCGATGGTGGTCGGGTCGGTGAACTCGCCTCGAACTCTGGTTAACCGGGAGGCAGTTGCCTGGTCGGCGTGACGCGAGACTGCGATCACGTGGTGACCCTTCGCTTCGAGGATGGCGGCGACCTTGGCGCCGACGGCACCGGTCGCGCCGAGGACAGCGATCGAGGAGCGATCCGTTGGCAGCGAGTCAGGCTGTGAGGTCATGGTCGAGACGTTCCTTGGCGGGACCCGCTCGCGGGGCGGGAGAAATGGGTAGGACGAACCTTGCCCTCAGAGCCTATCTCTTGATATCTTCAGATGTATGCAGGTATCGAAGGTGTCCGGGTTGGATGGGTGCGCGACCAGAATTGTCGACTCGGCTCGTGTGGAGTCGGTGGCGGCGTCGTTGATCGATGTTGAGGTCGCCGGTGATCTGGCGGAGATGTTCAGGCTGCTCGGGGATCCGACTCGGGTGCGGATCCTGTTCGCGTTGTTGGAGGCGGGTGAGTTGTGTGTGTGCGATATCGCCGAGGTGGTCGACACCTCCGACACCAAGGTGTCCCAGGCCATGCGACTGCTCCGCAACGCGGGGGTCGTTCGCAATCGGCGGGACGGCCGTAACATCTTTTACCGGCTCGACGATGGTCACGTCCGGATGCTGCTGGACCTGTCGCGGGAACACGTTTCGCATCTGGCTGGTGATGTCTGATGGGCGGCGACCACGATCATGGCACCGGGTTGGCTCGGGCCGGTGAACGCCACCAAGGCCGGCTGACTGCGGCGTTCGTCGTGATCTTCGTGTTTTTCGTGGTCGAGGCAGTCGCTGGGTTCATGACGAACTCGCTGGCGTTGTTGTCCGACGCCGGTCACATGTTGACCGATGTGATCGGTATCGGGATGGCGTTGGCCGCGATCCAGCTTGCATCCCGATTCGCCGACCGCCAGACGACTACCCGGTCATCGCACACCTTCGGGCTGTACCGCCTCGAGATCCTCGCCGCGTTCGTCAACGCCTTGCTGTTGTTCGGTGTGGCGATCTGGGTGCTGATTGAGGCTGCCCGCCGGCTAGCGACCGAACCCGAAGTGCTCGGCATCCCGATGCTGTTGGTCGCTGTTGCCGGTTTGGCCGCGAACCTGGTCGCGTTCGCTCTGCTGCGTGAAGGGTCTAAGGAGTCGTTGAACGTCGAGGGCGCCTACTTGGAGGTTTTGGCCGACACGATCGGCTCTGTCGGGGTCATCATCGCTGCGGTGTTGTTGGAGGTGTTCGGCTGGGGATGGGTCGACCCGGTGATCGGCGCCGGGATCGGCTTGTGGATCCTGCCCCGGACATGGCGTCTCGGAAAACGGTCGGTGAGGATCTTGTTGCAAGCCGCACCGGAGGGATTCGACCTCGACGCGCTGGCGGTTGAGCTCACCGGGATCGACGGGGTGGTCGACGTCCATGACCTGCACGTGTGGACCCTCACCTCGGAGATGGACGCCGCGTCGGCTCACCTGATGATCAGCGACAACGCTGACGGTCACGGCGTGCTCGACCAAGCCCGCAGCATTCTGGAGCAGTCCTATGGGATCACTCATGGCACGTTCCAGGTCGAGCCCGACTCCCACGACGGATGTGAGGCGATGACATGGTGATGAACGTCGCCGCTCTCGGCCTGTTCGTCGTGTGGTTCCTGGTGATCTTCGTCATCCGATCGGTTCTACAGAAGCGAGCGACGGGGGATTCCGGGATCCGAGCCGGTGGCCTCACCGACGGGGCCAGCACCATCGAAACAATCGCCGGTTGGCTCCTCGTCGCTGCCCTGGTGGCTGGCGTGGCGGCCCCAATCGCTGCGATCGCAGATCTTCGAATGCTCATCGACGGCGACGGCATACGCGTCGTCGGCCTCGTCATCGCGGTCGCCGGGATCCTGGTGACGTTCCTGGCCCAAGTCGCGATGGGCAGCGAATGGAGGATCGGGATCGACAAGACCGAACCAACTGGGCTCGTCACTGCCGGTGTGTTCGCCATCGTCCGCAACCCGATCTTCTCCGCCATGATCCTGACCGCAGTCGGTTTCGCACTCCTGGTTCCCAACGTCATCGCTGTCGTCGCCGTGGTGTTATTGGTGCTGGCGATCGAACTCCAAGTCCGCTACGTCGAAGAACCCCACCTCCAAGAACTGCACGGCCACCACTACAGCGACTACGCGGCCTCGGTCGGACGATTCGTGCCCGGCGTCGGCCGCAACACAGCCACTCGACTCGACGATCGGGCGACGTCGTGACGATCAGCCGGTTCCGGGTCGCAGCGATGGACTGCGATGCCGAAGCCGAACTCGTACGAATGAGACTGGCAGACGTGGGTGGGATCGACCGGATCGCTATCGAGCTACCCGAACGCGAAGCCGTCGTTGAACACCACACCGACACCGGCCTCATCGACGCAGCCCTACAAGACCTCGGCCTCGGAACTGTCCACATCGGCGACGGCGGTGTGATGCCCGCAGCCGCCGACAACGCCACCGAACGCCGTGCCCTCACCATCGCCCTTGCCATCAACGCCGGGTTCTTCGTCGCTGAACTCGCCTTCGGGCTCATCGCCCGATCCATGGGCCTGGTGGCGGACGCTCTCGACATGGGCGCCGACGCCAGTGTCTACGCCCTCAGCCTGGCTGTCGTCGCCTCCACCACAACCCGCAAGAAGCAGCTCGCCCGAACCAGCGGCTACCTCCAACTCGCGCTCGCCACCGTGGGCCTCGCCGAAGTCACCCGACGAGTACTCAGCGACAGTGGCCCGCCTGACACGATCACCATGATCGTGCTGTCACTCCTCGCCCTCGCCGGCAACATCGCCACCCTGCTCATCCTGCGCAGAGTCAGAACCGGAGAAGTCCACCTCGAAGCCAGCTGGATCTTCACCGCCAACGACATCAAGGTCAACACCCTCGTCATCGCAGCAGCCATAATCGTCGCAATCTCCGACTCAGCGGTCCCAGACCTCATCGCCGGAGCACTCATCTTCATCATCGTCGCCAACGGCGCCCGACGAATCCTTACCATCAGCCGCTAGCCCGACCACCTCCAAGCGAGTCAACCCGGCCAAGACCAACCGGTTCGGAAAAAGAGCGCCCAGACCCGCTCGATAACGCGCTGGCACGAACGACAGAACATCCGAGCGAGATCGGCACGTATCGCTCCGTCGAAGCCAGCCCGCACCCGAGCGATAATCACGCCCCGAAACGCTCCGACCCGCGCCACAGATCCGGCGAAGTCGGTCGCCCCACGAGTTAGGCGGCCACCAGATACTCACGCCGGCGATATCGGACAGTCGCCGCTCGGTCTCCTGCAGCGCAATCACCGACATATTGCCGGCCGGCGCTCGCTACCTCGGAACGGGCGGATGTTGTACTGGGTGAACCTCAGAGCTCGAGGTGGATTCGAAGCGCCTCGTCAAGGCGTCCGGCGAGTTCGAATCCGAGCGAACCGATCACTTCGCCGATCCGCTCGACAGCAACGGAACGAACTTGCTCGGCCTGTGCTTTGGAATCGAAATCGAGTCCGGTCTCGTCTGCTGGTAGCAACACCTGGAACGGATAGATGCGATCGGTGTTGGACGTGACCGGAACGACTGTGATCACCCCGCGACCGAGGCGAGCTGCGGCTGTATTCGCGCCGTCATTGCTCACAACCACAGCCGGACGACTGC
>CAYGMW010000274.1:0-4264 GCA_964350975.1 uncultured Acidimicrobiales bacterium | reverse complement strand
GATCGTGTCGCCCGCAACGGCCAATGGTGTGGTTGGGCTTAAGCCGACCGTGGGCCTGACCAGTCGGCGTGGCGTGATCCCGATCTCCGCCAGCCAGGACACGGTTGGTCCACTGGCGCGTTCGGTTGCTGACGCGGCGGCGATACTCACTGCGATCGCAGGCTCGGATCCATTCGACCCAGCCACAGCCAGCACCAAGGTGCACGACTATGCCTCGGCGGTCGGCTCCGGTGGTCTCGTGGGGGCCGTGATCGGGTTCGCACGTTCGTTGTGTGGGTTCTCGCGCCATGCTGATGCCGCGGTGGGCGCGGCGGTTGAGTTGATCGGTCAGGCCGGAGCGCGGATCGTCATGATCGACGATCTGGTGGTTCCGCCGGCGCTCGAAGCCGCCGAAGAGACCGTGTTGTTGTATGAGTTCGCCGACGGTCTGAACGCCTATCTGGCGCATCGGGGCGGGAGCGGTCCGCAGTCGCTGACCGAGGTGATCGAGTTCAATCGCCGCCACGCCGACGTCGAGCTGCAGCACTTCGGACAAGAACTGTTGGAGTTGGCAGCATCGATGGGCCCGCTCAGCGATACGCGATATCTCGACGCTGCGGCCACTGCCCATCGCCTGTCGCGCTCCGAGGGCCTCGATCGGGCCTTCGATCAGTACGGCGTCGATGCGATCGTGGCGCCGACCGGAGCGCCGGCGCCAGTGATCGACCTGATCAGCGGCGACCGCCACATCGGTGGCACAGCCACGCTGGCCGCCACGGCTGGTTATCCCCTGCTCAGCGTTCCAGCCGCGCTGGTTGCGGGCCTGCCGGTCGGCTTGACGTTCATGGGTCGGGCTTGGAGCGAGCACACGCTGGTCCGGCTCGGGTCGGCCTTCGAAGCGCACCGAGGGCCGTTCCCAGGCCCGCGATTCGTGCCGAGCCTGTAGCCAAGGCCGTCAATCGGGACGGTGTTCAATCGGGACGGTGTTGGAGTGCGTCAGCCATACGTTCGAAGTGGCCTCCAAGCTCGGCCCAGGGTTGAGGGTGAGACTCTCGTGAGCGGAAGCGTTGGGTCACTGTTCCGATGATCATCGCTCGGTGGTGTTGTTCGGTCAGCTCGGTGAACCTCATGGTTCCGTCGGCTCGGTGCAGGGCGATGATCCGGTCGAACAGGTCTTCAACTTCGGAGTTCTCGGTGGTCGACTTCTTGACGATGTACTCCATCAGCGCCGGAAAGCGTGCTGCGGCAACAATGGCTCGTTGGCCGTATCCGATCAGCTGGTCAATGGTGGCCACCGAGCCCATGATCGAGGCGAACAGGACCCGGTCGAGTTCGTGGTAGAGGTCGGCCATCGTGTGGCGTTCGTACAGCCGGCTCATGCCCGAACCGAGACGGTGTCTGATAGCGCGTGCGGTGATGCGCGAACCTGCGAGCAGGGTCTCGGCCGAGGCGCGAACTGTCGGGCCCTCGACCGTGCGGTGTTGTTTCGGCTCGTCGGTGACTGCGAGGTGGTGATCGATGTGGCCGACGATGTTTGGCAGTTCGTCGACGTCGGGCGAGGCAACAGCGGGCGAGCGATAGATGGTCGTGATCGCGGTGTGCAGGGCATTGGCTTCGGTTGTGCTGAGCGGCGGAACCAGCTCGTCGTCATAACACGCCGCGAGATAGGCCAGGGTGGCCATGAGGTCGAACATCACCATCTGGGCGTCGGCCCGGGACAGGTCCGGGGCGAACTTGCCGGCGAGGCGTGGCGGCCAGTGAGGCAGCGCTCGCCCGTGGTCGAGCAACATCTGAGCAACCCCGTCGCTCGTCCGTAGAGCGCACAGCAGGGCGGCTCCATCGAAGGTGCTGTTTCGTCGAAGCTCACGCCACACCGTGGCGATGGCTTTGCGTTCGACGGCCCGGATGAGGTCGGATCGAGTGGCGAAGTAGGTGGTCAGCGTGCCGAGCGACACGCCAACGTCGTCAGCTAGTGCTCTCAGCGGCGGGAACGACGTCCGTTGGCCCGCCAAGTGAAGGGCCGAGGTGACGATCCTGTGCTTGGTACCGGGCATAGGGAGGAAGTTACGCGGCTACCGGACAGCGTTCCAACACGGGCTCGCGAGCGATGCCTACCCTTGCGGGGGTGACACTTGAACCCCGATCCTCCGTGTCAGATTCGCTGATTGCGGTTGTTGCGCTACTGGAACAGGTACATGTTCGAGGCGGGCTGGTGGGCACGCTCGGCATCGAAAGCGACGACCCGGCGACCAGGGCGGCATTGCTGTCTGGACTCGTTGATGTGAATCCGATTTCGAGCAGTGACACCGGCGCCGTGGTCGAGATTGTGCTGACCAAATCCGGTCGGGTCCTGATCGAAGCCGCGACGTCGGCTCCTCGCGCGTTTGGTGAAATTTCAGCGTTGGAATTCTGAGCGGGATCTGCCACACTCGACGGATGGCAATGACCGAAGACTCTGGCACCACCACTCTCGCCCCAGCCGCTGACGATTTCGGCGACGCCGAACTCGACTGGGCCACCGACGACGAGATTCTTGCCTGTGGTCTCGAAAACCCCGACGAGTGCGAAGCCTGCCAGTAGCCCCATTTGGGCCCGTGTTCAGGCGTTCACGCGTTCAGGCGTTCAGTTCAGCAATCACTCGGCCAAGGTCGTGGTCGACCGCGGCGGTGTGCAACCTGAGCAGCATGGCGTCGAACAGCGCAGCGCTGTTGGCGTCGGGTGTTTCGATGTTGGCCAGGTTGTTGGACAACATCGCCATCCACCACAGCAGCGATTCTCGGTACTGACGCTCGACCGCGCCGAGCTGGCCTGACGCCACGCCCGCTGCTTCGAGCGTGCTCAGATAGGTGGCGACCAGCTCAGCTTCGTGCCGGCGCCGATCGTCGATGGTCATGCCGGTGGAAATGAAGAACGACAGATCGGTCGCGCCCGCGGTGATCATCGCCATCTGCCAATCAACGATGTGTACGGCGCCGTCGGGTTCGGGGCCAAAGAGCAGATTCCCGAGCCGGTAATCGGCATGGGCCACGGTCATCGCAGACTGGGCTTGATCGTGTAACCACCGGGGAACGTGGTCGATAAAGGCGCGGGTCCAGCCCATTGACTCAGCCGGTAGCCGGTCGCCGAAACGGGCATCGAAGGTGTCGATGTTGGCTGCCATTGAAGACGCCAACCCAACCCCTGCGCCCGGCCCGTCGACTCCGGGCATCCAGGCAGCTGGGCCCGTTCGGGGCGACCCCCACCAGGGAGCGTGGAACCGAGCTAGCGCTTCGACCGCGGCGTGTGCTTGGTGTCGGGTTGCGCCAACGACCTGGTCAGGAGTGAACGCCGGATGTAGGTCGTCGATCACGATGGCGGCGCGTTCGCCGTCGATGGCTGTGGCCCACGAGCGCGGCACCGGAACGTCCGCATCGAGGTGGGGGACCAGCTCGGAGTAAAACCGGGCCTCTCGGACCCACGCGTTGAGGAGGCGGCCGACCGTCAGGGCACCCTCGTTGGCCGGCGGCAGCTTGACGATGATCGACCCAGGACCAGCGCCTTGGGCGTAGTTCGGCGTCACTCTTGCGAGCGTGCCGAGGAACGCAACGCCGGCGCCGACTGGTTCGATCTCGATACGGTCGATCGCCAGACGAGCGGGACGGGTGCGAGGCGACTGGTTCAGCGCCGTCTCGACCCACGCGGCATCGATATCGTCGAGCGAACTGGGGACTCGCAGTTCGGCCATCGGTCAGGCTGAGTTATCGGGAAGGCCGGCGTCGGCGTGGGCCGCGAACGACGCCGGAATCCAGCTTCCGAGGCGTTCGCGCAGCTCGGCAGCGGCCTCGGTCAACAGGTGGCTGGCCCGAGGTAGCAGGACCAACTCGCCGGCTCCGGCGATCATGCGGACCATCTCGCTGGCCATGTGGGGCAGGATCTGGTCGGACGTTCCGTGCAGCAACAGCAGGGGAGTGTCGCCGATCTGGTCGGCACCTTCGCATCCGGCCGACTGGGTCGCGAGCAGCACGACGCCAGCGCAGTGGCTGCGAAACGCGATGCCGGCGTTGAGTGCCACCGCGCCGCCGAAACTGTGGCCCATGGTGACGAATCTGCTGGCTCCGGATCGGGCGCACAAGTCGGCCGCGGCAGCCATGTCGTGTAGGCACCGGCCGAGGTCGTTGGGCTTGCGGTAACCGATTCGGACCGTGCCGATGCCTGCGGTCGCGAACGTTTCTGCCAGGTCAAAGTACAGCCCCTCGGCCGGCCCGAGCACACCCCCCATGGCGCCACCACACATGAGGACGACGTC
>CAYGMW010000273.1:0-4283 GCA_964350975.1 uncultured Acidimicrobiales bacterium | reverse complement strand
AGGCGACAGCATCGTCGGCGCCGGGGCGCGTGGCGAACGTGGCGGCTTCGGCTGGCGACATCGGCCCGCCCTGGAAGTTCAGGGTGTGCTGTGACGCGGTGGACAGCCCGTCCCAGTAGGTCGGATCAATGGCGCACAGGTATCGCTTGGCGTCGATATGCAACCCGACTGGTCGGGCGACGAGGTCGCCGAAGCGGGGTCGCACCCAGTCGGCCCCGCTCACGGCGTGGTCGTGGACACCAAACTCGTCGTCGGGCGGCGCGATGAGATGCCCGACGTCGTGTAGGAGTGCGGCGGCCACAAGATGGTCAGCGAGACCCGCAGCGCGGGCAGCGCCAGCGGTCAACAGCATGTGGTCACCGATGCTGACGGCTTCGCCATAGGGTTCATCGCCGCCTGCTGCGATCAGGGCGACATAGTCGGCAACACTCACGCGAACTCGCGACGCACAGCGTGCCGGACGAACGAGACCATGTCGTGGGCCATGGCGCTGTTCGCGAGTGGTGCCGTGGTCGACGCAATAGCCCGGTCGGTGGTGTCGTTGCCCAGGATGTGGCGTCGGCTCTCATAGATCGAGGCCGCGAGAGAGCCCCCAAATTCGGGATGGGGCTGGATGGTCATGACCTGGTCATCGATGACGAAACCAGCGATGGCACACGTCGTGGTTGTGGCGGTCACGGATGCTTGAGGTGGGAGTGCGATGACCTGGTCCTGGTGGCATGCGAGGAGCGACACCTGGCGGCCGTCGGCGAGGTCGTAGTCGAGCGCGCCAACGTTCCAGCCGCCAGCGGCTCGTTCGACGTTGCCACCCAACGCAAGCGCGATGAGCTGATGCCCGAAACAGACGCCCAGCAGGGGCACGCCGGCTGTGTAGGCCTCGAACACAAAGGCCTTGAGTTGGTGAATCCACTCGATGTCGTCGTAGGCGCTGAACTTCGAGCCACCGATCGCCCATGCGTCGGCATCGTTGACTGAGGCGGGGAGTTCGCCTTCGTGAGCCCGGTACACGGCCACGTTGATGTCGTCGAAGCCAAACATGGCGGTCATGAGCTCGGGATAGTCACCCGCGATCGAGGTGTGCTTCGAGTCGAGCGAGTCGACAATGAGAACACCAATAGTGATGGCAGATTGTGTCATTGCGACACCTCCCGAACTGCGGTTTTGAAGAAGTCCATGACGGGGCGTGCCACTTCCCAGCCGTCGAGAATGAACTGGTCGAGGTCGGGGCGAAGCAGCAGCGACATGTCGTCCCAGTGGCGCCAGTAGATCCACTGCTTGTTGAGCACCATTGGCTCAATTGCGACGAGCTCTTTGAGCCCGGCTGGGGCCCGCTTGTGGGCGTCGCCGATGATGGTGCCGAAGGTGTCGGCGAATTCGGGGCTGTCCATCGCGGCCCGAAGCTCGCCAGAGTGTTCGCCGACATAGCGCCGCAGTAGGTCGCGCAGTTCGGTCGGAGGCATGTACATCCCTCCGGCGATCACCACCCCGCTGACACCGACCCGGCAGGTGTAGGCCGGATAGGACGGGTCGTGGCGCTGACCCCGGCCGACGGTGATACCGAGGTCGGTCTTGTAGGGCTGCTTGTCAGCCGAGAACCGCACATCTCGGTTGATGCGGTAGATGGCGTGTTTGGCCGGGATCTCGTACTCGGGTTCGACCTCAACGACTTGTTCGACCAAGGCCTCGGCGAGTCGTAGATATGGCGCCCGCAGGTGCTTTTCGTAGTCCTTGCGATGCTCGTCGAACCAAGCCTTGGAGTTGTTCGCCGCCAACCCGGTCCAGAACTTCAGCGTGTCTTCGGTGAAGAACATCGTGTGATGCTAGATCACGCCGTTGTCGTGGCGTCGACAGATCTTGCTCATGACGTGGTGGCAATGGCGACGATGGGGTTGGGCAGATCGACGTCGCCGAGGCTGCCGAAGAACGGCCGGTTGCTGATGTTGAACACGCCTCCGTCACCAGCCACCAGCAGGTATCCGTTTCCGTAGGGAACCATGCCGCCGATGGGTGCGGCCAGCGTGGTCCCGGGGGACAAGATGCCGGGTAGTGATCCACGGAACTCGGCTTCGAACGTGAAGACACCTCCGTCGCTAGCGACAAGCCAGTAGCCCGTTCCGTCAGGGTCTGCAGTGATGCCGACGACGGGCTCGTTGAGCCTGACTCCTGGCAGGATGCCGGGTACCGAGCCGTGGAAGGCAGCATCACCGTAGGTGAAGATGCCGCCGTCGCCGCCTACGAGGTAGTAGCCCATTCCCGACGGTGTGGCGGTCGCTGCGATGATGCCTGCGTCCAGTGTGAACCCTGATGCGTCGCCGAGCCATCTGGCCGAGCCGAAGGGCACGACGCGGCCCAGACTGGTGACCAGCCAGTAGCCGCCATCGTCGGGTGTCGATGCCATCGTGTTGACGGTCTCGCCAGGGTTGAGGGCTGCGTTGCTCAGGTCGCCGTACTGCACGGCGGACCCCAGAGCGGTGACGACACCACCGCCCGTGACGATCCAGTAGCCGTCGCCTGAGCTGGTCAGCTCGATGGCTCGGACGTCGGACGCTGCGCCCTGGGCGTTGCCACGATTGGTGATCTCGCCGAAGCCGTAGACAGTCCCGTAAGTCGACACGGCGGCGTAACCCGTCAGCGGACGCTCAGGCCGGGAGCACGGTGGGAAGGTGCTGTCGAGTTGGTAGTCGATCACCTCATCGGCGGTTGTGCCTGCGAAACCGGTGATGTACACCAACTCGCCTTGTCGCCCAGCGATTTCGAAGGTGTGGACCCGAGTCTCTGGGTTGCTTGTCGGTGGTTGGGAACCCAAGACGACGAATGGAAACGGTGCCCGTTCAGCGGGACCGATGAGCGGAACGTCGCCAGAGCCTGTGAGCTCTGTTGGGCAACCAGATGGATCCGAGACGTACACGTTGTGTGGTTGGTTATATCTGACTTCGGCGATCAGGGGAGGATCGATCCACAGTGCGCCTGGCGAGGCTTCGAGGTCGAGCGTTCCCGAGCTTCTGGGGCCAACGTGAACCGCAAGTTGGTGGCCCCACGGACCGACCGAATGTCGAGACCCGCGCACACAATCGATGAAGCACGTCACGACCAGGCTGGGCCGTTTGGCGTCGGGAACCAAGTCGTCCGAGATGTCGAGCAGGATGTACTGATTCGTCGCTGCGTATTGCGGGTGGGCGAGGTACTCAACGGCGAATTCGTGTGCGGCGGCTCCCGGTCGAGGTGCCACAATATTGATTCCGCTGATCGACGAGCCCCGCGGCTGTGGGGGTGTGTCAGGTGGGGGTGTGTCAGGAGGAGCAGCAGCGGTGACAGGCATTGCCTCGGTCGGCCGAATTCGCTTGCCTCCGGTGGCAAAGAAGTGCCCAGGCGCAAGCACAAAAGTGACGTCGCGATGGTGTGGTTCGGACGGGTGAAGCCCGACTGTGCCTTCGCCATAGAGGCCGCGGCCACCGATGCCCGCTGCGGCCAGGTCGGGTCGGTCGTCGGGAGGAAGAGCAGCAAACTCCCAACCGTGCGTCTCTGCGAAGAAGCGACCGTCAGCATCCGTTGTCGCCACCTCGAGTATTGCCGAAGCGGTTGATGCCGTTGTGTTGACGATCTTGGCGCCTTCGATCGGTGCACCAAAGATGTCGACCACGCGGCCACTGATCGAGTTGGGAACCGACGATGTGATCGTTTCGAGGTCGAAGGTTGCTCCGGTTGGAACGGGCTCGAAAGTGGTCCCATGACCCTCGGGAACGCCAGCAGCCGCGGGCGAGCCGATGCCGATCGCCGCACCGCCGAGCATCCCGACCAGAAGGCTGGCGGCAAGCGCGAAGAGCGTTCGCCACGGCCGCGGACTGCCACCGTATGTGATCATCGGCGCAGAGTACATCAGCTGCTCGCTAGATTCCTGGCAAGCCAGTCTGGCTCAGGGCTTCCGACGGATTCGGTGCACCACGGGCAGCGTTTGGGGGTAGGGCCGGTTTCTGGCGTGGTGGTGGGTTTGACCATTGGTCGATGAGCCGGTCGGAGTGGTCTTGGACCAGGTGCCAGTCTGAGGCTGTGTCGCCCATCCAGAGGTGGGCTCCCATGTTGTGGAGCTTGCGATGATGGGTCGGGCACAGCAGCGCCATGTTCTCGATGGCGGTTACGCCGCCTTCAGACCTGAACTTGAGGTGGTGGGCGTCACATTTGGATGGCGCCATGTTGCAGCCTCGCCAGACACAGCCGCCGTCACGTAAGGCGAGGCATTGTTTCTGGTGTTCGTTGGCGTATCGGTCTGCGGTGAACAACCGGTA
>CAYGMW010000272.1:0-4350 GCA_964350975.1 uncultured Acidimicrobiales bacterium | reverse complement strand
GTTGGTGGTGATGTTGGCTGTGGTGAACGGTGTGTCTTCGGTGGTGGTGTAGCCGGCGGCTGCGCCGATGCCGGGGTCGTTGTTGGCTACTGGTGCGTCGTTGACGGGGGTGATGGTGAGGGTGACGGTGGCGGTGTTTGAGGTGGCGCCGTTGGGGTCGGTGATGGTGTAGTTGAAGGTGTCGGTGCCGTTGTGGTTGTTGTTTGGGGTGTAGGTGAAGGTGCCGTCGTTGTTATTGAAAAAAATACCGTTGGTGGGGGCGTCAACGATGGTGATGCTGGTGGGGTCGATGGGGTTGTCGATGTCGGTGTCGTTGGTGGTGATGTTGGCTGTGGTGAACGGTGTGTCTTCGGTGGTGGTGTAGCCGCTGCCGGGGTCGGTGCCAGCGCCGAGGACAGGTTCGTTGTTCGCGACCGGTGCGTCGTTCACTGCAGTGATCGTGAGATTCGCCAAACGAGGCGACGCAGAAGTGGCATTGTTGGCCCCGCTATCGCCGGAGTCAGACAGCACTATGGCCAATGTGGTGGAGCCATTGGCATTCGGCGCTGGAGTGAACGTGAGCGTTCCTGTCGGCGAGATCGCAGGTTGGGTCGAAAACAGTGAAGGGTTGGCCGCAGCAACGGTGAATGACACGGTCTGTGCCGCTTCGTTCGCCGGACCGGGGCTGATGCTGGTCGCCCACGCCGAGACAGAGCGCGGCCCGCTGTCTTCGGTCACGCTGATGGCGGCGCCTGGAACAAAACTTGGAGCGTCGTTCACCGCCGTGGCCGACACGGTGAAGGTCGCGGACGCGCTGGTGTTGGTTCCGCCGAACTCGGTGCCGCCTGAGTCGCTCAGGGAAATGGTGACTTCGGACGAACCAAAGGTGTCGGGTGCGACGGCGAAGGTGAGGGTTCCGGTCGGAGAGATCGTCGGCAGGGTCGTGAACAACGCTGAGTTGGTCACCTCAACCCGGAAATCGAGCGACTGCCCGGCCTCTGATGGTGCGCCGGCGCTGATGGCCGTGGCCCAATTCTCGATGGTGGTCGTGCCGCTGTCTTCGGCGATGAACACGTTGGCACCTGGGGTGAACGACGGCGCCACATTGACGTGTCGCACCGTGATGGTGAACGTGGCAGTCGCGCTGGATTCGGTCCCGGTATTCGCGGTTCCACCTGAGTCGACGGCGCGCACCGTGACGTCGCTCACACCGTCGGCGTCAGATGCTGGAGTGAACGTCAGCGCGCCGTTCGCGTCGATGGCTGGCTGCACCTCGAACAACTCGGTGTCGGCTGCGCTCACGACGAACGTGACGCTTTGGGACGACTCATTCGATGGCCCGGCCGAGATCGCCGTGGCCCATCCGTCGATCCGCTGGGCTCCGTCAGCATCGTTGACGGTGACGGCGGGGCCGGGGCTAAACGACGGAGCGTCGTTGACGGCTGCGACGGTCAGCGATACGCGACCTTCGCCGCAGAAACCAGCGTCGTCGCACACGCGATATTCGAGGCTGTCCGTGCCCGCGAAGTTGGCGTTGGGCACATAACGAATCATGGGGTCGTTGGTGCTGGCTCCTTCGATGGTGGCCGAGCCCCGGTCTGGTGTGTTGACGATCGTGATCTGGCCGCCCACCACTCGCGAACCCTCGCTGGTGTCGTTGGACAACACATCAACCGTGGCGGAGCTGTCTTCGTTGAGGGTCACGACGTCAGCGAGCACAACCGGGCGCAGCGGGTCGTCGACGATGTCGATCGTCACTGCAGCCGACGAGGTGCCCCCATTTCCGTCGGCCACCTGATAGCGGAAACCACCTGCACCGGTGAAACGTGGGGTGGGGGTGAACACCACCGCACCCCCATCGATGGTGGCGGTACCACCCGTCACACCGGTGACCGCCTCGAGCGCGAGGTTGTCGCCGTCGCCGTCGGTGTCGTTGGCGGTCACATCGAGCCTGGTGACCGTGGCCTCGGTGACGATGAAGTTGTCGTCGATCGCTCGAGGGGTGTCGTTTGTGGCGGTCACGTTGACCACCAGCATGGCGGTGGAGGATTCGCCTGCTTGGTCGACCACGGTGTAGCGGATCAGCATCGAACCCGACGCGTTGTCAGGGGCGGTCAGCGAGATCAAGCGTCCGTCAGAATCAAGGCCCGATGGTGTCAAGTCGTGGTCTCGGCTCGGGATGATTTCGGCTGAAGTCACGCGCAGCGAGGCGTTGTCGTCGTCGACGTCGACGTCGTTGGCCACGACATCGATCGATCCGCTCGTGCCCTCGGCGAGAACCAAGACGTCGTCTCGGCCATCAGGCGGATCGTTGACCGGTTCGACGTTGAACGTCAGGGTGCCCTCTTCGCATTCGCCTGCGTCGTCGCACGCCTCATAACCAATGACAACAATGCCGTGGAAGTTCGCATTGGGTGTGAGGGTGACGACACCGTCGTCAGACACCGACACTTCGCCGTGTTCGGTGCCGTTTTGGAGTGTGACGGTCTTGCCATCGGCTGAGACGATTGCGGTCAGGTCGGCACCAAGCACCACGTCTTCTGGGCCTGAGACCTCGATGTTTGGTGGGGCCTCAACGACGGTTCGACCGAGCCCCTGAGGGATGGGTTGAGGCGGAGGGGGAGTGGTGCCGACGATGCCCGTGGCCGCGGCAACGGCCACCGATGCCGCGGCGCTGGCACCAGTCGCGACGCCGGTGCCGAGGGTGGCACCACCAGCGGGCAACTGGACGAGGGATCCCAAAGGACCAGCAATGAGCCGAAGACGACCAATGCTGACGGTGAGGAATGCCCGCACAACGTCGGGGTCGAACTGGGTGCCGGCACATCTCGCCAGCTCGGCGCGGGCCTCCTCGGTCGGCATCGGCTTCTTGTACGACCGCGACGAGGTCATGACGTCATAGGCGTCAGCGACCGCGACGATTCGACCCGCGAGCGTGATGTTCTTGCCCGCGATGCCGTTCGGGTAGCCCTTGCCGTCGTAGCGCTCGTGGTGCTCGGTAGCCGACTCGGCCCACTGGCCCAACCACGGTCGGAGCGGTTCGACAAGCCGGTCGGCGTTCTTGGGATGGTCCCGAAGGATCTTCCACTCTTCGTCTGTTGGTTTGCCTGGCTTGTTCAGGATCTCGGTCGGGACGGTCAGCTTGCCAATGTCGTGAACCAGGCCCGACCAGTTGAGCAGCTCAAGATCGTGTTCGCCGAGCCCCATCTCCTCGCCGATCATCACCGAATACGCCCGGACGCGTTCGGTGTGGCCTCGGGTTCGCCGGTCGTGTGCGTTCAGCTTCGCAGCCAAGCTGACGAGCTGTTCGGCTGCCTCTTGGGGGGCCGCGGCTGAGAACTCGCCGGAATCCATCTTGCGTTGGAGTTGCTTTACCGTGCCGGCTCGCATCGCGGCGCTGAAGCGCGACGGAGCCTTGTCGGGGAAGACCAGCGACAGCTGGAACAAGGCCACGACCGGCATCAGGCGGCGGAAGACGCGGTCGAGGCCAAGCACCACGAGGGTCGCCAGCACCGACAGCCCGGCCCACCACACGATGCTCAGTGCGAGTCCGTCCGGTCTGGTGACGATACGACCGGCGATCGTGACGAGGATGATCGAGATGACGATGGGCGCACCAGCAACAAACACACGAAGAGCGCGCGCTACACCGGGGCGGCCTTCCCATTTGTTGTTCGCTTGCTCGCTCAACGAGATCACCCAAAGCCGACGCGGTCCGTGGTCCCCATCGGCAGGTCGAGCCTCAACCTTCAGGTTTGGAAGCCCATTTGGTGCTGAATCGGGTTCACCCTCGCGATGATGCCTACGATGCGGCAATGCATCAGCGACTTCGAGATCTCGGACTCACGATCGGCGTTTTGCCAACCGGACCAGACAATTCCATTGCTGACGTCCATGGGGTCAGCGTTGGCCACTGCACCGTGATTCAGGACGCTCCAGCCACGTTGCGTACCGGCGTCACCGTGGTGAACACCCGGCCGCCGGAGCTCCGAGATCAGCTCTGCTACGGAGCGACGTTCTCGTTCAACGGCAACGGCGAGATGACCGGCACCCAATGGTTGGCCGAAAGCGGCCTGCTTCTCGGTCCGGTCGCAATCACCAACACGCATCAGATCGGGATGGTTCGCGACGCTGTCGTGGCCGAAATCATCAACAGGCAGCCGGCAACCGAGTGGTGCCTGCCGGTCGTGGGCGAAACCTACGATGGCTTTCTCAATGACATTGGCGCCTTTGGTCTGACTACTGGCCATGTGCGACACGCCATCGCCGACGCTGACCGGGTTCGCGGCGATGGTGAGCCTCGGGTTGCGCAGGGAAATGTCGGCGGCGGCACCGGCATGATCTGCCACGGCTTCAAGGGCGGTATCGGGT
>CAYGMW010000271.1:0-4353 GCA_964350975.1 uncultured Acidimicrobiales bacterium | reverse complement strand
ACTCGGGGTCGTACGCGAAGCGTCTGGTGCCGATACGTTCGTCCGCGATCGTGCCGTCGACCGAACCTTGGGCCACGATCTCGTCGCCGCCGGGGAATCGCAGCAGGGCGACGGTCGTGAAACGTGCGGCCCGGTCGCTGCGACCGTCGAGCAGGGTCAACAGCTTGTCGACATTGTCGTCGTAGCTGGCGCGAGGGCCAGCGAAGTAGGCGGCCTCAACCCCAGGTGCGCCGTCGAGAGCATCAACGAACAGGCCCGTGTCGTCAGCGAGTGCCGGCAGGCCGGTCGCTTCACAGATTGCTGCCGCCTTCAACCTTGCGTTACCCACCAGCGTGCCGGCGTCTTCGACCACCTCAGGCACCGAAGCGGGCCTCGGTACGAAGTGGATCATGGGCAACAGGGCCCTGATCTCGTCGACCTTATGAGCATTTGCAGTGGCCAGAACGATCGTCTCAGGCACTGACTGCTCCGATAGCGGCCGTCCGGAGCTCACGGGCTCACCGCAGCTTTTTGCAGCTCGATGATGGTCGCGATCCCACCTTGAGCCAGGTCCAACAAGGCATCGAGTTCGGCTCGATCAAAGGCGACCCCCTCGGCGGTGCCTTGCACCTCAACGAACGCCCCGCTGCCGGTCATCACGACGTTCATGTCGGTCTCGGCCGTGGAGTCTTCGCTGTATGGCAGGTCGAGGCGCGGCTCACCCTCGATGATCCCAACCGAGATCGCAGCGCAGTGATCGGTGAGGGGGTTCGTGTCGATGAGCCCCGACCCGACCAAGGAGGTGAACGCATCGTGCAGCGCCACCCAGGCACCACAGATCGACGCGGTACGGGTGCCGCCGTCGGCCTGGAGCACGTCACAGTCGACGGTGACCTCGCGCTCTCCGAGGAGCTCCATGTCGGTGACGGCCCGCAATGACCGGGCGATCAGGCGCTCGATCTCGAGGGTCCGGCCCTTTTGTTTGCCCTTTTTGGACTCTCGTTCAACGCGGTCGTTGCCCGACCCAGGCAGCATCGAATACTCGGCAGTGACCCAGCCACTCCCCCGCCCTGCCATCCAGCGCGGAACCGATTCGTTCACTGACACCGTGCACAAGACCTTGGTGCGGCCGAAGCTGACCAGCACCGATCCGGGGGTGGCGTCGGTGAATCCTCGTTGGAAGGTGATGGGGCGCAGCTCGTTGTTGGCCCGTCCGTCTGGTCGCATTGCGGTCTCCTGTGATCAAGCAGTTGCCGGTTACCCGGTCGCCGTCAGACGATCATCACACGGACTGTTGGGCGCCGATGACCATTCCGCCAACAGCGAGCACCACCGGCGTGGTGGTATTTGCCTCGGCTTCGGCCACGAACAGTGAGGAGTCGCTGCCCGGAGCCAGGTGGGTGATCACAAGGGTGCCGACGCCTGAGCGTTCGGCTGCAGCCGCGATCTGGGCCGCGCTCATGTGGGGCGTGTCGGGCTGCCAATCGGCGTCGAGCACGGTTGCTTCGCCCATCAACAGGTCAGCGCCGCTGGCGAGTTCGGCAGGGTCCCATCCGTTCGCGGTGTCGGCGGTGTAGACGATCGACTCGTCGCCGCAATCGAACCGCATCGCAAGGGTCTCGACGGGATGATCGGTGAGAGCGAACCGAACATCGATGTCGCCAACGGTCACTCGGCTGGTCGGGTCGATCACCGTCCAGTCGAACACATCGCCGGTCGGCCCCGCCATGGCCTCGGTCACCTCGACGACGCCGATGGGCGCATACACCGGAACTGAGGTTCGACCCATGAACCACTTGTACGCGTTGTAGATCACGGGCAGCTCGGCGCAATGGTCGGGGTGATGGTGGCTCACCATCAGCGCGTCGACATCGACCAAGGCGAGATGTTCCTGGATGCTGGCGACCGTGCCGGGGCCACAGTCGACCCAGATGGAGGTGGTGTCGCTGCGGATCAGGTACCCGCTGCACGCCGTTCCAGGCGCCGCATAGGAGCCAGAGCAACCCAGCACGGTAATCGAGAGTCCAGTCATGAGTTCCACCGATGTTCCTTGGCGCCGACGAGTTCTACTCCGAACAGTCGGCGGCCAATGGTTTCGAACAAGCTGGCGTCACCAGAGCTGATGAAGCAATGGGTGCCGCGGCGCCCGCTGGATCGATCCTCGACCAGCAACCGACGAACCTCGAACGCGGTTTCGTCGGCCGACGACACCAACACGACGTCACGGCCCATCACCTCACCGATCGGGCGAGCCAGATACGGGTAATGGGTGCAGCCAAGAAGCAAGGTGTCGACACCAGCGTCTTTCACTGGCGACAGCAGGCGTTCAGCCAGCAGGGTCACGCCAGGGCCCTCTGTTTCGCCACGCTCGACGAATTCGACAAACCCGGGGCACGCACACGCGGTGAGGTCGATGTCGAGCCCGTGCTCGGCCGCAACCTTGGGATAGGCACCCGACGCGACGGTGCCGACGGTACCCACAACACCGATCTGCCCGGTCTTGGAGATGGCGGCTGCGGCGAGCAAACCGGGCTCGATCACGCCGACAACTGGAATATCGAGCCGGGTCCGCAGGTCGTCCAAGGCTGCCGCTGCCGCAGTGTTGCAGGCAATCACCAACAGCTTGATGTCGTAGGTCTCGACGAGGTAGTCGGCGATCTGGATCGCGAAGTCTCGAACCTCACCCAGGTCTCTGGGTCCATAGGGGTACCGCCCAGTGTCACCGAGATAGACGATGTCTTGGTCGGGCAAGAGATCGATCAGCGCTCGAGCAACGGTGAGCCCGCCAAATCCGCTGTCGAAGACCCCGATCGGGCGGGTGTGCACGTCGCTCAGAGTACGGCAACTCCGCGGCAGGTGCGCCGCGATGCGGGGAAGCTGTGCCAAGGTGCCCTGCATGTCCGACAAGCCAACCTGGGTTCCGCAACTGCTGTGGCGTGTCGGCGCCGAGCTGTGGAGCCTGACCAAAGACATGTACCGCGAGTACAACGATGACTCCATTGGCGACCAGGCCGCGGCGATGTCGTTCTTTGCCGTGTTGACCATTCCCGCAGCCGCGTTGGCGATGGTCACGGGCCTCGGTTCGCTCGAAGGCATCGTTGGCGTCAACCTGGCCGCAGACGCCGAACAAGCAATTGGCGACTATGTCCAAACAACGTTCGATTCGCCTGCGCTGAGCGACACCGTGGCCGAACTGTTCGCCAATCAGAGGTCGGGACTGTTGACCGTCAGCTTGGCCGTGGCGCTGTACTCATTGTCGAGAGGGTTCGGCGGACTCGTCAGAGGGCTCGACGTCGCATATCAAAGCAGCGGAGGGCGGCCCTGGTATGAGGTGCGGATCTCTGCCCTTGGCATTGCCCTCGGCTCGCTCGCAGTGGTTGGTGTTGCCCTCTTCGGCACCTACGCGGTGTGGCCCAACAATGGCGGCGTGCTGCTCGACACCGTTGGCCTCATCTTGCTCTTCGCCCTGCTCACTGCCTGGGCCGCGACGGTGTTCCACGTCGCTCCGCATCGGCACACCCCATGGCGTTGGGACGTTCCTGGGGCGCTCTTCGCGGCGGTGTTATGGGTCGCGCTGGGTCGAGGATTCGCGGTCTATGTCTCGGTCGCCAACGATGGCAATGGCGCGGTCGGTGTCGTCGGTGCAGCCTTGTTGGCCTTCACCCTCGTGTACCTGTTGAACCTGGTGTTCTTGCTCGGCGCCGAGCTCAACGACATCTTGGCCAGGCGCGCTGGAGTGGTCGAACCGCCCCGGCAGAAGCGAGTTATTCGCCGCAGCCGTTTCCGCCGCTGAGGTAGGTCACCACGCCATCAACGAGCGATGCATACAGCGGGCCGAACGTGGCGGTTTCGCCAAAAACCTCGTCTTCGAAGAATTCGGCATCGGCGTAGGCCGCGGCGACCTCATCAGCCGTCGATCCCAGACCAATACCGGCGGGGCTGGTCAGACCAAACACGTCACCGGTGCCTTGGTCGTAGTAGTCCCACGAGAAGAAGGTGCGATCGTTGTCCGGCCCACCGAACAGCACGGTGAGAGGCCCATAGGTCACACCGCGCACCTCGGTGCCGGGGCAGGTGCCGAATCCAGAGAATGAGTCAATCCACCCCGAATCAGATGCCGGTGGGCCAAAGATGCCGCCGAGGAACTCAACGGCTACATCGGCATCGGTGCCGAATCGGAGCAGGCCAAGGCCGTCGCCGCTGAGCGACAACCCCGTCGGGCCCGGAGCAATCGTCGTCGTGGTCGGCTCTTCGGTCGTCGAGGTGGTGGTCGTCGCCTCTTCGGTCGTCGACGTGGTGGCCTCGGTGGCGGCCTCGGTGGTCTCGACCACTTCGCCCGCGGTCGTGGCAACCGAGGTTTCGATCGTGGTGCCG
>CAYGMW010000270.1:0-4363 GCA_964350975.1 uncultured Acidimicrobiales bacterium | reverse complement strand
ACATAGATGAGGCCCATCTGGACCGCGCCGAGCGGGTTCGCCAGCTCGCGGTCGCCGGTGTAGCGCTCGTCGCCGAGCCAATCGGTCTCTGGACCCCAGTAGATGTCTTCTTCGGGAGCCCAGATGTCCTCGCGACCGCCACCGAACCCAAAGGTCTTGAACCCCATGGTTTCGAGGGCTCGGTTGCCGGTGAAGATGATCAAGTCGGCCCAGGAAATCTTGCGGCCATACTTCTGCTTGATTGGCCACAACAGGCGGCGAGCCTTGTCGAGGTTGACGTTGTCGGGCCAGCTGTTCAACGGTGCGAATCGCTGGGCGCCAGAACCGCCACCACCGCGGCCATCGGCAATGCGATACGTGCCAGCCGAGTGCCAGGTCATTCGGATGAAGAAGGGGCCGTAGTGGCCATAGTCAGCGGGCCACCAGTCCTGGGAGTCGGTCATGAGGGCGTCGACATCGGCGGCAAGAGCATCGAAATCGATGCTCGCGAACTCCGCTGCGTAGTCAAAGTCGGCATCCATGGGGTCAGCAATGGGGGAGTTCTGCCGCAGGATGCGCAGGTTGATCTGGTTCGGCCACCAGTGTTCGTTCGCCGACGAGCCCACGGCGGTGTGGGTGTTGTGCATCACTGGGCACTTGCTGATTTCGTTCGTTGACATGGTTTCCTCCTGGGAATGCGGGACTGGTTCGGGCGGGACTGGTTCGGACTGGACTGTCACGTCTGGCAGTCGGGGCAGTAGCCCCAGTAGATGACCTCGGCTTCGTCGATCACGAAGCCCGACGGGTCACTCGCGGTAAGACACGGGGTGTAGCCAACAGAGCAGTCGACATCGACGGTTCGGCCGCACGCGCGGCACAACAGGTGATGGTGGTTGTCGCCGACGCGGTCTTCGTAGCGGGCGACCGAGCCTGCGGGCTGGATACGCCGGATGAGGCCCTTGTCGGCCAGCATCGACAGCGAGTCATAGACGGCCTGGCGCGAGATCGAGCCGATCTCGGTGCGCACCGACGCGGCGACCTCATCGGCCGTGGCGTGGGGGCGGGCGGCCACCGCGCTCAACACGGCGATTCGTTGAGCCGTGACCTGGACCCCGTGCTGGCGAAGGGTGTCAGCGGGCGAGGGTCCAGGTGGTCCGGCGTCTACGGACTGATCAAGCGACATGTGACCAGCATAGAGGAGATTCTGGAATAAGTCCAGAATTAGATAAAATCAGTAATCAGGTTTGATCCGGATGGAACTCGTGGGCTGCGGCTAGGCCGTCGCGATGTCCTCGGTGTTGCCCACGACGAAGCGGTGGATCAGCGCACCGAGAACCGCACCCACGATGGGGGCGACCCAAAACAGCCACAGCTGACCGATCTGGTCTCCGCCAGCGAAGAGGGCCTGCGATGTCGAACGAGCCGGGTTCACGCTGGTGTTCGTCACCGGAATCGAGATGAGGTGGATGAGGGTGAGGCCGAGGCCGATCGCGAGGCCACCCATGGCCGGTGATGCCGCCTTGGCGGTGGCGCCGAGGATGATCAGCAAGAACACCGCGGTCAGCACAACCTCGGTCAAGAACGCGGCGCCAAGATTGAACCCGCCAGGAGAAAAGTCACCATAACCATTCGATGCGAACGCGCCAGCGCCCTCTCCGATTTCCCAACCAGCCTGGCCTGAGGCGATGGCAAAGATGGTCGCTGCCGCCACCAGGCCGCCGAGCACCTGGGCCACGATGTATCCGGCCGCTTTCGACGCCTCGAATCGGCCGCCTGCGACCAAGCCGAGCGTGACTGCCGGGTTGAAGTGGCCGCCAGATACGTGGCCGAAGGCGTAGGCGCCGGTCACCACTGTCAGCCCGAACGCGAGGCTGACGCCAACGAAGCCCAGACCAAGACTGGTGCCGTTGCCCCCAACGCCGAAGTCGGCGGCGAGTACGGCAGCGCCGCAGCCTCCAAGCACGAGCCAGAATGTCCCCAGGAATTCGGCGCCGAGCGCCTTGATGTTCAACGAGTTCACGATTGCCTTTCGGTCGCTGCACAGCGCAGCGTCGTCGCCATGACGAACGGCGTGGGCGTTTGGTCGCGAACTTGTTTGGGTCTCGTCAGGCGTGAACGAACCCAATCGTGTCGAAACGAGCCCGAAACTCGGTGGCGGCAGGCGCCAACGAATGTGGCTCACTGCTGCGGAGGGCATCGGCGATCAGGCGGGCGAGAGGTGCCATGTCGTCGATCCGGGCACCCCACCGGACGATCTCATTGGTGCCGACCCGCAGTCCGTCGTCGAGACCCGATGGCAGCCCGATGGCCGAGGCCAAGATGTTCGCCTGACGCAGGTGCAAGGCCGCTTGGTGGCCGCCACCGAATGGGCGGCCGTCGACGGCGAACGCGTGGGACCGAGTTGCTCGACCCGCAACCTGGTGTACGGGCACCTGGAGCGCCACGAGCTCGTTGGCGAGACGGTCGGCGCATGCCGTCATGGTCGCGGCGTATTCCTCGCCGCACGCCCGCCAGTCGAGCAGGGTGATTGCGAGTGCTGCGGTTTTGGCGGCGTCAAAGTTCGCCGTCAAACCCGGATAGGCAATGGCGTCGACCCGTTCGGCGATGCCTGCGTCGTTGGTGAGCAGGAGCCCAGCTGTGGGGCCGCCCAGACTCTTGTAGGTGCTCATCGTCATCAGGTGTGCCCCCTCGGCGAGGGGGTTGGGCCATGACCGGCCCGCAATCGGACCGGACAGATGGGCTGCGTCGAACAGGACCTTGGCGCCGATCTCGTCGGCCACCTCGCGGATGCCCGCAACATCGTGGTGGGCCAGGTTGAGGCTTGAACCGACCGAAATCAGGCGAGGCTGCACCCGCGCTGCCAGTTCGGCCAGTCCGGCGACGTCGATCGTGTAGTTATCGGCATCGATCGGGGCCTCATGGATATCCAAGCCGTAGAGGCCAGCGGCTCCGGCTTGGTGATGGGTGACGTGACCGGCAATCGTGGCGGGTGGCACGATGATCGAATCGCCCGGCTGGGCACAGGCCATGAAGGCGTACAGGTTGGCAATGGCGCCTGATGGAATCCTCACCTCGGCATAGGTCGCCTGAAAGACCTCGGCTGCCAACTCGGCGGCGATGACCTCGATCTGTTCGATGGCTTCGAGGCCCATCTCGTACTTTGCACCTGGGTACCCGAGCGAGGTTCGGGTGCCGAGGCCCGACGCGAGCGCCGCGGCCGCAGCTGGGTTCATGGTGTTGGTCGCCGGGTTCAAATTGATGCAGTCGACATCGTGGATGGTGTCGTTCGATGTAATGAGAGCGTTGATCCGGCTGGACAGATCGGCGTCGGATGCGTCACGAGCCGATTGGGCGATCGAGTCGACGTAGGCCTCCGAACCCGACGGAACCCATGGACGATGAGCGAGTGCCTTTGCCAGCGATGTCATGGTGTCATCGTGCTGAGTTTTGACGCCGGTGGCAACCGGAAGAATCCGATCGCTGAGCCCTAGCTAGGCTATGCCTCATGACGCTCGCCCCGCCTCGCCCGCTCGACATGCCGTCGCTCAACGCATTGCGGGCCTTGGAGGCCGCGGCCCGGCTTGGCAGCTTCTCTCGCGCCGCGGAAGAGTTGGCAACGACCCCGGCCGCAGTCGCCCACCACGTCAAGAAGGTCGAGGCGTGGGCCGCACAACCCCTCTTCGAGCGGTCTGCTCGTGGAGTCTCGCTGAACCGCGCCGGAGCCTCGGCTCTGGCCGACCTGAGTGCTGGATTCGACTCGCTCAGCCGGGCCGCGCTGGCGCTACGTTCAGGACGAGGCACGCGGCGAACCCTCTATATCGCAGCGTTGCCATCCATTGCCCAGCTGTGGGTGGTGCCACGCATGAGCGATATTTCTCGTCAGTTCCCAGGGGTTGACATCTCCCTCCACGCCACTGATGTGGTGCCCGATCTACGACATGACGGCTTCGATGTCAGCATCTTCTTCGGCCCTGTCGCCGACGAGATGGAGAGCGACTCGCTGGTTCCGGTAGCAGCGCCAGCGGTCGCTGAGCGCCTGCAGTCGCCAGCCGATCTGGGCTCGTCGCACCTCCTGCATGATGCGACGTGGAGGCATCACTGGGCTCGGTGGCTCGAAGCCGCGGGCCAGCCTCACGTCCGTCCCGACGGAGGAACTTCGTTCACCTTGTATGCAATGGCCATCGACGCTGCGGTACGCGGCGACGGTGTCCTTATTGGTCGTCGGTCGCTGTTGGGGCAATATCTCGAGCGGGGCCAGTTGGTCGCCCCATTCGACATCAGCGTCGACACCGGCGATGCCATCACGATCAGCTACCGCAACCCCGCCGACGCCGACGCCCTCCGCCTCGCACTCTGAATCTGCGCGTTCTGAATGCGGATATTC
>CAYGMW010000269.1:0-4364 GCA_964350975.1 uncultured Acidimicrobiales bacterium | reverse complement strand
TGGTGCTCCAGCTTGACCATGCAATCCGTGAGTTCTACGAACAACTCGGCGACGCCGCCGATCGGGTGCCCTTGATGACCTGGAGCGCGTTCGGCCGCCGCCCGGAGTGGAACGGCCGCGGCACGCATCACGGCCCTGCCGGGGTGCAGTTCGTGGTGGGGGCTGGCGTTCGTGGAGGCCATCACGGCGAGGCGCCGAGCCTCGACCGGTTCGACCGCGACGACAACTTCGTCCCCACGACCGACTGGATGGCCTACCTGGGTGGGGTGGTCGGGGGAGTGTTCGACATCGACCCCCGGATTGTCATCCCTGACACGAGACGAGCCTTGGAGGTGATCGCATGAGCGCGAATCGCAACGCTGCGAGCCCAGCGCGAGCAGCAATGGTCGGCGTCATCAGCGCGGCGCTAGTGATCGCCGCCTGGCAAGCCCGACCCCAATCAACCCCTGATGTAGCGGCGTCTTCGGCGTCACCGGCGCCATCGGTGATGGCGGTCCAGGCCGCGAGCTCCGAGACCGAAGTGAGAATTGAAGCTGAAGTTGAGGTTGAGGCAGGCGGCGCCGAACCGGTGCAGACCATCCCTGACTTTGCTGAACCGCTTGAGTTTGTGGCCCCGACGGAGGGATATGTGTCGGCGGCACCGCTCAACATCGTGGTCGACCACAACACCGGCCCCTCGGTTCAAGCTGGGCCCATTGAGGCCTTGGGCTGCGTGGCCTATATCGAAGAGGAGTGGCGCCGGGACGGCCTCGGGCTCATCGATTGGGACGCTCACGGTGGCGAAGAGTTCAGCGACGATGACTACCTCACGATGCCGATCGAGCACATCGACACCCCAACCGATGTGCTGTTCGACGGCGATGAGGTGTGGTTCGACGACATGGCTGAGCTGGTGCCGATCGAAGAGGTACCGATCGACCGGCTGCTCGAAGTGACGAGCCGGTGCTGGCAGCTCGGCGCCTATGAGACCCTCGATTGACCGGGCCTAGAGCTGGTAGGGAAGGGGAGTGCCGGCGAGCCAACGTTCGAGGTTGTCGGCAAAAGCGTCGAGGCTGCGTTGGTGTCGGCCGGTCCCTGCGGCTGAGGCATGGGGTGTGAGCATCACCTTGGGGTGATCCCACATCCAATGGTCGTCCGGTAGTGGCTCGGTCGCGGTGACATCGACAATGGCGCCCGCGAGCTGGTCGGCATCGAGGGCCTCCAAGAGGCCTGGTTCGTCGATGAGCGTGCCTCGACCGACATTGACGATCACCGCGTTGGGCCGGAGGCGAGCGAGGAAGCCCGCATCGACCATGCCGTCGGTGCTCGGCCCGCCTGGAATGGCGAACACGAGGACGTCGGCAGTCGTCGCGAGATCGGGCAGCTGCCCGAGCGGCACGGTGGGGCACGGCTCGTCGCCGACAGGTGTCCGGCGCACGCCGGTCACATTGGCCCCGAACGCTTGAGCCAGGGTGGCGATGCGCCCGCCGATGTCGCCCATGCCGACGACAACCCATGTGGTGTCGGCGATTTCTTGGAACTCGCCGGCCTGCCAGGTTCTGCTGGAACGGGCTTCGGGCCAGCCGGCCGACGAATGGAACCACTGGAGCACCTGGCCCATGACATATTGGGCCATCGGGATGCCGGAGATGTGGCTTCCGGTGACGGTGGTGCCCCGATCGACGAGGGCCGACCAGTAGGCAGCGTCGAGCCCGGCGTAGGACGCGTGCACCCATTGAGGCGCGGTGCCCGATGCTGCGAGCGCGAAATGGCGTCCCTGGACGTCGCTGCGGATCACGTCGAGGTCCATCCACACCACGTCCGCGTTCGCATCGTCCCACTCGGGGTAGGTGGTGGTGCCGTCGGGCAGGATGTGTTCGAGCTGGTCCTTGCAAACAATCAGCCATGACAGCTCTGGGAAGCGTTGGCGAAGCTGGTCGCCGTGACGTTGCCAACCCGGACGACCGATCTGGACGGTTGGTGCTGGCTTCACGAGTAGCGCCCGACGCAGTCGACCACGACATCGATCGCGGTACTGCGATCGATGCTGTAGAGGACCTCGAGATTTGTGGTGCCCGAGCCAAAGCCGCGCTCGTCGACCACGGTCATGCCCATCGTGATGTCGTCGACGGAGACATCAACGTGACGCGGCGCCGACGTGAAGAGCTCGGGATGGGTCAGGGCCAGCACGGCGCACGGGTCGTGGAGGTTGGCCGAGCTCTCATTGCGCATCCGTTCGCCGGCCTGGACGTAGGCCTCGATGACCTCAGAGGCAAAGGTGCCCGTCGTGGAGCCGAGTTCGGCGAGGCGCTGGGCAACGGTGCGGTCGACCGTGAGCTGGGTGGTGAGGTTGAGCCCGGCCATGATGAGGCGCGGCACGCCCGAGCGGAACACCATGCGCGCTGCGTGCGGGTCGGCCCAGATGTTGAATTCGGCTGACGGCGTCACATTGCCCGGTCCCGCGGACCCGCCCATGAGCGAGATGCCGGCCATCTTGTCGATGATGTCGGGGGCCTGGTGGATGGCGAGGGCAATATTGGTCAGTGGGCCGATTGGCACCAGCCAGACGTCGTCGGTCGATCGGACGGTGTCGATGATGAAGCGCACGGCGTCGGTGCGGTTGGCCTGTCGGGTGAGTTCGGGCACGGCGGGCCCGTCCATGCCCGAAGCGCCGTGGATATGGCCCGCGTGTTTCGGCTCGATCAGCACTGGCCGGTCGGCCCCTGGATAGACCTCGACGTCGATGTCGGCGATCTGGGTGACCAGCAATGCGTTGCGGGTGGTGGATGCGACCGGCACATTGCCCGATACGGTCGTGATGCCGAGCAGGTCGGTGTGGGCTGCGGCCACCAGGATGGCCAGTGCGTCGTCGAGGCCGGGGTCGCAGTCGAGGATGATCTTCGGTCGGGGCACGTTCAGCTGGGCCAGTTGGCTTCGTCGAGCAGGTCGAAGCCGTTGAGGCGGTCGATCGCGGCTGCGGCCCGGCTCAGCATCTCCTGGTACAGCGGGATCGCGCTGGGGTCGCCCGACTCGATTCCTTCGCCGGCGACGACGGGGTACACGAGGCATTGCAAGACGGCGAGCCGGTAGGCAAAGTTCAGGTCGCCAACGGTGGATGGGTCGACGCCCGAGGCTTCGAGCTGGGAGACGTAGTGGCCGATGAGTTCGTCCTCGTGGGCGGCGAGTTCGTCTGACTGGAGCGACTGGCTCAAGAAGTAGCCAAGGTCATAGGCCGGTGTTCCCGCGCCGGTGATCTGCCAGTCGAGGACCCATGGCGATCCGTCGGGGTCGAACATCAAGTTGTCAGCCCGGTAGTCGCCATGCAGCAGGGTGAGCGGAGCGTCGCCCAGCTTGGCCAACATGGCGCCGATGCGGCCACCGAATAGGGGAGCGATGCGGTGAACGATGTCGGGCACGTCGAGGTGCTTGCAGATCTCGACATAGCCATTGTCGAACAGCCCGGGAAGGATCATCGGGTACATCTCGTGGCTGATCGGGAAGTTGCAGCGCAACCCCGCGAGGTCGTCGCGACGCTCCCACCATTCGGCGTGGTGCTGGGCCAACTGGGTGAGGGCTGACCTGGTGTCGTCAGGGCCGAGCCCGTCGAGCTGGTTGACGGTGCGGAGTCCGCCGAGGTCCTGCAACAAGATGCAGTAGTCGGGTGTTTCCTCGCTGGCCTGAGACCACCACGCTTGGGGCACCTTGACCTTTGACCCCGGTGCGACGTCGCGGAAGTAGCTGGCTTCGCGCTGGTAGAACTGCAACATGAAGCTGCGCATCGCAGCGAGCTCGTCGACCTGGCGCACCTTGGCGATGACCGTCTCGGGCCCGCTGCCGCTGCCATAGGTCGGAGTGATCCGGTAGATCGAGGCACTGACGCCCAGCCCGGCACCGATCTCGACCTGGTCGAGTGACGTGACCGAGCAGTCCTCGCCGCCCTCGTTCAGGGCCGCGGTGAGCCAGTCCGGAGTGATGTCGTCGATCGATGATGGAATCGGAAGTTCGCTCACAGGGTCACCTTCGGTCGTGTGTCGCAGGTCACGAAGTTACTCTTGCTGGGTGAGGCGTTTTGCATTTGTTGGCTGTTCGGGTGCTGGCAAGAGCACCCTGGCTGCAGCCACCGCTCGAAAGCTGGGTCTGGAACACATCGAGCTCGACGGGATCTTCCATCAGGCCCAGTGATGGCTTCTACTGCCACCGATTCCCGGTGCCACAGCACCGGTTTTCGGTGGCAGGAGCAAGACCGACCCACGAAACCGTCGCTCCAGCGACGGTTTTCGGCGCCGGAAGGGCTTGACCCGACCTGGCTGGGACCGTCAGTAGGTGCGGAACGTCAGTAGATGTGGAGGCCGGGGAGTTGTTCGCTCGAGTAGATCTTGCGGACG
>CAYGMW010000268.1:0-4432 GCA_964350975.1 uncultured Acidimicrobiales bacterium | reverse complement strand
GCTATGCCCTCGGCGTCAAGAACATCTATGTCATGAACGTCGAGTACTACACCGGCGTCGATGAGCGCCTCGATGTGCCGATCATGCTGCCGCCCTATGTCGATTTCGTCGACATGAGCGACGCCAAGGTGCTGATCGCCGACGACGTGTGCGATACGGGCCACACCTTGAAGGTCGTGCGCGACCACTGCCTGGCCAATGTGGGCGACGTTCGTTCGGCGGTGCTGTACGAAAAGAGCCATGCGTTGGTCAAGTGCGAGTACGTCTGGAAGCGCACCGACCAGTGGATCAACTTCCCGTGGTCAGACCAAGGATTGGTCGAAGGCGCCGAAGGGTTCGGCGTCGTCGACGCATAAGGACCATGGATCACCCCCGGCCAGCCTCGAACGCGATCACGCCGGGGTTGGTGTGTGCCCACCATCATCTGTACTCGGCATTGGCTCGCGGCATGCCGGCCCCACCCAAGACACCGACGGCCTTCATCGAGGTTCTCGAACAGGTGTGGTGGAGGCTCGACCGAGCACTCGACCTCGACATGATCGAATGGTCGGCCAAGCTCGGCGCCCTCGAAGCCCTCGAAGCAGGCACCACGGCGGTCATCGATCATCACGAATCACCTTCGGCCATCGAGGGGTCGTTGTCGGTGATTGCCGATGCCTGCGCCGAGGTTGGGGTGCGCGTGTCGTGCGCCTATGGGGTGACTGACCGCCACGGTGCCGAGGGTGCGGCTCGAGGTCTGGCCGAAAACGATCGGTACCTGTCGAGCGGCGGGCGGGGCATGGTCGGTGTACATGCGGCGTTCACGTGCACTGACGACACCCTCGCAGGGGCGGCCGAGCTGGCACAGCGTCATGGCGTCGGGGTGCATGTTCATGTTGCCGAAGGCGTCGACGACGTCGATGCCGCGGCGCGGCTGGCACCGCTGAGTCGCGACAACTGGCTCATCGTCCATGGTGTGCACCTGGCCGACGAACACGATGTCCGCGGCACGCTCGTGCATAACCCGCGGTCGAACATGAACAACGCGGTCGGCTATGCCAGGCCAGTGCGGTTCAGCCAACCCATTGCCCTGGGCACCGACGGCATCGGCGCCGACATGCTCGATGAGTTCAGGTTGGCCTTCGTCGCGGCCCGAGCCGCAGACGTCACCACCTCGCCCGATGTGGCGTGGGGCTGGTTGTCGACCGGGTGGGATCTGATGCCCGACGCCCTCGACGACACCGTCGAATGGTCCTATGCGCCAATGGATCCCTGGCGGTTGGCCTATTCCACCAATGTGCGAGCCGAGCGAGTCGTGATCGACGGGCGGGTGGCCCTCGACGGGGGAGTTGCGGTGCTGGTGGACGCCGAAGAGATTCGGGCCAAGGCCGCCGAGCAGGCTGCGCGGCTCTTCGCCCGTCTCCAATAGATGCGCCAGTAGATGGGCCAGAACGCGAGATTCATGGCGATGAAACATCTTCGCTGTTGCGTCGCCATGTCGACGTGGTCAACTAGGGGGCACTGTGAACCAACCTGACCTTGAAGTCGATATCGATCGCTTACTGCAGCGTCTCGCCGATTTGGCTGCGATCGGGGCCATCGAGGACACCCACGGCTGCGCCCGGCTGGCCCTCACCGACGAGGATCGCGCGGGCCGCGACCTCGTCGTGACCTGGATGCTCGACCTCGGGCTCGACGTGAGCGTCGATGCCATCGGAAACGTCATCGGCACCCTCGCCGGTCGCCTGGGTGGCGCCCCCGTGATGATGGGTTCCCATATCGACACTGTCCGTACAGGAGGCCGATACGACGGCAACCTTGGCGTGCTGGGTGGGCTTGAGGTGATCGATGTGCTGCTCACCGCGAGCATCGAGACCGAGCGGCCGATTGCGGTGGGGTTCTTTACCGGCGAAGAGGGCGCCCGGTTCGCCCCTGACATGTTGGGCAGCCTGGTGTACGTGGGCGGGCTGGCGCTCGAAGAAGCCCTGGAGACCCCGGCCATCGACGGTCCAACGCTCGGGGCCGAGCTCGAACGTATTGGCTATGCCGGCCCGATGCCGGTTCCTGGACCGGCCCCGTATGCCTTCGTTGAGCTCCACGTCGAGCAGGGTCCGGTGCTCGAAGCCGAGGGTGTGACTATTGGCGCGGTCACCGGGGTGCAGGGCATTAGCTGGCAAGAAGTGACGATTGTGGGCCAGAGCAATCACGCGGGCACGACCCCGATGACGATGCGCCGCGATCCTGCGGTCGTGGCCGCCCGCATCATCGCCGCGGCACGCGACCTGGCTGACGAGATGGGTGGGTCGCAGGTGGCGACTGTTGGCCGCATCACCTTGGCCCCGAACCTGGTCAATGTCGTGCCTGCCACGGCCACGTTCACCGTCGACCTTCGCAACACCGACGAGAACCTGTTGCAACGCGCTGAGCAACGGATGGCGGCCACGATCGCCCAGCTCGCGGCCGATGAAGGATGTACGGCGTCGTGTGTTGTATTGGCCCGGTTCGAACCCGTCGTGTTCGACCCGGACATGGTCGATCTAGTGGCAACGACTGCAGCCACCTTGGGGTACTCGGTCAACAAGATGCCCTCGGGAGCCGGCCATGACGCCCAGATGCTCGCCAGGGTGTGTCCGACCGCGATGGTGTTCACCCCAAGCCACAACGGTCTGAGCCACAATCCAGCCGAGTTCACCGAACCGGCCGACATCCAAGCCGGCGCCAACGTGTTGTTGCACACCGTGCTCGCGCTGGCCGGCGTCGCCGTGAAGCAGGGCCAAGCATGAGTGACGAAACTGCTCCGCTCACCCCGATGTCGTTGCAGATGTTGCTCGACCGGATCGATCACGAATGGTCGACCCGCAAGAAGATTTTCGACCTGCCCAACGCTCGCATCTGGAAGCCCGATCCTGAGGTCGATCTCGGGTTCGAGTTCTTGGGTCGACGCTGCGCCACCCCGATCGGGCCTGCGGCTGGACCTCATAGCCAGCTGGCGCAGAACATTGTCCTGGCGTGGCTGGGCGGGTCAAGGCTGTTCGAGCTCAAGACGGTGCAGATCATCGACGACCTGGTCATCAATCGGCCCTGTATTGATATGCAGACCATTGGCTACAACATCGAGTGGAGCCAGGAGCTGACGGTGGCCCAGAGCCTCGACGAATACGTCAAGGCGTCGATGCTGCTGGAGATTCTGAGTCGTTGGGAACCCTTGGCCAACTTCATCGGGCCCGACCCCGGACCCCACGTGTTCGACATGAGTGTTGGCTATGACCTGGCCGGGATCTCGAGCCCCAAGGTGGCCGCGTTCATCAGTGGCATGCGCGATGCCACTGAGGTGGTCGAGCGGTTACGGCCCGAGATTGCCGCGGCAGCCGGGGGAGCGTTCGCCCACCTGGCCGATCTCGACTTCACGACCATCATCTCTGACACCCTCACCTTGTCGACCTTTCATGGGTGTCCGCCCGAAGAGATCGAGTCGATCACCACCCACCTGATCGACGTCCACGAACTCGACGTCATCGTGAAGCTGAACCCGACCCTGCTCGGATATGAGACGGTGTCGTCGATTGTCAACAACGAGCTGGGTTACACCGACGTCAGCGTTCAGAAGGCAGCCTTCGCCGCGGATCTCCAGTTCGACCGGGGCATCGAGCTCATCGGCGAACTGAACAACTATGCGATCCAGCGCGGGCGTCGGTTCGGCATCAAGCTCACCAACACCCTGGTGGTCGACAACGTCAAGCAGTGGATGCCCGAAGAGACGATGTATCTGTCGGGCCCGCCCCTGCACGTGCTGGCCTCCACATTGCTCGACCGGCTGGCAACCGCGCTTCCAGGACTGCTCGACATCGAGGGCCACCACGGCGAGGTGATGGTCAGCTTCTCGGCGGGCATCAGCAAGGACAACCTCGCCGACGCGATCGGCATGGGGGTCAATCCAGCCACAGTGTGTTCAGACCTGCTCAAGCCCGGCGGTTATGGCCGCTTGGCTCCAATGTTGAGGGCCCTGAGCGCGTCGGTAGCAGCTGACGGGGCGACCGATCTGGCCACCTTCCGGGCTGCTCGCCACCGCGCCGCCCTCGCTGCTGGCTACCCGACTGCAGTGGCGGCCCACGTGGCCGACATTCGTGGCGAAGGCATCGGGGCCTACCACCGCGACGGCAACTCCAAGCTGCCCCGCGAGGTCGAACACGACCTCGAGATGTTCGGCTGTGTGGCCTGCAACTTCTGCATCACGGTGTGTCCCAACGATGCGTTCTTCAGTATTGCCAGCCTCGACACCGTGGGTGCTGGCAGTTCTGAGAGCCGCTCTGCCCGCCAGCAGTATCTGGTGTTCGCCGAGCTGTGCAACGAGTGCGGGAACTGTATGACGTTTTGCCCCGACCTCGGCGATCCCGCCCAGATCAAGCCCAAGATCTACACCGACCCCGACCTGAATGAGGCACGTAACGGCCAA
>CAYGMW010000267.1:0-4438 GCA_964350975.1 uncultured Acidimicrobiales bacterium | reverse complement strand
CCACACCAACCGGCTCATCGACCAATGGTCCAACCCGCCACCCCGACAAAAACCCGATCGCCAGACCTCTCGGGCCCCGACCCGGGTTTAGAGGCGGTCGACGCTGGGGCCCGACACCTTGTTGCGGGTGTCGAGAAGTAGGTCGGTCAGCGACGCAATGTGGTCGAGGTCAAAGCTGGCGTGGTCGGTGAGCAACACCACCGCGTCGGCTGCGCGGACCTCGTCGTCGGTCAGCTCGACCAGCGAAATGCCCGGATTCAGGCGGTACGCCTCGCTGATGTGCGGGTCGGCCGCACGCAAGTCGGCGCCCATGTCGAGCAGCAACTCAGCCACCGCGATAGCTGGCGACTCGCGAGCATCGCTGGTGTTGGCCTTATAGGTCAGCCCCAACAGCAGCACCCGAGCCCCGTTGACGGCCAGGCCCTTGCGGTTCAACGCAGTCATCAACCGGGTCGTCACATAGTTCGGCATGTGCTCATTGATGTCGTTGGCCAACTCGACGAACCGGAACGTCCGGCCCAAGCTGCGCTTGACCTGCCACGACAAGTACGACGGATCGATCGGCAAGCAGTGGCCACCAACGCCCGGCCCTGGGGTGAACTTCATGAACCCGAACGGCTTGGTGGCCGCGGCATCGATGGCTTCCCAGACATTGATGCCGAGATCGTGGCCAAACATGGCCAGCTCGTTCACCAACGCAATATTGACGTGGCGGAACGTGTTTTCGAGCAGCTTTGCCAGCTCGGCCTCTTTGGGGGTGCTGACCGCAACCGTGCGGGGGTTGCCGTCGTCGTCGGCATCGAGCACGGAGTCATAGAACCCCTGCACGTGGCGCAGCGACTCGGCGTTCACTCCCGACACCACCTTGTGGGTGTTCCGCAAGCCGTACTTCGGGTTGCCCGGGTCGATGCGCTCCGGGCTATAGCCCAGGTAATAGTCGACCCCAGCAGTCATTCCCGTGGCCCGGTCGAGCAATCCGCCCAGGAGATCTTCGGTCGTGCCCGGATAGGTGGTCGACTCAAGCACCACCGTGGCGCCGCGACGAAGGTACGGGGCGAGCGTCTGGCCAGCAGACTCGATGAACGACAGATCGGGAAGGGTCTCGCGCAGCGGCGTGGGCACCGTGATGACAATGACGTCGAAACCTTCGAGCACCGTTGGGTCATACGAAGCAACGTAACGACCGGCAGCCAGGGCAGCCGCGACCTCGGCGTTGCTGATGTCCTCAACAAACGAGATGCCCTTTTGCAAGCTCTCGACTCGGGGCACGTCAACGTCGAAACCAACAACGTTGTGACCCTTTTCGACTGCCAACATCGCCAACGGCAGGCCCACATAACCCTGGCCGACGACGACCACCTTCAGTGCATTCGTAGTTTCGGAGTTCACGCGCAACCGATCCATGTTTCACCCGTAGCAACGAGCCGCCCACACGGGCGTTCCCCTTCTGTGTCGGCATCGGGGGACCGTAAGTTCAGCGTTGCGACTGGTTCTTGTTGTCGTGGCCCACCACCGGATCGTGGTGCAGCACGGCCAACAGGGTAAGCCCCATCAACACCGCAGCGACCGGCAGCGGCCACCAGATCAGATCAGGCGTCAGACATTCGGCCTCGACCAGCACCCACGCAGGCGAACAATCGGCCGACATGCCATCGATGGTCGACGCGTGAGGCAGCACAAAAGCAAAAGCCCCACCCAACGCGAGGGTCGCAGCGAGCCACTCCGAAGCCCGCTCACCACCGCGGGGACCAATACGGGTAACCCGATGACGAGGCGTCCAATACACCACCTGAAGTCCAGCAACAGCGGCACCAATACCGGCAGCGTTCAGGACGAAACCCGTCCACGACGCCACCAGATGAGACCAGTCGAACGAGGCAACAACGAGCCCGCCCAGGACCGCAGCCACCGGCACCTTGCCACCAACCGCCAACCAGTCCGGGACCAACGACGCGATCGCGGCCGCCATCATTGCCAACCCAGCCACCAAGAACACCACCAGCCACAACACCCCGATACCGAGCGGCCGCTCCGTGGTACCGACCGCGATATTGGCCAGATAATGACCAGCGAGGGTGAGGGGCAACGATGCCACCAGTGCCACCCCGAGCCCTTGAGCGCGCACGATCCACCCGCTGGCCTTCTCAATCGAGTTGGCAGCACGGTGCGGAGACGTCGGGGCTCGCTTCGCAGGCATCGCCGAACCGTAGCCGCCGACCGCGGCGCGAGCGATCCACGCCGTCGTCCGGTTCGCAGGATTGGTTCGTCTTGGTCGCGTTGATCGCAGTTTTCGATCACACAGCGCTACGGTTCGACCCGTGGCACAACCAACGACCGATACCGGCCGTCTCGATGCGATTGTGGCCGAAGCGCTCGCCGACGGCCGTTTCACCGCAGACGAGCGCCGCGCTGTGATGAGCCGCCTGCTGCCGCCGGACAACCTTGGCGCCATTCATCGCTACTCGGTCATGCTGGCGCTGTCGGTCACCATCGCCGCGGTTGGTCTCATGGCCAACTCCGCAGCCGTCGTCATCGGTGCCATGTTGGTGGCGCCGCTCATGACGCCGATCATGGCCTTCGCCACGGCCTGCTCGCTTGGTCTGCCCCAACGAATGGCCAGGGCCGCGTTCATGGTGACCGTGAGCGTGATCGGATCGGTCCTCTTGGCCGCACTGCTCGCCGCGATCTTGCCCGAGTTCGATCTGGCTTCTGAGATCTTGTCTCGTACCCGGCCCGATGTGCGCGACCTCGTCGTTGCGATCGCCGCCGGAGCCGCAGGCGCCTACGCGTTAGCCCGAGAAGACCTGTCTACCTCGCTCCCCGGCGTGGCCGTGGCCGTTGCCCTCGTACCTCCGCTGGCCACTGTTGGCATCTTGATGCAGCGCGGCGAATGGGACCTGGCCTGGGGCGCTGGCCTGCTGTTCATGACCAACCTCGTCGCCATTGTTGTGGTCTCGATGTTGGTGCTGTTCGCCACCGGTGTTGTGCCGACCCTGCGCCTCGTCACCCGCCACCCGGCCGTGTCGGCGGTGGTTGGTCTCATGATGCTGGTGTTCGTGGGCATCTCGATCCCGCTGACCGCAGCCTCAGCAACAGCCGTGCGCGAATCCCAGACCCGCAACTCGGTGAGCGAGCTCATCGACGAATGGATTGGCGGCCTCGACCTCACGGTGGACAACTTCGTTGTCCAAAACAGCACCGTCACCGTCGATCTCATCGGTCTCGACGAACCACCCCGAGCGTTCCTGCTCGCGAACGAACTCGAACCGGTGCTCGGCGACGACGCCCAGGTCTCGGTCCGTTGGTCGCAGCGCTCGACTGGTTTCGCGGCCGCGGGCCAGACCGAAGCCGACAGCCTCACCGCAGTCGAACGGGTCGAACCCATCGCCGCAGCATGGATGACCGACACCTTGTCTGGCGATTATGAGCTGCTCAACGTTGCGGTATCGAGCACCAGAGTCGTGCTCGAGATTGCGGGCCCGACACCGCCCGAACCCGACGCGGAACTCGCCGCAGCAGTCTCCGAAGCCCTGCAAACCGATGTCGAGATGTCCATCCAATGGGTTCAGCGCCTCGGTGTTGGCGGCTCGCAAGACCCCGATGTCATCGCGACCGAAACCGTCGACGGCTGGATCGGGCCCCGCTCGTCGGTGTCGCTGATAGCGGTCGCTACCACCGCCGGCGTTGTCACCGTCGACCTCGCGGCTATCGAGGACCCACTGGGCGTGGCCCGGCTGGTCGACGCCCTCGAAACCCGCTTGGCGCCACGGGCTGCCGTTGTTCGGGTCGCACGTCTCGAATCGCCCGATGTCAGCGCAGTCGAAGCCGCCGTCGACCCGGCTGCCTTCGGCTGACCTGGGCCAACGAGCAGTGCAGCCTCAGCAGCTGTAGAAGATGCGAACTCCGTCGGCTGTGGCGCTGCCGGTGAACGCCATATTGATGGTCAGAACGCGGGCGCTCACTCGCTCGACCCAGTCGTCGGACCCCATGTCGATCTCGCTGCGTTGGTAGTCGATGCCGTCGGCTTCGAACGACGACGTCTGTGCAAATTCGGCTGTCCTGATCGCGACACCCAGAACTGTTCCAGGCAGCGTGATCGAACTCTGGAGCGCACCAGAGGTCTGGCGCTGGCCGTACACAAAAGCCGAACAGACGCGAGTTCCACTCTGGATCACGGCTGTCTGGGGCTCGGCGGCCCCTTCGTTGACGCCTACCTTGCTCTGATTGGCGAACCCTCGCACCGAGATTGATGAGTTCAAGGTGACGGGGCCGGACTCGAACCACGCCAGCATGTGGGAATCTGACTTCAAGCTGTCGTCGTCGAGCTCTTCGGGCAGATTGTTCCCCGACACAATGTTGAGGCCGGTGCCCTGGATGGCTGACGGCGCCAGCGTGGTGGTGGTCGTGGCGGGGGCCGCCTTTGGGGCCGCCGTGGTGG
>CAYGMW010000266.1:0-4444 GCA_964350975.1 uncultured Acidimicrobiales bacterium | reverse complement strand
ACGCCGGCCTCGCCCCCATCGACTGGCACCTGCCCGAATAACTCGTTTCTGCCACCGACAACCGGGGTGGGAGCACCGAGAATCGGTGGCGGAAACGGGTGGGTGTAGCGGCGCGTCGGTGTCTGATGCCCAGGTCGAACGTCCATGGCGAGTGCTGTGGGGCGTGTGGGCGCTGTATGCAGCGTTCGGCCTATTGGTCGCGTCGGCCGGTGCGCTGGTACCCCTGATCCGTGACGACCTCGATCTGTCGCGCAGCCAGATGGGGGCGATCCTCGGAGCATGGCAGTTCGCGTACATTGGGTCGTCGATCCCGTGCGGACGGCTCATCGACCGGGTCGGGCTGCGGCGCTCGCTCACCTTGTGCATTGTGGTGATGACGACCTCTGCGGTCTTGCGCACCACAGCCGGTGGCTTCTGGTCGTTGCTCGCCACCGTGGCCCTACTCGGGACCTGCGCCCCGATCGTGTCGATTGCCGCGCCGAAGGCGGCCTCGATCCTGTTCGAGGGGCCACAGCGACGCCGCGCTGTGGGCGTCTATGGCACCGCTCCCGCTATCGGAGGAGCCATCGCGGCGGCCACGGCCAACGGAGTGATCGCGCCCTTGGTTGATGACTCGTGGCGGACCGTCACCCTCGTCTTCGCGGCTGCGTCGGCGGTCGCTGGGCTGTTCTGGTGGTGGGCGTCGGCTGAGCTCGCAGCCGGTTCCGACATCGCAACCACGCCGGCAGTCAAGGTGTCGACGCTGGTGCAACTGCCGATTGTCCGGGTCGTGCTGGTCGTGGCCATCTCAGCGTTCGTGTTCACCCACGGCCTCGGCCAATGGATGGTCGACCTGCTCGGCAGCGAGGGGCGCAGCGTCGACGCGGCCGGCTACTGGACGTCGGGCGGATCATTTCTCGGCATGGCGGCGACGCTCATGATTCCTCGTTGGGCAACCGAGCAACGCCGGGTGTTGGTACTCGTTCTGGTCCTCCTGGCGGGAGCGGCCGGAACGGTGCTGCTGCTGACGGCCAGCGACTGGTGGCTCGCGGTGCCGCTTGCGTTGAGCACGACGGCCCGGGTCGCGGTGATGCCGATCGCCATGCTGGTCCTGATGGACCACCCCGACGTCGGCCCCGCGAACATGGCTGGGGCCGGAAGCTTGTTCTTCACCTCGGCCCAAGTCGGAGGCGTCGCCGGACCCCTGTTGAGCGGGGTCATCGCCGACAGCAACGCGGGGTTTCCAGGGGTGCTGGTCACCCACGCGGCGCTGATGGTGGCACTCGCAGGGTTCGTGGCAGTCGTGCTGCCCCGAGTTAGCGGGGGCCCTGACCGTCGTCGACCTTGATGATCGTGCCGGTCACACACTCAGACGTGGGATCGGTGAGGTACAGCAGGGTCGAGTCGAGCTGGTTGGGTTCGCCCAGCCGACGTCGTGGGAATCGGGCCGTGATGTCGCCCATGCGTTCGAGCATGCCGTCCATCATTTCGGAGCGGAACGCACCAGGCGCGATGGCGTTGACGTTGATGTGGAACCTGGCCCACTCGACCGCCAACACCTCGCTCATGCGGGCGATCCCGGCCTTGGTGATCGAATACAGTGCAGCGCCACCTCCGGCGTAGTTGTAGGCCCCGACGCTCGAGATATTGACCATCCGGCCCGGCAGTTGGGCGTCGATGAGTCGACGGGCAACCTCGGTCGACAACACAAACGGGCCCCGCAAGTTGGTGTCGAACACTCGGTCGATCAGGTCGATCGGCATACGAGTCGCGAACTGGGCGTCTGGCACACCAGCATTGTTGATGAGGATCTGGATCGGCCCGTACTGCTGCGACACCGACGTCACGGTCTGGATGATGTCGTCGGAATCGGTCATGTCGAGCCGAGCTGCGGCTGCGGCACCACCGTCGGCTTCGATGACCATGACCAGCTCGGCGAGGCGATCTTCTCGTCGCCCAGCGGCAACCACGAAGGCGCCGGCGTTGGCCAGCACCCGAGCGAAACGCCATCCGAGCCCCGACGTAGCGCCAGTCACGAGGGCCACCTGCCCCGCGAGCTGGTCGGTCTTTGGCCCCAGCGCCAGTGCAGTTTCAGCCAGTTCAGCATCAGACATGATCAGGACTCCAGCAATCGGCCGAGGCCTTCGATGGCCTCGATGAACTCTTCGACCATCTCATACACAACCGTTGCGGCCGGCTTCGACACGTTCATGGTGCCGACGATCTGGCCGACGAAGTAGTTGGCCAGCTTCTCAGCGCCCGACCCGGCCTGGTGGGCGGCTCGGTTGATACGAGCAGTCGCAGCATTGGTGAGCATGGGCTGCAGCGGCATGCCCAGTGGTGCTGGGGTGTCATCGCGGTCCCATTCTTCGGTCCAGGCCGACTTGAGCATCCGGGCGTGTTTGCCGGTGAGCGACCTTGACCTGATGGTGTCGGCCGACGTGGCGGCCAAGAACTTTTGTTTGACCACCGGATGGGTTTCGGCTTCTTCGGTGGTGAGCCACACCGACCCGCACCACACACCTTGGGCTCCGAGGGCCATTGCGGCGGCCATCTGGCGACCCCGACCGATACCACCTGCGCCGAGCACTGGCACGTCGCCGGCGGCGTCGACAATCTCGGGGATGAGCACCATCGAACCAATCTCACCGGTGTGACCCCCGGCTTCTGACCCCTGGGCGATGATGAGGTCGACGCCGGCCTGGATGTGACGCTCGGCGTGGACGGGCCGACCAGCCAGCGCCGCAACCTTGCGTCCGTGTTCGCGGGCCATATCGATCATGAAGGCCGGGGGAGGGCCGAGTGCGTTCGCGATGAGCGATGGGTTGTGGGCGAACACGATCGGGAGCTGATTGCTGGCCCGGTTGGCCGAAAACGGCGCGTCGCCGGCCCGGTTGGCATAACCCCCACCGGCCGCACCGTCGGGCATCGGAGGCACGTCGTAGCGGGCCAAGATGTCGTCGACGAAGGCAATGTGTTCGGCCGGGATGAGCTGACGAATGTCGTCAGAGGTGTACCCGCCACCGCCGTCACCGGCGTACTTGGCCGGCACGATCAGGTCGACGCCGTAGGGCTTGTCGCCGATCTCGTCTTCGATCCATTGGAGGTCGACCTCGAGGGCATCGTCGGAGTGGGCCACCACACCCAACACGCCGAGGCCACCAGCTTTCGACACCGCGGCGACGACGTCGCGGCAGTGGCTGAACGCCAAGATCGGCACATCGATGCCCAACATGTCGGTGACATCGTTTCTCATGCGGTTGCTCCTCGGTTGCGGGTTTGGGCCCAGGTGAGGCCGTGTTCGACATTGGGTTCTCGGGGCAGCCCGAGCACGTGTTCGGCGACGATATTGCGCTGCACGGCAAAGGTGCCGCCACCCACGGTGAGCGCGGGGCTGAACAGGTAGCCGTAGTGCCAGATCGGGTCGGCGGCACCGTCGGCGGCGAAGTTGACCTCGGTCGCGCCCGATGCGGCTCGACCGGTCAGCGACCCGGCCGGGCCGGAACCCGCGAGCATGCCGTGGGTGCCGGCGAGGGCTTTGGCCAGGGCCATGATGTCTTGGCCATGTTCGTCCGCGAGCAGCTTCTGGATCGAGGCCTCGGGGCCGGGCGTGGCGCCCTTCAGGCGGGCCGACAGCGACCTCATCTGCAACAGATGCAGTGCCTTGCCCCGCGAATACAGCCGGGCCGCCTGCTGGCGAAGTTCAGGATCGGCAATGCCGCCATTGGAACGGGCGAGGTCGATCAGGGTGTCGGTGTTGGGTCCATTACCCCACAGGGCCCCGCCTGATGACAGCGACACCCGCTCGTTCGACAGGGTCATCTTCGCCAGCCGCCAGCCGTCGTTTTCTTCGCCCACCAGAAGCGACGCGGGGATACGCACATCGTCGAAGAACACCTGGTTGAACGAATGGGCCGTCGTCATGTCGATGATGGGTGTCATCGTGATGCCGGGCAGGTCCATGGGGCAGATGAAGTAGCTGATGCCCTTGTGTTTGGGGGCGTCTGGATTGGTACGGGCGATGAGGATGCCGAACGCGCTGCGGTGAGCGCCCGACGACCAGATCTTCGAACCATTGATGACGTATTCGTCGCCGTCGCGTTCGGCCCTGGTCGACAAGCTGGCGAGGTCCGAGCCGCTGTCGGGTTCGGAGAACAGCTGGCACCAGATCTCTTCGGCCGCGAAACACGGCATCAGGTAGCGCTCGCGTTGTTCGTCGGTCCCGGCAAGAAAGATGGTTGGCGCAGCCCAGCCGGTTCCGATGGCGTTCGAGGGCCGAACCACACCGGCGGCCGCGAACTCCTCGTCGATGAGCAGCTGGGTCATCGGGTCGGCGTTGCGGCCGAACGGGGCGGGCCAGTGGGGGACCACCCAGCCTGCTTCGGCCATCTGGCGACCGGTTGGGTTGGGGTTGTCGACCAGCCACTGGCGCACCTCGTGGCGTCGAGGGTCGTCGCGGTCTGGA
>CAYGMW010000265.1:0-4476 GCA_964350975.1 uncultured Acidimicrobiales bacterium | reverse complement strand
GTGCGTTCAGTTCGGGTCGTGAGTGCGCGGAGCGGGTGTCGCGGTATCTCTCAGCTGCGTGACCCTGTATCGATATCCAGCTTTTCTGCCACCGATACCCGGTGCTACAGCACCGGTTTTCGGTGGCAGAAGGTAACCCGACCCACGAAACCGTCGCTGTAGCGACGGTTTTCGGCGCCGGGAGGGTCGCTACAGTGCGGAGATGGGTCTCTTGGGTGTGCATCACGTCTCGATCAATGTTGTCGACCTCGATGAGGCCACGGCCTTTTACCGAGACGTGCTCGGGCTGAAGGTGTTGACCAACCGCCCACAGCTCAGAGTCGACGGCACGTGGCTCGCCATGCCCGATGGACGCGAACTGCACCTCATCGTTGCTGACGTTCCGGCCAATGTGGGCCAGCACTTCGCATTTGAAGTTGACGACCTCGATGCGGTGGCGTCACATCTGGCGAGCCACGGGGTCAGCACCAGCGAACCGGCGCTCATGCAGGGCATCTGCCGCCAAGCGTTCTGCGAGGACCCAGCCGGCAACCTGCTCGAGTTCAACGAACGACTCTGACTGGCGCTCGCCCTGACTACGAGCCGCTGATCCAGCGTCGAACGGCCGAGCGGCCCTTGCGGTTGCGGGCACCGAGGATGCGCAGGTCGGTCATTCGTTGCAGCGTCCACGCGGCGAACGCCGTCGCTACCTCGCTGGTGTCGAGGGGGCCCGTATCGTCGGCGGTCAGTACGGCGCTGGCCACATAGGCCAGATGACGCCGCGATACCTGACGGCCGCCTGCCTCAGCTCGATCGCGGGCCGATTGGGCCAACCGATTGATCGACTTCGGGCTGTGGGACTGCGGCCCGGTCCGGCGCCACGCCGAGGCCAACTCGTCGAACACCACTGCCCAATCGGGAGTGTCGAGCAAGGGGAACGCCCGGTCGACTCGACGCAACGCGTGAACCGCTGGTGGGGCCACTGGAGCCTCAGCGTCGGTGTCGATTTCGGCTGCGGCCTCCGTATCTGGCTCCGATTCCGGGTCGGTCTCCAACGGGAGCACGAAGACTTGCCGGCCGGTGCTGAGTTCGGCATCGGGTAGTGCATGGCCGATGAAACGTTTGAACGTCCGGTAACCAAACCAGTGATCGCTGATCTCGGCGCCGAACTCGCGCTGCACGGCCCACGCCAACGCGGCAAGGTCGGTCGGTCGGTCAAGGGCGCGCCAGCGTTCGTCCAAGAACGCGGCGGCGTCGAGTGCTTGCTCAGACTCCCTGGCCGGTTCGCTACCGCTGTCGCTTGAGGTTTCGTCGGTCGAGTCGGTAATGACCGCCTCGTCGATGCGGTCAAGTTCGGTCCGAAGATCCTCGGCAATGTCATCGAGGGTGGCGAACAGGTCGGCCATTCGTTTACTGAGCACCTCAATGAGGGGCGGCAGGGCGCCGTCTTTGCTGTAGGTCTCCTCGTGGGTCAGCTCGCCCCAACTGTCCTGAAGCAAGGTGCGGACCTGGAGCTCGCACGTGACCGATACTGGTGTGCCATCGTCACCGTTGACGGCCGTAGCGAGGTTGACATGCCACCCCCGATAGCCCGATTCCTTGGGTCGTACGACATAGTCACGTTCGGTTGACGGGTCGATGCACAGGTCGTTGTCGCGGGCGCTGTGAGGCAGTGATTCGAGGGCCGTTTGCACCATCTCGATGTCGCGCAGGTTCGTGGCGGTGATCCGCACACCAATGAGATCGTCGATGACCAGTGGGATGTCGTCGAGGGTGCGAACCCGACCTTCGTAGCGGGGCTGGTGGATCTTGCGCCACGTGCGCCGTTTGGACTTCACCCGACCCGGTCCGCGGCGCAGGCGCGTGAGGTCGCGGTCAGACAACACATCGGCCAACTCTGCGTCGAGCAGCGAACCCACGCGGGCGAGGGCGGGCTCAAGCACGACGGCCCGGTAGCGGTCGTACCACTGACCGAACTCGGCGTACGTGATCTGGTCGTGAGCCACGTCGGCACACTAACGCCTCGTCGTTCGTTGGTACCGCTGTTCGGTCCCTTAGAGTCGGACGATGGCTGGATCGATTCTTGGAAACCGGGTGGCGCGCACTGAAGACCCGGAGCTGTTGACCGTTGGCGGCACGTATGTGGCCGACCTCAAGCTTGCCGATGTGGTCCACGCCCATTTCATCCGCTCGGTCGACGCCCACGCCCGAATCGTGTCGATCGACATCGATGACGCGTTGGCGGCTCCCGGTGTCGTGGCAGTTTTGACCGCAGACACCCTCGGCGTTGCGCCCCACCAGGGTTTCGTTCCGGTTGGCCCGGCGTTCGCGAGGCGCCCACTTGCTGGTGACACCGTTCGTTATGTCGGCGAGGCGATCGTGATGGTGCTGGCCGAAACCCTGGCCCAAGCTGTCGATGCGGCCGAACTCGTCATCATCGACACCGAGCCTCTCGACGCGGTAGTCGACCCTGAGGCCAGTTTCGACGCGGCTGCGATCTTCGACGGTATTGAACGCAATATTGCGCTGTCGGCCGTCGACCCAGACGTCGACGTGTTCGGCGACGCCGACCATATTGTGCGGGGCCGATTCGTCAACCAGCGAGTCTCGGCGGTGCCGATCGAACCCAACTCGTGCGCCTCGATCCCGGCCGGGCATCCAGCTGGCGACCCCGACCGTATCGTGTTCTACGGGGCGAACCAGATGCCTCACATGCTGCAGGGGCAAATGGCGAGCGCTCTTGGCATTTCCAAGCGCGACATCCGGGTCATCACACCGCATGTCGGTGGTGGGTTCGGCGCCAAGGCGGGCATTTGTCACGAGAACTCTGCCGTCGCTGCGGCCGCGACACATATCGGTCGACCGGTGACGTGGACCGAGACTCGCAGCGAGAGCATGGTGGCGCTCGTGCATTCGCGAGCCCAGGTGCAGTACGCCGAACTGGGCGTGCGCAACGACGGCACCTTCACCGGCATGCGGGTCCGTCTCGTTGGCGATGCGGGCGCGTATCCGAACGTGGGCGCCATGTTGCCCGCTGGCACCAAGCGCATGTCGCACGGTACTTATGACTTCGACGCCATCCGGTTCGATCTTGCGGTGGCCATCACCAATACGACCCCCACTGGTGCCTACCGCGGCGCGGGCCGTCCTGAAGCCGCAGCCTTGCTCGAACGCCTTGTCGATCAGGCCGCGATCGAGATGACCATCGATCCACTCGAGCTTCGCAAGCGCAACTTCTTGCGGCCCGATCAGTTCCCGTTCACCACCCTCACCGGCGTCACCTACGACACCGGCGACTACGCCGCCACCCTCGACACCGCGGCTAGCTTGGCTGGCTATGACGAGCTTCGTGCCGAACAGGCTCGTCGTCGAGTCAACGGCGACCGCGTCCAGCTCGGTATCGGCGTGGCGTCCTATGTAGAGGTCACTTCTGGTGGCGGCGGTTCGGAGTTTGGGGCCCTCGATATTCACCCCGACGGCACGGCCACCATGCACGCTGGCACGTCAGCTCACGGCCAGGGTCACCAGATCAGCTACGCGATGTTGGTGTCGGCCCAAACCGGCATCGATGTCGACAAGATCCGGCTCGTTCAGTCCGACACCGACAAGGTTCGAACCGGTGGCGGCACGGGCGGTTCTCGGTCGTTGCAGTTGGCTGGTTCGGCCATCAGCGAAGCCACCGAACAGGTTGTTTTGGCGGGGCGTGAGCTTGCCGCCGAACTCCTCGAAGCCAATGTCGAAGACATCGTGGTCGATACCGAGAGCGGAACTGTTGGTGTGGCCGGGGTGCCCGCTCGGGCCCTCGACTGGGGCCAGCTGGCGGCTGCTGCGGCCGAACGCGACACCAAGCTGGCAGCCGAGATCGACTTCAAACAAGCCAATGGCACCTTCCCGTTCGGCACCCACATATCTGTCGTGGAGGTCGATCTCGACACCGGCGAGGTGACGATGCTCCGCCATATCGGCGTCGACGATGCTGGCACGGTCATCAACGAACTCGTCTATGAAGGTCAGCAGCACGGCGGTATTGCCCAAGGTGCTGCCCAGGCCCTGTTCGAAGAAGTGCTCTACGACGACATGGGTAACCCGGTCACGGCATCGTTGATGGACTACGCCATCCCGTCGGCCGCGGAGTTCTCGTCATTTGAGGCCCACCACACGGTCACCCCGACCCCGCTGAACCCACTGGGTGCCAAGGGCATTGGTGAGGCCGCAACGATCGGCGCCACCCCAGCCATCCAGAACGCGGTGATCGACGCGGTGTCGCACCTTGGTATCCGCCATCTCGACATGCCGTGTACCCCGAGGCGAGTGTGGGCGGCAATCAACGCAGCCGGCGCCGGCTCACCACCCGAGCCATGGCGCGAGCCGCCGGCCATCTTCGACGACCTCGTCGCAGCGGCCGCGGTGTCGAGCAACGATGGCCGCGACGCCGCCGAGGCCGCGGCCGACGCGTCGGAGTCGATCTAGATCTGGCCGAGCAGGCTCAGCTGATGC
>CAYGMW010000264.1:0-4477 GCA_964350975.1 uncultured Acidimicrobiales bacterium | reverse complement strand
CGTCACACGAGCCCCTGTTTCGGCGCCTGATCGAAGCCCAGACACCCCTGTTCGGGCCCATCATGGCCGCGATCTTGACCTATCTCGGCTGCGACCCCGACACCTTCGCCGACCGGCTCGCGACCCCAGAGTTTGGTCAACGCCTCAACTACTACGCACCAATGTCGGCCGACGAGCTCGGTCGACGGGCCGGGCGCCTGCTCGGCCACGAGGACGTCGACCTCTTCACGCTGTTGCCCGCACCGAGCGTCGAGGGCCTGCAGGTCTTGGTCCGCAGTGGCAAGTGGGTGCGGATGAACGCCCCGGCCGGATCAATCATCCTCAACACCGGCGATTACCTCCAGCGGATCTCGAACGACATCTTGCCGTCCACCACCCATCGGGTCAGCCCACCTCGCGACCCGAACGATGCTCTCCGGGCCCGAGTCAGCTTCCCGCTGGCGGCCTACCTGCCGGCCGACGACATGCTCGAGGTGCTGCCCGGAATCGCCAACCCGAAGTACGACCCGATCAAGGTTCTGGCCTTCCACACTCGAACCACGGCCAAGTTCTATGGCGACGACTACGCGGTGGGCTGATCTATAAGGCAGAATCGCACGAACCCGTCCCAGAGGAGCACCCATGAGCGTTGTCGACCCACAGTTGTTGAGCAAGGTCCGCTACCGCAACATCGGCCCCACCCGCGGCGGACGTGTCGTTGCGGTCGCCGCTGACCCGGTGAAGCAGAACGTGTTCTACTTCGGCGCCTGCGCCGGAGGTGTGTGGAAGTCCGACGACGCGGGCCAGTACTGGGAGAACGTGTCTGACGGTTTCTTCACGTCGGGCTCGATTGGCGCCCTGGCCGTTGCCCCGTCTGACGGCAACGTCATCTACGCCGGGACCGGCGAGTCGACCATCCGCATCGACGTCACCCATGGCGATGGCGTCTATAAGTCGACCGACGCAGGTGTGACCTGGCGCCATATGGGCCTCACTGAGACGCGCCACATCGGCGAGATCCGGGTGCATCCCACGAACCCCGACGTTGTCTACGTCGCCGCGCTTGGTCATATGTCGAAGGACAACCCAGAGCGGGGCCTGTACCGCTCCACCGACGGCGGCGAAACCTGGGAGCTCGTGTTGCACGTCAGCAGCGGCGCCGGCGCAGTCGATGTGTCGCTCGACCCCAACAACCCACGCATCATCTTCGCCACCATCTGGCAGGCCCGCCGCAACTTCTGGTCGATCAACAGCGGCGGACCCGACTGTGGCCTGTGGCGATCGCTCGACGGCGGCACCACGTGGGAGAACATCTCGACGGCTCCCGGTATGCCCGAAGGTCTGCTGGGCAAGATCGGTGTGTCGGCATCACATGCCCAGCCCGGCCGAGTGTTCGCGATGATCGAAGCCGAGGGCCGCAAGCGTGGCCTGTACCGCAGCGACGATCACGGCCGTAACTGGGAGAAGGTGTCGTCCGACCCGAACCTGGGCTGGCGGCCCTGGTACTACGAACACGTCATTGCCCACCCCACCGACCCCGACACCGTCTATGTCATGAACATGAGCGCGTGGAAGTCGATCGACGGCGGCAAGACCTTCACCGAGTTCGGCACCCCACACGGCGACAACCACGCCTTGTGGATCGACCCCAAGAACCCGGACCGCATGATTGGGTGCGACGACGGCGGCGCCTGGGTGTCGCTCAATGCCGGCAAGTCGTGGTCAACCATCTACAACCAGATGACGGCGCAGTTCTACCATGTCGCCACCGACAACCAGTACCCCTACATGGTGTACGGATCGCAGCAGGACAACTCGTCGATCGCGGTACCGAGCCGGACCGGAATTGGCGCCATCAGCTGGTCGCATTGCTACGCACCAGGCACCGCCGAGTCCGGCTATGTCGCACCAAAACCCGACGACCACAACATCGTCTACGTGGGCGCGATCGGCAGCTCCCCCGGTGCGGGCGATGCCCTACAGCGATACGACCACAAGACCAAACAGAACCAGCTCGTCAGCGTGTGGCCCGAGGCCTACCACGACGGCAACACCGCCGAAGTGCGCTTCCAGTGGACCTATCCGATTGTGTTTTCGCCCCAGGACAGCAACGTCTTGTACGCCGCGGGCAACAAGGTGTTCAAGACCACCAACGAGGGCCATAGCTGGGACGCCATCAGCGGCGATCTCACCTATGCCGACCCCGACACCATGGGCGTGTCAGGCCCGCTCACGATGGACACCGCCGGCGCCGAGATGTACGCCACGGTCTTTTCGCTGATGGTCTCGGCCCACCAACAAGGTGTGCTGATGGCGGGCTCCGACGATGGCCTCGTCCACGTCACCATGAACGATGGCGGCGAGTGGACCAACGTCACCCCGCCAGGGCTGCCCAAGTTCTCCCAGGTGACGATGATCGCCGAGTCGCCCCACACCCCGGGCACTGCGTACATGACCGTCGCCCGCCACAAGGAGGGCGACTACGCACCGTACGTGTACAAGACGACCGACCTCGGGGCGTCGTGGACCCTCATCACCAATGGCCTGCCCGAAGCGGACTTCTGCCGCGTGATTCGCGAGGACCCCAACCGCAAGGGCCTGCTGTACGTCGGTACCGAGCTCGGCCTGTACGTGTCGTTCGACGATGGCGCCAACTGGCAGTCGCTCCAGCAGAACCTGCCCGTCACGCCCGTGTACGACATGGTCATCAAGGACACCGACCTGGTCGTGGCCACCCATGGTCGATCGTTCTGGATCCTCGACGACCTCACCCAGCTGCATCAGATCCACGACGAGCTGGCTGCGGGCCCCAAGAATCATCTGCTCAAGCCTCGCGACACGGTGCGCACACCTCCCCACCTGTTCGGCGCGTTCGAGGGTTCGGCCCCCGGCAAGAACTACAACGTCACCATCGGCGAGGGCGGCACCTACTTCGTCGACGAGGCCGACACTGGCCACAAGACCAAGCGCTTCCTCGACGCCGGCGAAGACTACGAACGTGGCGTTCGCATCAGCTATTACCTGACCGATGACGCGGTAGGCGACGCGACGCTGAGCATTCTCGACGCCGATGGCAACGAGATTGGGCGATTTGGGAGCACCATCCCGACCGACAAAAAGGACCGCTCAGGGCTGTACATCACCGCTGCGGCCGGAATGAACACCTTCCAGTGGCCCATGACGTATCCCGATGGCGTCAAGATGGTCGACACCGAGTTCCACGGTCGGCCCAAGGGCCCATTGGCCACGCCTGGCACCTATCAGGCGAAGCTGACTATTGGCGACTGGTCGATGACCCAGTCGTTCGACCTCTTGGCCGACCCACGGGTATCGACGCCCGCTGATGCCTTCGCCGAACAGTTCGACCTGCTGATGCGGATCCAGTCGAAGCTGTCGGAGATCGCGACGGGGGTCAACACCATTCGTGGGCTCACGAAGCAGATCGACGCATGGACGACCCGCTTGGCCGACGTCGATGGCGGTGCCGATGCGGTCGCTGCCGCGAAAGCCTTGGCCGCCAACCTGAAAGCCGTCGAGGACGAACTGGTGCAGCGCGAGTTCACTGCGTCGGGCGACAGCTTGAACTACCGCGAGATGCTGTTCGAAAAGCTCGGGGGGCTGCCTCCGATCGTGAGCAGTGCCGACGCTCGGCCCACCGTGCAGTCCTACGCCGTATTCGACAAGCTGGCCGGCCAGGCCGACGTGCAGCTCGCCGCCCTTCAGGGCCTGGTCGAGGGCGAACTCGCCGAGCTCAACACTGCGCTCAGCAACCTCGGCGTTGGCGCCATCGGAGAGTGAGCACGGCCCATCTTGATCAACGGAGACGGCCATGGAAGTCCTGACCGTCATCGGTGTGCTGCTCCTCGTCTACGCGTCGTTCACCGTGTCGGCCTCGGCTGGCCTGGGTGGTTCGCTGCTGCTCGTCCCCACCTTGGCCCTGTTCTTGGGGTCAAAGGAGGGGGTCGCGCTCGCGGCCTTGCTGCTCGCGAGCAACAATGTGTTGAAGATCATCGCCTACCGCAAGACACTGCCATTTCGAGCCGCGGCCGGGATCGCAGTCCTGGTGGTGATCGGGGCCAGCCTCGGATCGACACTGCTCGTCAACGCACCGACCGAAGCCGTCACCGCGGGCATCATCACCATGTTCGTTGCGTCGATCGTCGCTGAACGGCGCCAGATCAAGACGGTTAGAGCCGGCTTCGCTCCGTTCCTTGCCTTCTTCTCCGGCGCGTCGAGCGGGTTCTCAGGCACCAGCGGACCGTTGAAGGGCGTCGCCATTCGAAACCTCGACCTCGACCGGCGCCATTTCGTCGGCGCGGCGTCGTTGGTGTCGTTCGCGGGCGATGCCGCCAAGACCGCAATCTTCGCCGAAGCCGAGTTGCTCGGCCAGACCTCGGTGCTGATTGCCCTCGCCGCCGTACCACTGATGGCCCTCGGCACCTGGACCGGTTCGACCGTCAACAACCGAGCCGGCGAGCGCACCTTCGCCGCCCTGTTC
>CAYGMW010000263.1:3782-4485 GCA_964350975.1 uncultured Acidimicrobiales bacterium | reverse complement strand
GTATTTGAATGTGCCGGTCTACGCGGCGTTCCACGAGTGGTTGGGTCGTGGCGCGCAGCTTGAAGGTATGTGGTCGAACTGGAAGGCCGGCGATCGTAAGGCTGCTTTGGCTGCGATTCCCGACTCGGTGGTCGATGAGTTGATCGTGCATGGCACGCCTGAAGAATGCCGCGAGCACATCGATCGCTACCACGAACAAGGCGTGACGACGTCGGCGATTGCGATCATGCCCTTCGGTGGCATCGACCCCGTCCAGGCCGCCCGCGACCTGGCACCTGCAGCCCGGGGTTAGGCGGATTCGTCGGCTGTTCGGGAACGCGACGGGCACCCAAGGTGTTCACTGTGTCACCAGTTGCCTGATCGGCAACGAACTCTCGATAGGAGCAGACATGTTCTTTGGACGTGACAAGCAGACCATGGTCGAGGCCGACAAGGCCCTCCCCGGTCGCAGCACCGCCATGGCGGTCCCGGCCGCCCACTTCGTCAACGGCAACCCCCTCGAAGGCCCGTGGCCCGATGGCTATCAGACCATCGTGTTCGGTATGGGCTGCTTCTGGGGCGCCGAGCGCAAGTTCTGGCAAACCGAGGGCGTCTATTCGACCGCGGTGGGCTACACCGGCGGCTACACCCCGAACCCCAGCTATGAAGAGGTGTGTTCGGCCAAAACCGGCCACAACGAGGTAGTTCTCGTGGTGTTCGATCC
>CAYGMW010000263.1:0-3772 GCA_964350975.1 uncultured Acidimicrobiales bacterium | reverse complement strand
TTCCGGCCGCCCACTTCGTCAACGGCAACCCCCTCAAGGGCCCATGGCCCGACGGCTACCAGACCATCGTGTTTGGCATGGGTTGCTTCTGGGGCGCGGAACGTAAGTTCTGGCAAACCGAGGGCGTCTATTCGACGGCGGTTGGCTACACCGGCGGTACACCCCCATCCCGAGCTATGAAGTGGTGTGTTCGGCCAAAACCGGCCACAACGAGGTAGTTCTCGTGGTGTTCGTTCCCGACGGGATCAGCCTCGACGGCGTCTTGAAGGTCTTCTGGGAGAACCACGACCCGACCCAAGGCATGCGCCAGGGCAACGACATCGGCACCCAGTACCGCTCAGGTATCTACACCAACTCCGAAGCCCAAGCCCTCGCGGCCGAGGCATCGCGCGATCGTTTCCAGGCCAACCTGACAGCGGCTCGCTACGGCACCATCACCACCGAGATCGTCGAGCTCGACGACTTCTACTACGCCGAGGACTACCACCAGCAGTATCTGGCCAAGGTTCCCAACGGCTACTGCGGCATCGGCGGCACCGGCGTGTCATGCCCGATCGGTGTGGCCGCCGCCGATTGATCGGCAGCGTTATTGGCAGCGAGGTCGAGCACCGTGGTGAAGTGCTCGACCACGTCGTCATGATTCGTGCGCGCATTGAGACCTGACGGGTTGGGCATCACGTACACCGGGCGTTGCGCCAACCGAGTGGGCTGAACGCCCATGATGGCGTCTTTGCCTGCGATGTGGCGCCAGCCGGTGACGCCCAGAACGCACACCACGGCGGGCTGGTGGTGGGCGACCACCCACGTCAGACGGGCCAGTCCAGCGACGAACTCCTGCGGGTCGAGTTCGGCCGCCCGAGCCGTGGGCCGCTTCACCAGGTCGGTGAATCCGACCTGGTCGACCTCAACCGCCCGGGCCGGATCGCGGGCTGTGCTGACCAGCCCGCTCGCCAGGGCTGCTTTCCAGAACCGATTGCTCGAACCGGCGAATCCGTATCCGACAGCTGCCGCGGCGTGGCTCGGATTCAATCCGACGATCAGCACCCTCAGTCCGTGATCGACGGCATCGGCCAGGGTGGCGAGGCGTCGCAACCGCCAGCCGGCGTCGAAGGGCTCGTGGGCAAACCCGGCTCCGTCGAACGCGAAACTGAACTCGACCTCGGTGAGCGCAGACTGCAGCGGGGCACGTGCAACCACCTCGCCTCCGTCGGGCAGCGATCGATGGAGCGCATGCAGCTGCATCGCCAGACGCTCGGGTTCGAGGTCGATGGGTCCGGCGCCGGCCGGCACTGATTTACGGGGCAATGGCGGCCTGCATGGTCGCTCGGGTGATCGCTTGGCGATCCTGGCCCCAAGGCAGCGGCATCAGGATCGGATGATCGACGCCTGCGTCGTGATAGCTGCGCACGAAGGCCGCCACCTCGGATTCGTTGCCAATGAAGTCGATGGCCTGCACCATGCGGTCCGAGATCGCCTCAACCGCCCCAGCGCGGTCGCCAGCGGCGTAGCGGTCTCGCATCTCGTCGCCCTCGTCGGCAAAACCTGCATGGCGGAACATCCGGGCGTAGCCGTCGGCCATCGCGTACCCAAAGATGTCTCGGCGGGCCGACCCAACCGCTTCGTCGAAATCGCACACGCCAGCATGGACGTAGGCGAAGATCTCGGCCGGGCCGCCGGCTCGCACCTCGGCGATCGATTCGTCGACATGATGCGCTGGGAGATAGTTGAGCAGAACACCATCAGCGAGCTCGCCCGCGAGCCTCAACATCTGCGGATTCAACGCCGCGACCACCAACTTGGGCCGGTGAGGTCCGAAGCGCACGCCCAGGCGGAACTTACGCACGCTCCAGAAGTCGCCATCGAAGGTGACCGATTCGCCCGACAACAGTTCGCGCAGCAACGTCAGGTACTCGCGCATCTGGGCAATGGGTCGGGTTCCATAGTCGGTGCCGTGCCACTGGCCGGCCACAACCGGCGTTGAGACGCCAACGCCGAGGTAGACCGAGCGGTCTGGCGCCAGTGACTGCAAGGTCGCAGCCGACATGGCCGTGACCGACGGCGACCGGATCTGCATGGGCACGATGCCGGTGCCAAGGTCGAGTTGTGGTGCGGTCATCGCCGCAGCTGCCAGCAACGTGAACGCATCGGTGCCGTTGGCCTCGGCGGTCCAGAACGACTGGTAGCCGAGATCTTCGGCCAGGGTGGCGATCTTGGGTGCGCTCGCAGGACCGAGGGCTCCAAGGCTGGCAAAGGTGACCCCGAGGGGAAAGGAGTTGCTCACGATCCCAGACCCTAGGCGAGATACATGATTGTCATACTCCTGTGCGGACGCGAGGTCTCACCCCCGATGTAGTGTGACCCCACACGTTCGCAGCGTCTTGCTGGATGCTCCGACGCTGTGCCCAACGCCACCGCGGCTGAGGGAATCCTGAGACCGCCCGAGACGTTGGAGTACTTGTGACTAAAACAGCTGACACCCAGATCGTCGAAGAAGCCCTGCGGATCATTGATCAGGGGTTGGCAGGTATGGTCCAGCGCCAATTGGTATCCACGAACGAGGTTGCTGACCTCTTGCTCGACCTGCGTATGGCGCTGATGCAGGCTCCTGCCCCTCAGGTCGCTCCTGCGTGAGGCGCTAGGTGAGCCGGTCGAGAACCCGGTTCGCCACCTTGCCAAGTACCACGCCGGTCACTAGGCCAGCGGCAACATCGCTCGCGTGGTGCATCTTGACGTGGATGCGACTGCTGGCCACGATGAGGCCCAGTCCGTACCACAACGGTCGTTGACCGCCGCGGCTCAACACAGCAGCGGCGGTCATTGCCGCTGATGCGTGGCCACTCGGGAACGACGACGTCAACGGTTGGCGGATGTGATGGCCGTGTTCGACATCGTCGCGGCGGGGTCGACTGCGACCAAACAGCCGCTTGATGCCCTGATTGACCACGAGCGACTCGACGCCCATCACCGCGCTGAGCCGTGGCGCGCTCGAAGCATCGCGGCGGGCAATCGCAGCCACGATGCCGCACGCATGCCAGATTGCACTCCAGTCGCCGGCGGTTGACGCGCCATACATCACACGATTCGCCACCGGATGGTTGCGCAGTGGGTCAAACCAGCGGTCGACGGTTTCGTCGAACTGATCGACGAGTGGGCCAAAAGGGCCTGGCTGGTCGGACTGCGTCACCGGGCGAACGCTTCACGTGCTGCGGTAGCAATGACCTCGGGTGCTTCGAAGGGACCGAAGTGCGTGAGCTCGTTGTTGCGTTCGAAGGTCGCGTTCGGCAGCGCCTCGGCTACTAGGGGAGCAATCTCAGGAGGACCCACATCGAACACACCGGCCGCGACATGAACCGGCATCGAGATGTCGCCGAGGCGGCCAAAGAGCCCGAGTTGGGAGTGTTCGAACACGCTGGCCTCGGTTTCGGGCGTGCATTTGAGTTCGACCGTACCGTGGCCGGTCGGAGCAAACCCCTCGTCGACATAGAGGCGCAGTACCTCGGCATCGAAGATCGACAGAGGCGGACGGCTCGCGTAACGCTCGTAGGCCGCGTCGAATGAGTCGAACTCGCGGCGTCGCTTCCGGGCCGCTTCGACCATGTGGTTCGGTCGTGGACTATCCGTTTCGGGATCGGTCGCTTCGAGCTTGCTCAACGGAAAGACGATGGGCTCAAAGACGTAGGCCGACACGAAGGTGTTGTCGAGCAGCGACGAACCCAGCAGCGCGGCACCACCCATCGAATGCCCAAACCCGGCCAGACGATCGCTGCCGATG
>CAYGMW010000262.1:0-4503 GCA_964350975.1 uncultured Acidimicrobiales bacterium | reverse complement strand
GACTACTGCGTCGACGACCGCGCCCGTCTGGACGCCATCATCGACGACCGAGCCGGGGGCCTCGGCGGGGCCGACGACATCAGCGTCGACCACGGTGGCGCCGCGCAGCACCACGACCGCTGCCGCTTCGGCGACGACGGTTGCGCCGACGACTGCGCCTCCAACGACAACGGCGCCAGCAACGACGGTCGCTCCGACAACTGCGCCTCCAACGACGACTGCGTCAGCGACCACAACTGTGGTGGTGACAACAACCACGGCGTCGGCCGACCTGGTGACCGTGCCCAATGTGGTGCGACAGGGGCATCAGGATGCGGTTGCGACCCTTCGATCGGCGGGTCTATCGGTCAGCGATTGTGGCAACAACTGCAGCTATGTGGTGACGGGGCAGAGCTTGCGCAGCGGCACACAAGTGCAGTCAGGGTCATCGGTGACGCTGTCAGTGACCCCGAACGATGCCCAGGTCGTTCCGAACGTGGTCGGGATGACAGGCAGCCAGGCCGTGGTCCGGTTGACCATCCAGGCCCCGTTCAGCGCGTCGTGCGGGGTCAACTGCGACGCAGTGGTGACAGCGATGTCGCCAGGGGCTGGCACATCGGCGACGCCGTTCACGACGATCACCTTGAGCTTCGGGTAGCCGTTCTCGCGCTCGGTCTAGGAGCCATGTCACACCGGGCCCGTATGGGTATGCGTTGCAGGGAGGTGGCATGCGAGCACGAGTGCTGTTGGATCACGAGGCGGTGGCGACCGGGGTTGGGCACACGGTCCATGCCATGGTCGAGGTGGCTGCTGCGGCCCCGGTCGTCGATCGGCCCCCGGTCACGTTGATGGTGGCCATGGATACGTCGGGTTCGATGGCGGGTGACCGCATCGACACCGCGCTCGAATGTGTGCGCCAGTTGGTGCGCCAGCTCGGCCCGCGTGACCGTCTTGGTCTCGTGACCTTCGGTACCGAGGCCCGAGTTCGCTTCAGCCCGACGGTCGCCGACGAGCTTGACCTTGACGCCGAGTTGGGCCGCATCATTGCCAGTGGGTCGACAAATCTGTCGGCTGGTTGGCTACTTGCGCTCGATACGGCGACGAGTGCCGGTGGACAGTTGCACCGGGTCATCGTGTTGAGCGATGGCTATGCCAATTGTGGGATAACCGATCACGTGCAGCTGGCCCAGATTGGGCGGTACGGGTTCGGACAAGGTGTGTCGACATCAACCATTGGTCTTGGTGATGGTGTCGATGAGTCCCTGCTGACAGCAATGGCCGATAGCGCCTCCGGTGGAGCGCATTGGGCTGCTGACAGTGAGGACCTGCCGGTGGTGTTTCAGGCCGAGTTCGACGAGCTCATGTCGGTAGTGGCGCAGAACCTCACGGTTCGTGTCACGGCATGTTCGTCGAGTACGGGGGTGTTGTTGCTCAACGACGTTCCCCGGTCCTCCAATGAGACACCGCCGGCGGTGATCGCCGACTTGGGCGACGTGTTTGGTGGCGAGACACGTCGAGTGGTTTTTGCGCTGCAGCTTGAGCCGCTCGATGCCGGAGTTGAGCAGGTGGCAACGGTGTCGGTCAGGTGGGTCGGGATCGGTGGTGATCTCGAGATCGGCAGTGTTGACATCCCCATTGAGGTGAGGGCTGATGCGCGTGGTGCGGTGGAAACGCTCGGTGGTGAGGTCAGGCGCCAGGTCGTGTTGTTGCGGTCGGCGGCCGACCAGCGTCGGGCAACGGCACTGGCTGAGCAAGGCGCGGTCGATGATGCTGCGTCGTTGTATGAGTCGGTGAGCGAACGGTTGGCAGGCCTTGGCGGCTTGGAACGCGAAGCCACCGATGCCTACCGTCAGGCCCAAATGCTTCGTCGTCATGGTCTGACGCGCGAATCGGTGGTGACCACGACCTATGAGACCCGCCGTCTGAACCAGGGCCGGGCCTGAAAGCAGTTGAGCTACACGGTCCAGGTGTCTTGGACAATAGCCACGAGTGATGGCCGCCCGTTGGGTGCCGGGGTTGTCGTGTCGAACACGAACCGGACGCTGCTCCAGTCGAAGTCGCCGTACAGGCTGGTGCCGTCGAAGTGGTATTCGACAACGTCGGCGGCTGGGAAGGCGTCGGCGATGTTGTTGATCGTATTGCCAAACCCGACCCGGATGTTGTGGCCGATGGTGTCGGTACTGGTGAGGCCGTAGTCGCCGGAGATGGCAGCGAAACGTTCGGCAATCGTCTCGAGAATCGCGACCCCTTCACCATCGGTGAATCCCCACTGGATCACGGTGGAATCGGTGGCTGCGTTGGCGACCTGGTCGGCGGTGATGACGACGGTGTCTTCGCCGAGGTAGGCGTCGGGGGAGATGGCGAGGCCCCGGTCGGGGTCGATGAAGGCCGCGACGGCCTCGAAGTCGCCGGAGCCGAGGCGTGCTTGCACGTCGTCGGCTGCGGTTTCGACGGCCGCGACGATGGTGCCCTCTATGGCGGGTGGACGGGTGCCAGCCGGCCTGAGGAACGCTGCGTTGACCCAGCCCACGACATCGCCGGTCTTGATGGTCTGCCAGCGTGACGTGTCGACCCATTCGACGGTGTCAAACACGGTGAAGTCGGTCGAGTTCGGTGCCAGCGTGGCCACGATCGGGTTGTCGACTCCGGGGCCAGACCGCACGTTCAGCACGTCGTCTTGGGCCACACCCCACACGAAGAACTGATCGCTGAAGGCCTGCGAATCGACGCCGAGCGCCGTCGTGGTGCTGGATGTAGCCGACGTCGTGGTGGGAGCGCTGGTCGTCGCTGGCTCCGTCGCTGGCGGTGCGGTGCTCGTCACCGCTGTGCTCGGTACCGCTGTGTCCGGCGCCGCTGTTGTTGCCGGCGTCGATGAATCGTCGGAGCTGCTGCATGCCGCGAGAAGCAACATGACAGCGCAGCCCACTGCTGCTAAGCGATTGATACTGCCCCCAGGACGAGGCCGGCGATGCCGATCATTGATGCGATGTTTGCGGCCACGAGTTTCGGCACCAGCCCGTCGATACGACCTCGAAGGTCCTGCACCTCGCTCCGAACTTCTTGGATGTCGCCTTTGAGTTCGGTGCGGACGTCTTGGATCTCGCCCCGGAGTTCTTGGATGTCGCCTTTGAGTTCGGTGCGGACGTCTTGGATCTCGATCCGAAGTTCTTGGATGTCGCCTTTGAGTTCGGTGCGGACGTCTTGGATCTCGATCCGAAGCTCGGTCTTGGCGATGTCGATGTCGGTTCGAAGCATGGAGACGTCGGCTGAGGTAGCGAGGTGTGCCCATCCAGTTGGTGGAAGGAGTTCCATCAGTAGCTCGCTTGGCTCGGGGCCGATTGTTGCTCGTAGTGCTTCGAACAGTTTGCGCCGGTCGGCGTCGTTGATCATTGGGTCCCTCGGTCGTGTGGCAGTGAGCGAGGGAAGCTGGGCTCGAATGTACTTGGGCGATGGGACAGTCTGCACGTCGCCCCAGGCGAGCTGGCCGCTCAGGCGGCTTCGGGAAGCTTGCGAGGGCGAACGTTGAGCAGTTCGGCCCAGGTGGTTGGCAGGTCGTGCAGCTGGTGTGCTTGGCGGGCCAGGTGCCGCGAGCGGCTGTTGCGGGGAGACACGACCTCGACCCGAACCCCGAGCAGGCGGGCCTGTTTGGCGACGTCTGCGAAGATGCCGTCGCCGCTGCCGATGACGAGGCGGTCGAAGCGGCTGGCGATCCACGCTGGGTCGGCGTGTTCGAGCAGTTTTTGGTCGGCGCCGTCGGTGCCGTTGGCGGTAAAGGTGCGGCATGGCATCTCGGCGATGTCGAACACGAGCCGTTCCATCATCAGCCCGCACGCAGCGATGTACGACACGTCGCTGTGCAACCAGCCGACCTTGAGCATGTAGAACCCGAGGGCCCGGCGGGGGTCAGCAGCCGATGGCCCGCCAGCCAGGTTCTCGATGTCGATGAGGTGCAGGGTGCGCATCTCGGCTGGTTTCTGAGCCGCCGGTCGAGCTGCTGGTGCCAGAGGCTCAACGATGCGCAAGTGGCGCTGCGGCCGTGCTGGCGGGCTGGCCGGTGACGTGGTGTGTGTTGGGCTGGTGTTGATGGCTGCGAACATGTCGGCTCCCTCATTGGCAGCACCCCCTGTGCTGCGATGTTGTCCACTCTGCTGGATCTTCAGCAGCCGCGAAATGGGGAACAACCCCCAGTTTTCTTGGGCTAGTTGACGCGTTCGAGCGGTCCGCCGCTGAAGGTCAGGGCGTGAAGGTTTCGTAGCATTGCCAACGAGGGATAGGGAGTTCGGTTCCGAGACATGTGCCGACGACGTTCGGGTCGAGATCCCAGACGTCGGCGTCGTATCGGTCAAAGCAGTCCTCTGCGTTGGTCCAGAGGTGGCCGGGCACACCTCGCTGCCAGCACCACGACTGGCGATACTGCTCGCGGTATGGAACCTGCGAGATGTCGCCCCCTTCGCATCCTTGCTGTTCGACGATGGTGATCGGCCCGATCCATGAGAACGAAGGTTCGGCAGCGCCTTCGTCGTA
>CAYGMW010000261.1:0-4512 GCA_964350975.1 uncultured Acidimicrobiales bacterium | reverse complement strand
ACGAGCGTGGCGTGCAGCGATGTGTCGAGGTCGGGTTTGCCTTCGGCGATCATGCGGCCCCACGTTGCTTGTGGCACCGGAATCGAAAAGCCGAGGAATGCCAGGGTGCCTTCGGCAACGATGACGCCGCCGAGGGCCAGCAGGCCAAAGGTGATCAGGGTCAACAAGACGTTCGGCAGAAGAACCTTGGTGACGATTCGACGGTCCTTGGCCCCCATGACCGACGACGCAGTGACCCAGTCCTGCTGCATCAGTGACAGTGTTGAGGCCCGGGCGAAACGGACGTAGCCGGGAATCGCCAATACCGACAGCACCACGGTGAGGCTGGTGAGCGAGCTGCCGACCATGGCCACGACACCCAACAACAAGATGAGGCCAGGGAACGACAGCGACACGTTCACGGCCCCCATGGCGAGGCGCTCGACCCAGCCTCCGTAGAAGCCAACCGCGGTACCGATGAGTCCGCCGACGACGATGCCGACGGTGACGGTGATGAGGGCAATGGTCACCGAGATGCGGGCTCCCTCAATGAGCCGGGCCAGGATGTCGCGGCCGAGCGAATCGGTGCCGAGCCAGGCATCGACGTGGCGCACTGGAAGCAGGGCCTCGGCGGGATTGATGCGATTCGGGTCCTTGATGCCGGGTAGATCGAAGTTGAACCAGTGGCTCAGCGACGACACAAACGCGGCGAGCAGCACGAGGGTGATCCACGCGAGGCTGAGCCAGAACAGGACCCCGAAGGTGCGTCGCTTGGCCTGCGCTGGCGACGCCGCCGGAGCCTCGACTTCGGTCGCGGGGCTTTCCGTTGCCGGAGCAGGCGTGCTCGATCTAGCCATGACGCAACCTCGGATCGGCAAATTGGTAGGTCAGGTCGATCAAGAAGTTGATCACTACATAGGCGGTTGCGACCACCAGCACGGTCCCTTGCACGAGCACGAGGTCGCGGGTCTGGATGGCGGCCAGCAACATCAGTCCGATTCCAGGAATCGCAAAGATCTGCTCGAGCACAACTGCGCCGGTCATCGCGCCCGCTATCTGCAACCCGATCAGGGTCAGCAGGGACAACGAGGCCTGGGGGAGGGCATGGCGCAGCAAGATGCGCCGGTTCGACAGGCCCTTGGCTCGCGCAGTCTCGATGTGGTTGCTCTGGAGCACTTGCAACATGTCTGACCTCAAGACCCGGGTCAGCACCGCGATCTCTGCCAGCGAGGTGGCCGCAACCGGCAAGATCACGTTCTTCAAGTTCTGGAGCGGGTCCTCGGTGAAGGGCACCCACGCAGGTGTGGCTGGCAATACCCCCCACTTGACCGCGAACACGATGATCAGCCCGATTGCGATCAGGAAACTGGGCAACGCCAAGATGCCGAAACTGGCCGTGGTGACGATGCGGTCGAAGCGACTGCCGGCCTTCCACGCGCTCAGGGTGCCCAAGGGCACCGACACGACAATGCCGACGATGAGGGTGAGCGCGACGAGTTCGATGGTGATGGGTAGCCGTTCGGCCAAGGTGGTGCTGACGTCTTGGTTGAGGCGGTAGGACCGACCGAGGTCGCCTTGGACTGCGTCGCCGAGCCAACCGGCGTAACGAACGAAGATCGAGTCATTGAGCCCGAGGTCGTCGCGAAGTTGCTCGTAGGCCTCAGGCGTGGCGTTCTCGCCCAAGATCACGAAGGCCGGATCGCCCGGAACCAGGCTCAGCAAGGCAAAGCTGGCGAAGGACACCACGAGCAGAACAATGATGAGTTCGCCGAACTTCATCGCGATCTGCTTGGCCATGTTCCCCCCTGTGCATGTGACCACAGTCACAGCGTCCCCCAGTGGGCAAGAAAGTAGTACGCCTGAGGGGGGCAACGTCAATTGCAGCGCTGCGCACGCCGAGGACTCCGCAATTACGAACTGCGATGCCGTGTCTGGCACGATGACAATCCAGTCAGCCACGTGGGCTGGCGGTCCGCTCGTCCAGGGGGAACCATGACCGAAACTGCCGTCGAAACCATCCCGGTGGTCGACTACCTGGCGCTCGACGGTGAGCCCCATCTGGTCGCCAACGAATGCACCGCGTGCGGTGCCCGCTATTTCGATCGCCGCAACGCGTGTGCATCGTGCTTCGCCACTGATTTCGTGAAGGTGGCGGTTGCGACCACGGGTGAGGTGGTGTCGTTCACGATCGTTGCGTTTGCTTCTCCAGGCGTCGACGTGCCGTTCGTTGCGGCAGTGGTCGACTGCGATGGCACCAGCGTTCGGGCCAACCTCATCAATGTCACACCCGACGACGATCATGTTCGCCTCGGGATGAAGGTCCGCTTGGCCACCTATTCGATGGGGCTCGACTCCAAGGGTGTCGAAGCCATCGGATTTGGCTTCGAGCCCATCGCATAACGGTCCGATACATCAGCACACACACTCTTTGGGGGAACAGACATGGCAAACAGCGACGACATCTGGATCTTGGGCATCAATATGACCAAGTTCGGCAAGCACCCTGACAAGGACGTTGTCGACCTTGGGGCCGAGGCCGCGATGGCTGCCTTGGCCGACGGTGGGGTCACCATGGCCGACATTGGCATCCTGGCCGCAGGCAACCTTCGCGGCAACGGGGGTTTTGCCCAGCAGCTGCAAAAGCAGATCGGCCAGACCGGCATCCCGGCGTACAACGTGGCGAATGCGTGTGCGACAGGTGCCACTGCCCTGCGTACTGCGATCATGGCGATCAAGGCCGGCGAATGCGACATGGGGTTGGCTGTCGGGGTCGAAAAGCTCAGCGGGGTTGGCTTGCTGGGCGCGGCCCCACAGGCGGCAACCGACGAATGGACCCCATCAGGTCGCGTGGGCGCGGTTGCTGCGACCGATGGCCGCATCGGCACGGCAAACATGCCGGGAACTTTCGCCCAGGTCGGCATGGAGTATGGCCACAAGTACGGCGGCGTCGATTTTGAGCTCTTTGCCCGCATCAGCGAAAAGAACCACGCTCACTCGACGCTGAACCCCTTGGCGGCCTACTCCAAGGCAATGTCGCTCGAGCAGATCATGGGCGACATGATGATCGCCTACCCGAACACGCGGCCCATGTGCTCTGCCAACTGCGACGGCGGAGCCGCCGCAGTGGTCGTGTCGGGAGAGCGGCTGCGGTCGATGTCGTCGCAGCAGCAGCGACGAGCGGTGAAGGTATCGGCATCAGTGCTGACGAGCGACCCCTACACCGAACGATGCCAGGTGCTTCCCGACGTCAACACGCTGACTCGACGTGCCGCCATCCAAGCCTATGAGCAAGCCGGCGTGGGCCCCGAGGACCTCGATCTGGTCGAACTCCACGACTGCTTCGCAACTGCCGAATTGGTGCACTACGACAATCTGATGTTGTGCCCAGAAGGTGGAGCCGTCGACTTCTTTGAGTCGGGTGCGGCCCATCGTGATGGCTCCAAGCCAGTCAATGTGTCAGGCGGGCTGCAAAGCAAGGGCCACCCGATCTCGGCTACTGGTATTGCCAACATCTGGGAGGTGTGCCACCACCTGCGCGGCGAGGCCGGCGACCGTCAGATCGAGGGAGCCAAGGTTGGACTCGCCCACGTGATCGGTCTGGGATCAGCTTGTGGCATTCACATTCTTGAGAAGGCATCCTGAGCCCCGAACGGTTCCGGCCCATTGTCGGCACCCTGGTCTATCTGTGGAACCGCGTCACCGATGAGGTGTTGCTGATTCGCCGCGACGCCCGACCCGACGACGACCATCTCGGCAAGGTCAACGGTCTTGGCGGAAAGGTCGAATTCGACGAGGGTGTCAGCGAGTCAGCGCGCCGCGAGCTCCGCGAAGAAGCCAACGTCGAACTCACCTCCCTACAGCTGCGCGGCACGATCACTTGGAGCAATTTCGGACCCAAGGGTGAGGCCTGGCTGGGGTTCGTGTTCGTCGCCGACGGCTGGGATGGCGACATCCCAACCCACAACGACGAGGGAACCCTGATCTGGGTGCCGCGCCAGCGATTGCTCGACGCGTGCTCCGACGATGACGAGGTCGTGGCGACGGCCGCCTTGCCCATGTGGGCCGGCGACCGTCACTTCATCCCGTTGGTTTTTGACGGTGACGAACGGCCATTCCACGGAACGATGCCCTACGAGCACAACCGCCCGCTGAGTTGGACGTTCGAGCGACTGTAGGCGCTACTCCACAGCGGTGCCGTGGGCTTCGGTGTGGAGATCGGCCGCTTGGGGCAGCCAGTTGTCGCGGCCGATGCGGCCCTTGAACGACTCCAGCTGGGTGTCAAGGTCGCGTACGCCCTGGTCCGTCAAACGAGCGATCTGGCGGAAGGTGTAGATGCCGTTGCGATTCAGCAAGGCCTCGAGGTAGGGCCCCACACCCTTGATGCGCTTGAGGTCGTCAGGGTTGGCCCTGAGTTCTTCGACCGGTTCTGGGCCGAGGAACGATGCAGTTCCTGCGGCTACGGCGGCTGCGACCGAGTCGGTGTCTGGTTCTTCGGCCGCTGGAAGCAATAGCGCAGGTGGCTCTGGCTCTGGC
>CAYGMW010000260.1:0-4534 GCA_964350975.1 uncultured Acidimicrobiales bacterium | reverse complement strand
CTGTCCGCCGACGACACGTTGGCGTTGGCCGAACTGATCATGCCGCCCCACGTGGTCGAGAGCTTCGCCGCGACGGGCGATGCTGACTTTGCCCATTCGGACCCAGCCGTCGGTCGGTTCCGTGTGAACGCATTCCGCCAGCGCGGATCGGTCGGCCTCGTGCTTCGACACGTCACCTACGGCGTGCCGTCGATCGCCGATTTGGGATTGCCCAGGGTGGTGCAACGTCTCGCCGAAGAGCCTCGCGGCCTGGTGCTCGTCACCGGCCCCACAGGGTCGGGCAAGACGACCACGCTCGCGGCGATGGTCGACCACATCAACGAAACTCGCAACAGCCACATCGTGACGATTGAGGACCCGATCGAGATCCTGCACCGCGACCGGCGCAGTTCGATCAACCAGCGCGAGATCGGTCTGGACTCCAAGTCGTTCTCCTCAGCAATGCGTGCCGCCTTGCGTCAAGACCCTGACGTGATCTTGGTAGGTGAGATGCGCGACACCGAGACGGTCATCGCGGCTATGCAGGCCGCCGAAACTGGCCATCTCGTGCTGTCGTCGCTGCACACCACCGACGCGAGCGAGACCATCAACCGCATCGTCGAGTTCTTCCCCCATCAGCAGCACCATCAGATCCGCACCACCCTGACCTCGACGCTCAAGGGCACGCTGGGGCAGCGTTTGGTGCCGACAATCGATGGCGAGGGGCGCACGCCGGTGATCGAAGCCATGGTGATGACCGGCCGGATTGGTCAGGCCATTATTGACGGAGAAACCTCAACGTCGTTGGCCGACCTCATCGCCGAAGGCGACTACTACGGCATGCAGACCTTCGACCAAGCGCTGGCTCAGCTGGTGTCGCAGCGTCGAATTTCGGTCGAGACCGCAATGGCGGCCGCGTCGCGACCTCACGATTTGCGGGTTGCGCTCGAGCGAACGGGCATCTTGGATCACCGCGGTAACCACCGGGTATCGGACCAGCTGTCGCGGGTGCAAGCCTGACCCGTGGCGCCCGAGTGGGCCAGTCCGGTGTGACGCCTGTCTCTTGACGACCGTTGCATCACTGAACCTAAGGTGAATGATCGTCTGGTCGGGTTTCAGCTGGCCAGCGTGGTTCAGGGGGATGTCGAGCATGCGAGTGACCTTTCACGGTGTTCGTGGTTCGACGCCCGCCATTGGTGCCAACACGGTCCGCTATGGCGGAAACACCGCGTGCGTGACCGTCGAGGTTCCAGGGGCGCCCCCGATCGTGATCGATCTCGGTACCGGTCTGCGTAACTTCGGTTCCAGCTTTGACGGGCCCTTCGACGGCGTGATGCTGCTGTCGCACCTGCACTGGGATCACATCCAGGGGCTGCCCTTCTTTGGCCCGATCATGGCCCCGGGTGCCCGAGCCCGGCTGATTGGGCCGCCACAAGAGGATGGAACCCTGCTTGACGTGCTGTCGCGCGTGGTCAAGCCCCCGTTCTTCCCGGTGCCGTTTTCGACGGTCTGTGCCAGCATTGCGGTCGAAGAACTTGACCGCGCCTCGGTTGCTGCCGGGTCAGCGACGATCACTGCATGCCGAGTCGAGCACCCCGGGCCCACCAACGCGTACCGCATTGACGAGGCCGGGGCGGACGACAGCGGTGTGTCAGTTGTCTACGTGTCGGATCACCAGCAGCCAATCGATGGAACAATCTCTGCTGAGTTGCTCGACATGTGTCTTGGCGTCGACCTGCTGATTCACGACGCCCAGTACACACAGGCTGAGTTCGCGACCAAGTCCGACTGGGGCCATTCGACCGTCGACTTTGCTGTTGAGTTCGCGCTCGCGGCCAACGTGAAGTCGCTCGCCTTGTTCCACCACGATCCGTCTCGTGACGACGCCGCAGTCGACGAGCTGGTGGCCTACGCCCGCGACCTAGCTAGTGGGACTGCGTTGGTTGTATTCGCCGCCGCCGAAGGCGACTCTGTGTTGTTGGCATCTGACGCAGGGTGAGCTCGTGATGCCTGCATCAGTTACTGTCAACAACCAATGGTCGAAGCTGACGATGAACGTGCAGAGCAGGGGCTAACCCGAACCGAACGTCGGCGCCTCGAGACGCGTCGTCAGCTGCTCGAAGCGGTTCGCGACCTCGTGGTCGAACACGGGGTCGGCGGTTTTGTTGTTGCCGATATTGCCGAGCGAGCCGATCTGGCAGCGGGAACGTTCTATAACCACTTTGCTGACCGCGAGGACGCCATCGTCACCGCGGCTGGCGAATGCATCGGACGTGTGCGCAGTGAGGTTCAGCCCCTCGTCGCCGGTGTTGATTGTCCTCTGTGCATGTTCATCGGGAGCTTGGTGCTCACCAATGCGCGAGCTGTTGAGGATCAGCACGAGGCGGCCTTCCTCGCCCGGTTCATGAACAGCCAGCTTCGACCAATCGCGTTCATTCCAGGCGACTGGTACGCCATGCTCGAGCAGGCCGTTGCGGACGGCATCGTCACGTGTGACCCGGCGCGGGTCTCGCTGGCTCACCGTATGGCGCTCAGCCAGGGCGACGCGGCACTCGTTGCGGGGGTCGCTGGCGAACGGCCGCCAGTGTCACTGCTCGTCCGCAGCATCGGGGCCATGCTTGGCGAAGTGTTGGACGTTGATCGAGCCACCATGGATGAGATCGTCGAGCGAACCTTGGTCGCGATCGCAGCCAGCGTTGACTGAAGCGAACCTCGGCTAGTGTCAACGTCCGTTCGCGACCGTTCGGAGCCCACCCATGACCGATCCAGTGGCTATTGATTCAGCCGAGTTCCGGCGAACCCTCGGGCATTTTCCTACGGGCGTCACAGTGGTCACAGGTGTCGGAGCCGATGGGCCGGTGGGCATGGCGATCGGCTCGTTCACCTCGGTATCGCTCGACCCACCGATGGTCGGGTTTTTGCCGACCCAGTCTTCGTCGACGTGGGCAGTCATCAAGGAGTCGGGGTCGTTCTGCGTCAACATCTTGGCGGCCGAACAGCTGGAGCTGTGTGGCGTGATGGCGAGCCGCATCGAGACCAAGTTCGACGGCGTTGATTGGGCCCCCGCGGCGTCGGGTTCGCCGGTGTTGCCTGGGGTGCTGGCCTACATCGACTGCACCATCGACGCGGTCCACGCCGCTGGCGACCACGACGTGGTCATCGGCAAGGTCGACCGACTCGAGGTCCTCAACGAAGAGGCGCTCCCCATGGTGTTCTTCAAGGGCCAATACGGCACCTTCGGCTAGGCGTCCATTGGTCATGGCCGTCATCGTCGAGATCGTCTTCGGTGCGATGTTTGTGGTGTCGGGTGCGCTGAAGGTTCGCGATACCGGCTGGCCCGTCGCGGCCGCAGCCTTGGGAACGCCGTCGGTGCTGATCCCGGCGGTCCCGCTCGGCGAGCTCGCGCTTGGGGCTGCGATCATCTCGGGGGTCGCAGGCCCATGGCCCGCAGTGGTTGGCTGCGTCGTGCTGGTGGTGTTCACCGTCGTATTGCTGCGCGGGCTGAGGCTGGAAAGTCCGCCCGTGTGCGCGTGCTTCGGGCAGCTGAACGCGAAACCGATCGGGGTTGGCTCGGTGCTTCGCAATGTGGCGTTGTTCGGGCTCGGTGTCGGGGCCGTGCTCGCAGCGTCCTAGCTGACGTTTGGGCCTCAGCCACAAGATCTGCCGTCGCGTCTTGGCAAGCGGCGTCGAGTGGTCTACCGTCTCATCCAACACGGAGAGTGGTTAGATCAGCGGATATCGCCACTGACGGTCACTCTCTGCTATCGGAGGTAGATCCCGTGGAGTTGAGCAACCTGTCCCAATCAACCGTCTTTGCTGACGGGATGGCCGATGTCGCCGCAACGCGTGAGCGCAGCCGGCTCGGGCGGGTTGGTCGCCTTGCCGGACTTCTCGCCATCGTTGCTGGCTGGGCGTGGTGGCGGGTGCTTGACGGTGAGTCTGTGTGGCCCGGTCTGCCGAACATCCCCATCCAGAGCGAGTACGTCTTTCCGATCATCTTGATCTTGGTGTTGGGTATTGCCCTGCTTGGCCCACTGCTCGGCGCTGGCCGCTCGCCTCACGTGATGTACCACCCGAGCGAGATCGACACGACGATCGACGACGTCAAGGGCATCGACACGGTCAAAGAAGAGGTCGTCAAGACCCTGAACCTGTTCTTGGCCCACAAGACCTTCAAGGACAAGATGGGTGGCACCCCACGCCGCGGCATCTTGTTCGAAGGCCCTCCAGGCACGGGCAAGACCTTCATGGCCAAGGCCATGGCATCAGATGCTGGTGTGCCGTTCTTGTTTGTGTCGAGCTCGGCGTTCCAGTCGATGTACTACGGCCAGACCAACCGCAAGATCCGTTCGTACTTCCGGGCGTTGCGAAAGGCCGCCCGCAAGGAAGGCGGAGCTATTGGATTCATCGAGGAGATCGATGCCATCGGCGGCTCCCGAAGCGGCATGGGCAGTGGTCGCGGCGAGGGCATCTCCGGGGTCGTGAACGAGCTGTTGATCCAGCTTCAATCCTTCGATGAGCCCACGTTCGGGACTCGCTTGGGCAACTTCTTCAC
>CAYGMW010000259.1:0-4549 GCA_964350975.1 uncultured Acidimicrobiales bacterium | reverse complement strand
GTTCGGCATCGCGTTCGCCACCGGCGGGCTGGTGCCGTCGACCACGGTCGTGGCTCGGTGGTTCAACCGCCGTCGTTCGATTGCGCTGTCTGTGGCGTCGACCGGGTTGAGTGTCGGCGGTATCGCCATCACTCCGATCATCGCCAACCTGACCGACGATCACACCCTTGCCGAACTCGGGCCGTGGATGGGTCTGGCATGGGTTGTCGGCGTGTTGCCGGTGTCGTGGTTGGTCATCCGCTCATGGCCCGCTGACAAGGGGCTCAATGTCGACGGCGTGCCCCTAGCCGAGGTGCCGGCTGGCGAGGTCCAGGTTCCAACCGTCACGGTGGCCCCTGGTGCGACCTTCGCCCAGGCCCGCGCCACCCGGCTGTTCAAGCTGCTGGCCGTCACGTACTCGCTCGCGTTCTTGGCCCAGGTTGGTGCCCTGGCCCAGCTGTTCAATCTGGCCAGCGAGCGTCAGTCGACATCGGTCGCGGCGTCGGTGCTGTCGATCATGGCGTTTTCGAGCGTGTGCGGTCGCCTGATCGGCGGGGTAGTGGTCACCCGGGTGTCAACCAAGTCGATGACGGGTGCGCTCATCTTCTTGCAGGGGTTGTCGTTGGCCGCGATCGCGGTGGCCGATTCGCCCACGGCGTTGCGGATCTCGGCCGCGGTGTTCGGCATCAGCGTCGGCAACGTTTTGATGCTGCAGCCACTGCTGATCGCCGAGGCCTTCGGCGTCAGGGAGTACTCGCGCATCTATTCGTTCAGCCAGCTCTTCGGCACGGTCGGGGTGGCCGGTGGCCCCTTCATCATTGGGTTCTTGCGCGACATCGCCAACTACGAGACGGCCTTCTTCTTCGCCGCTGCCTGCAATGCGGTGGCTTGCGTGTTCTTGTACGCCGCGGGGCCCACCGAGGATGCCTGGTAGGGCACGCTGTCCTGAGACGCGTTGCTGACTGGTCCGCCTAGCCGGTTGGGTTCGAAAGCTGGAAACTTCGGTTCAACCGGGTCGCATCACCCGCTACCCTCTCGTGAGCGTTCTGCGGAACGCACCAGCGTCATCGACGTCTGGGGCACATAGCTCAGTTGGCTAGAGCATCGCGTTTACACCGCGCAGGTCGGGGGTTCGAGTCCCTCTGTGCCCACTTCACCAGACCCTTGACGCACACGTTCGAACCATCGTGTTCGCTCGATCCTGTGCCAGTAGCGACCAGATGCACGAAGGGGTGCTGCTGCCGCAAGCCCTTCCCCGGCTACACGTCGGGCTGGAATGGCAACGAGCGGGTTCTGATGCGGGCTTCCTCTAGGACCACGAGGGCCCCAAACTCCAGGTCGACGCGGACGCTTTCCAAGTTCGCAAGAATCAGCGATGCCAGCCATCGCGCCCGCCTACCTCCGTGCCGCCTGAGCAGGATGACCGACGGCGACGATGCGTTCGATCGAAACAGCAGTTCACCGAAGTCCGTATCGCTCGAGACGAGGACGAAGCCGTGCTCCCGAGCGAAGTCGAGGACCTCCTCATCTGGTGTTGTCGCAAGGCCAACTTCGCTGGAGTGCACTGCCTCCCAGCCCTCCGCTCCGAGGAGTGACGCGAGGACCGACGGCAGGTTCTGGTCGAGCAGGAACCTCACGCCGCTGCGAGATCTCTACGCGGGGATCTCGAGTGGCAAGGTTCGCGAAGACACGGCGAGAGACGCGTAGTGCAATGCCTCCGAGATGTCGCCCACCTCGAGCGACGGATGCTCTTCCAAAATCTCTGACTCGGTCATGCCGTCGGCAATCATCGCAAGCAGCGTCGCAACAGGAAACCGCATCCCACGGATGCACGGCTGGCCACCCATCTTCCCTGGCTCGACCGTGATTCGCGACAGCTTCATGATGACAATGCTACCAACCCACCACGCGCGAGGCCGTCGGTGAATCTGTCGACGACCGGCCAACGGGAACACGCCGAGCGACGAAGGGCATCGAGAGGCCGATCGCGATGCAGTTGCCAAGTCTTGGGGCGTGCGGGACCTCGGCACGATGTTCACCGGCTTCGAGCTGTTCGAGGTGGGCCGCCGAGATCGAGTCTGACACTGAGTCGTCAATGCTGATCGTTAACGGCAGGTCGAACGGAGCGACCCACCAAGTCTCGTTCTTGTCCGCGATGGCCCCACGTTTGCACAGCGTCGCGCCGCAATATCACGCTGCTTTTCGAGTCCGCTGGAGTGCTCGATAGCGACTGGCAGGCTCAGTTGGGGATGGCGATGCGTTCGTCGTCGAACACGGCGACGAGTTCGAGCCGCCCGCCCATGCTTTCCACAACTGCGCGCCACGTCGACAACAGGTTGTCGTCAGCGGTTTCCATGGCCGAGATCGATGCCTGGGCTCGCTGAAGCCGTTCAGCCAACTCGACCTGGGTGAGCGAACGAAGCCGGCGCAGTTCAGCAAGATTGAACGCAACAGCGTCAGCGCGGGCTTCTTGTTTGATGGCATCAATACGGGCTCGACGGTCTTCGTCGATCTCGCCAACGATGTCGGTGAACTTGTGGTGTCCCATGGCTAGTTGTCTTCCTCGGTGTCGGCGAGAACGCCCAGTGTTTGGAGAACGATGACTCGGCAAAAAATGTCGATATCTCGCTACCTGGTGTCTATACCGATCAATAGTCAGCGGTTGCTGGCGGTTGCAACCTTCATAGCGCTGGCCGGCTGCAGCGGGTCAACCGGGAGCGCAGAAGCGCCTTCACCCACCTCTTCGGCCTCCGGATCAAACACGAGTGCCATAGCCGATAGCCCGACGACGTCCGCCGTTGGGGCCTCGTCCTCTAGCGAGATAATTGCGAATGCGCTTGTACCGTTGAGGAGCCGTCCATTTCGTGATGGTGAGATCGCAGAATCCCTGCTTTTGCAGAACGAGCCTGGAGTGTCAATTTCGTCCACGGGCTGCATCACCTTCATTGGAGAGGATGGCCGGACCTACGGGTGGATCGCACCTCCGGGGTCTACGGTCGTGGGGAACGTACTCAGCTACCCGACTCTTGACGGCATCTTCGAGGCGCCGCTGGATTCGATCCGCCCGTCAAGGCAAGAGATTGGCGGTGAAGAACTTGAGGCGATGATCGACGACGGACAGTCCGTGGACGAAGCTTGCCCCGGAGTCGAGGTGTTCACGATCGACAACCGGTACTTCGGTTGAGATCACGCCCGAGGATCGTGCGCCGGGCCGTGGTGTCGCGGATCTCATCTGGCCCAGCGGCGCTCAATTCGGATACCTAGCGAAGGGCGGCTCGGGTTGCGGCTGCGGTGGTGCTGATGTGGACGGGGTCGATGAGGCCCCACCAACCCTCCTCGCCGGTGGGCTGATGGCCGCTGGCGACGCAACGCCGGTAGTCGAAGCAGGCCAGGTACAGAGGTCGGATGTACATGACCGCCTCGAGACGGTCGAGTTCGTCGTCGGTCAACTCGACGTGTCGACGGTAGGCGTTGGCGGCTGCCTCGACGCCGCCTGCTCCGACCCATGGTGCTCCCCACATCAGATAGGCGAAGTCGGCGACGCGCGGGCCGCGTCCCGAGGCCTTCCAGTTGATCGCCACCGGCCCGTGGTCCGTCACGAGCGCATGGTCAGGGTTGTGCAGGAGGTTGCCGTGGAGCAGCGCCTCGGGAAGGCCGGTGCCGTCATCGGCGGAGCGCACCTGGTCTCGGAGCTGTTCGAACCGGTCGCGATGGGCTGGGGCGACTTTCGTGGCGACCGCATCGAGGAACGAAAGTGCAGCCACCAGGTCCTGGCGTGGGCTGCCCTCGCGGCGGGGATCGTCACCACCTGCGCCACCCGGACGGCTCGCTGAATCGTCGTGCGGAAGCGCATGCAGCCGGCCAAGCAGGTCGCCCATCATGTCGAACTTTTCGCTGCCAGCGGGCAGAGGTTCGCCGACGACAAATCGAGTGACGACAACGCAAGCCCCGTCGAACTCCGAGACCGCATCGTCGACCGCAAGCCGCTCCGATGGGTACCCCTGCCGTTCCAGGAACCCCAGGATGGCGGCGTCGCCTTCCACCCCGGCCCTTGGGCGAGAGGGAGGGTACACACGGGCAATCCACGGGTCGCCATCGATGCGGTCGATGCGAAACACGTGGTCGTTGTGTTGACTGACCTTCGTCGCGGCCACCGCATCGATGCCGTGCTGGTGCCTCAGATGGGCCACCAAGCGCTCAGCGTCGGGCTGGTGGAACAGGCGATCCTCGACGCCCTTCAGACTGGTCAGTGCTTCGGTATAGCGCTGTCCGGTTTCGTGCGCGTGGCGTCTGACAACCTTCTTGAAACTGCCGTTCTTGGTCATGCACAAGCCTTCCTGAACACTTGCGTCCCCCGCGACGTGTGTCTCGAAATGGCCTGTGATGTGAACAACCGTGAGGGCACTATCCCCTTCGCCAACGGAACCCCGGTCGGAGCGGATGTTCCATAGCTCGGCGGCCGATCGACGCCGGGGCCGAATCCTTGCAGGCGAGTCTCGGCCCCGTCAATCACCCCGACGTCCGACCGGCGTCAGGGAAGGTCAAGAATCAAGGCGAGGCTTTCCCGCAG
>CAYGMW010000258.1:0-4568 GCA_964350975.1 uncultured Acidimicrobiales bacterium | reverse complement strand
GCATTCAGATTGGCGTTGGGCCGTTCATCTCGGTGTTGAGCGGTGGTAGATCGCCTGCATTTGTTGCTCGGTCATGCGCTCAACGCCGGCGGCATAGTTGATCGCGTTCTGGTGGTAGAACGCCGCGTTCCTCGCATTGGCCGCGCCGTTGTCCTTGGTGCCGACGACCTTCGCTGGCACCCCGGCGATGATGCTGTTCGCTGGGAAGACCGTGTTCTCTCGCACGATCGAGTGGCCGGCAACGATGGAGTTGTCGCCAATGACGGCCCCATCCATGATCGTGGCGTTGATACCAATCAGGCACCGGTCGCCGATCGTGCAGCCATGCAGCGTGCTGTGGTGGGTGATCGAGCAATCGTCACCGACGATGGTTGGCGTGGACCCTCCGACGTGGACCATGACGAAGTCCTGGATATTTGACCGCTCCCCGATCCTGATCTCATGGATCTCGCTACGCATCACGACCTGGGGCCACACCGATGACCCGGCTCCGATGCTGACCTTGCCGTAGAGGTATGCGGTCTCGTGTACGTACGTCGTTTCGTCCAACGTGACGCCGCTGCCAATGTGTCCCATCGGGTCAACTTAGCTCTGCGCCCTTGGGCAACTTGTAGTCAGATGAGGGTCGTTACCGCCGGTACATGATGAACGGGGCGAGTTCTCGAACGTCGATAGCGCTGGCCACGACGTCGGTCACTACCCTCAACCGATGGACGAGGAACTCTTGCACGGTGGCGTCGCCAACGCTGGAGCGGTCACACGCCTCGGACCACATGTCCTGCGGCCATCGAACGAACACTCCGAGTCGATCCACCGCGTGCTCGCTGAGCTCCGCACCGTGGGTTTCGATGGTGCTTCGAACCCGGTTGCCATCGACGCTGATGGGCGTGAGCGGCTCGAGTTCATCGAAGGCGATGTGCCCCTTCCCCCGTACCCGCCGTGGGCCCAACGCGATGAAACACTTGCATCGGTCGCGGTGCTGATGAGAGGCCTGCACGACGCATCGACCCGGATCGATCTCACATCAGGGACGTGGAGCACGGAGATGGCCGACCCGAACGGCGGGCTGGTTCTGTGCCACAACGATGTCTGCCTGGAGAACGTCGTCTTCCGACAGGGGCAAGCGGTCGGTCTGCTGGACTTCGACTTCGCTTCACCGGGTCGCCGAGTGTTCGACATCGCGGCGTTCGCTCGAATGTGTGTCCCGATCGATGACAGCATCAGCGCCGCACGCCTGGGCTGGCCCGACCAAGACCGACCAAGCCGACTTCGCCTGATCTGCGACACCTACGGCCTCGAACCGGACGACCGGGACGACGTGCTGAGCCTCCTTGATCGTTCTATTCAGAGGGGTGGCGAGTTCGTCCGGCGCCGGGTCGAGGCCGGCGACCCCGGCTTCGTGAAGATGTGGCAAGACATGGGCGGCACAGAGCGGTTCGACCGGCGTCGACGTTGGTGGTCCGAGGAACGAATCAACTTCGCTTCCGCAATGCAGTAGCGGACACTTCGGCCAGCCGGGAGCGGAGGTGGGATCGCTCTGCGTTGTTGTCACACAGTTCAAGGGCCGCCTGGAACGACGCGATGGCGAGGCCCGTGTCGCCGGCTCGATGAGCGAGTTCGCCGCAGGTAGCTGCGAACCGATGATGGTCGTGGAGCTCGTCGCTGACGCTCGCAAGCAAGGCCAGGCCCTCCTGCGGGTTCTCGGCTTCGGCCACGGCAACGGCCCGGTTCATGCGCACAATCGCTGAACCGGTCAGCTCCTCGAGGGCCTGGTAATACTTCGCAATCGCCACCCAGTCGGTGTCGCTCGCGACCCGCGCCCTCGCGTGCGCGGCCGCGATCAGCGCCTGCAGTCGCAGCTGTTCGCTGTAGCCCTTGGCGGGACTGAGGTTGTCGATGAGCTCGAGCCCGACGTGGATCTCGTCGTGGTGCCACAACCTGCGGTGCTGGCTCGCAAGAGTCACCAATTCGCCGTTGTTGACCCGGGCATCGCGCCGCGAGTGTTGGAGGATCAACAACGCCAATAACGCGGTGGGTTGTGGTGCTTCGGGCGCAACGCGGTGCAGGACCGTGGCGAGGCGGACTGCTTCTGCTGCGAGGTCGGCGCGCAGAAGATCGGGTCCGGCGCCGGGTGCGTACCCGGCGGTGAATGCGAGGTAGATCGTCTGACAGATCTCATCCAGACGTGCGCTGAACTCGTCTGCGACTGGGGCTCCGAGAGGGATCCCCGCCGCGACAATCTTTTTCTTGGCCCTGGTGAGGCGAGCGGCCATCGTTGCGGTCGGCACCAGGAAAAGCCGCGCGATCTGCTCGGTCGGTGTCCCGATCACCAGACGCAGCGCGAGCGCCGACTGTGACGTCTGTGGCAGCGCCGGATGACAACACAACAAGATGAGCTGCAGGCGCTCGTCGGCAAGTTCGTCGCCGACATCGACCGGGGGCACCCAGTCGGGCCGAACCGCAAGGAGGGGAGCCTTGCGGCCCGCGGTGGCCTCGGCACGCAACCGACCGACAACGTGCCGATGTGCCGTCGTGTAGAGCCACCCGGCCGCATTGGTGGGGACGCCATCGATGGGCCATCGCAACGCTGCTCGCGCGAACGCTTCGCTCAAGGCATCCTCGACCAGATCGAGGCGCCTGGTGCGCGCGACCAACAGCGACAACAGACGACCCCACTCAGTGCGGTAGGCCGCCTCGAGCGCCTGGTCAGGGAGCGTCGAGAACCGGTCGGATGTCGATGTCATACGCGGGCAGGATTCGGCACAGATCAATCACCGTGTCGAGGTCGGGAGCATCTAACAGGTAGTACCCGCCGATTTGTTCGGCCACCTCAGCGAAGGGCCCATCGGTAATGGCCATCTCGCCGCCTCGGGTGCGCAAGGTGGTGGCCATCGAACCATCGCCGAGGACCTCTGCGCTGACGATCTCCACCCCGTCGCGAGCGGCGCAGGCATTGTCAAACTCGACATGTTTGCCCATGTCGGCTTCCTGTTCCTGGGGTGTGAGCTCGTCCCAGTTGGGCATCTCGCCATAGCCGGCGAGCAGAACGAAGTACTTCACGATCTTGTCCCTTCATCGATGCCGGCAATCGTGCCGACATCAACAATGACGCGTGAAGACACCCGGAATCGACAACCTCGACGGAAACATCTGAGTGCTGATATTCGTCAGCTTGACGAACATCAGCACTCAGATCGGGGGTTTGGCGGAGAGAGGGGGATTCGAACCCCCGGTGGGTTGCCCCACGCCACCTTTCCAAGATGGTGCACTAAGCCGGACTATGCGACCTCTCCGTGAACTTGACCCCCTCACGAGGCGGCCAGGCAACCCGCGGCACACGACTAGTTCCGCTGAGGGCTGCTGCCTTCCGGCCCTGACCCGGTTCACGGGTAGTCGTTGCACGGGACCCGACCGCCACGTGAGAGGGCCTCGTCCAGAACCGTTAATGGTAGCGACCCCGCGACGTGTCGACCACACAGATCGTCAAGATGTGTGTCCCAGCGTGCCGGTAGGATCGGCCCCTCATGGCCTACCAGTCGCTCTATCGCCGATTCCGGCCCCAACGATTCTCCGAAGTACGCGGCCAGGACCACCTCGTGGCCGCCCTGCAGAACGCGCTGCGCGACGGCCGAGTCGGCCACGCCTACCTGTTCAGTGGCCCGCGCGGTACCGGTAAGACCACCTCGGCGCGCATCTTGGCCAAGGCCCTCAACTGCACCAATCTGGGCGCCGACGGCGAGCCGTGTTGTGTGTGTGACGCCTGTACCGCTGTTGAGCGGGGCACCTCGATGGACCTCGTCGAACTCGACGCAGCATCCAACAACGGAGTCGACAGCATCCGGGAGCTGGTCGCCAGTGCCTCACTTGGCAGTCCAGGACTTCGCAAGGTGTACATCCTTGACGAGGTCCACATGTTGTCAACCGCGGCGTCGAACGCCCTGCTGAAGACCCTCGAAGAACCGCCGAGCCATGTGGTGTTCGTGCTGGCCACCACCGATCCACAAAAGGTGCTGCCCACCATCCGGAGCCGCACCCAGCACGTCGAACTGTCGCTGATCGGCGCAACCGAGATGGCCGAACACGTTCGCGACATTGCGTCACGAGCCGAGATCGACGTCACCGACGAGATTGTCGACTATGTCGTTCGTCGTGGTGGTGGCTCTGCTCGCGACACGCTGTCGGCGCTCGACCAGGTGGTGGCCGCTGGCGGTATCGCCACCGAACGGGTGCCCGTCGACGACCTCGTCGAAGCCCTCATCGCCCGCGACCCTGCGGCGGCTCTGACCGCCGTTGCCGCTGCAGTTTCGGCCGGCGCCGACGCGCGCGAGCTTGTCGAAAAGCTCACCAGGCACCTGCGGGATCTGTTCTTGGTCCAGCAGCACGCCCCACCGCCCGAACTGCCAGAAGCCAGCCTCACGGTGTTGGCCGATCAGGGCAAGCGGCTCGGGGCAGCCAGCACGGTGCGAGCCCTCGAAACCTTGGGCGGCGCACTCGTCGACGCCCGTCAGGCGTCCGACCCGCGCTTGGTGGTCGAGGTTGCTCTCGTCAAGATCACTTCGGGGCCGGCG
>CAYGMW010000257.1:1222-4599 GCA_964350975.1 uncultured Acidimicrobiales bacterium | reverse complement strand
GGGTGCGCCGAAGGTTCCGCAGGCGTCGGTGGCGCAGCCGTCCCAGAGTCCGTTGTTGTTGACGTCGGTGAACCACGAACCGCCGCGGTACACAGCACGCGCTCCAGAGGTGCTGCTGGCGGCGCTGACAGCAGTACTGTCCGGCGCGGCGTTGGCCTCTCCGTCGGTGCCGATGAACGCTAGGCCGAGTATCAATGCAACAGCGAAGGAACGTGGAATCGGGGAAGGCCACCTCATGGGGACACGTTTGCACGCCTCGGCGTCAAGTGCAATGCCGACCCGGAGCTCAGCCCCGGACGAGCTCAGCCCCGGACGAGCTCGGCTCTGGACGAGCTCAGCCCTGGGCGGAGGCGATTGCGGCCGTCATCTGATCGAGGGCTCGTTGCAGCTTTGAGCGAGGGCATGCCACATTGAGCCGCACCCAACCGTGGGCGTCGGCGACGAAATTCTCCGGCCCCTCCAACAGGACTGCGGCCTTGGTGGCAAAGAACATCGTCAGATCGTCGACATCGGGCAGCACCGCCGACAGATCGATCCAGGCGAGATAGGTCGACTCGGGGATTGAGAACCGGGCACCGGGCACATGTTCGGAGAGATGCGACGCCACCAGGGCCAGGTTGTCGTCGAGATAAGCCCGGCACGCATCGAGCCAGTCGTGGCCTTCGGTGTACACGCCAGTGGCCGCAGCAAGGCTCAGGGGGTGAGCAGTGCTGAGCTCGCGTTCGGACCACACCTGCCTGAGGTCGTCGTTGGCAATGATCACGTTCGACAGCATCATCCCGGCCAGATTGAACGTCTTGCTGGGCGCCATACACGTGACGATCTGGTCGGAGTCGGGGAACAGCTTGGCCAGGGGAGTGTGGCTGCGTCCCTGGCGAAGTAGATCGCAGTGGACCTCGTCGGACACGACCAGCACATCGTTGTCGAAGCAGATCTGGGCCATCTCGGTCAGCTCGTCGTTGGTCCATTGACGACCGGTCGGGTTGTGGGGATGGCACAAGAAGAACATGCGCACGGCGGGGTCTTCGGCCAGGGTCCGCAGGGCTGAGAAGTCGATTCGGTAACCACCGTCGTCGATCAGGGCCGCGGTGACGAGCTCGATGTCGTTGAGCTCGACGGCCTCTTCGAACCAGTGGTACGCGGGTGTGGTGGTGAGCACCTTGTCGCCAGGGAGGCACACGTATTCGACGAGCGAGATCAGGGTCGGTACAACCCCTTGAGCCACAAAATGGTGATCGAGATCAAACGTCCAGCCGTAGCGGTCGCGACACCATCGGGCGAACGCTTGGTTGTAGGTCGGCTGGTCGTTGATGGTGTAGCCGAGGATCCGGCGATCGAGCCGAGCCTGGATGGCGGCGACCGCGGCATCGGGCGCGGCGAAGTCCATATCGGCAACCCACATCGACAACATCTCGTTGTCGGGCACGGGTAGCTGCACGTGGGGATCGGCACCCAGCAAGAAGTCGCGGAACGAATCGGTGGCAATGGCACCAGTGCCAGCCCGGTCGATGACGGTGTCGAAGTCGAATGTCATCGCCGGAGCCTAACCCCGGGGTGTGACGTCGTCGCTAGCTGTCGGTGCTGAGGTCGTCGTCGTTGACAACTGCGTAGATCGTGTCGCGCTCCCAGTCGCCGTGGATGGTCTTCGGAAGGTCGTCGGGGTGAAACCAGCTCGCCGTCGCAGCGTCGGCTGCCAAGGTGGGGTCCTCGTCGACAAAGACGATGTAGTCGAATGTCAGATGCCAGCCCTCAGCACTTTGGAACGACTGGACGTTCGCGATCGACATCTCGGCGTCGCCGATACCCAACCCGACCAGGAGATCTTCGGCGGCGTCGTCTGGATGCTGGAATGGCTCGACCGCGCCGCCGGGCAGGGTCCACGCGCTGTTCGCCGGGTCAGGCTTGACCAGCAACAAGGAGTCGTCGCCCCGGTCGATCACGAGATTGACCATGACGTGGACTGGCGGTGTGGCGGGCATGTGGTCTCCTGGGGGCGCACCGGATGCGGTGTTGACGGCAATGATCATGTTGGGGTCAGCCACTGTCTAGTGTGCGGCGATGTTTAGTGATGTCGATCGCCGGGCCCTTCGCTCGGTTGGGCTGCAATTCTTGGTGAACGGCGTGGTCTTCGCATCGTTCATCCCGCGCCTTCCCGAGATCCGCACCGCGATCGATGTCAACCTCGATCGGCTTGGCCTCTTACTCACGCTGGGCTCGGTGGGTGGCATCGTCGGCAGTTTCATGGTCAGCCCGGTCTTGGCCCGGTTTGGCACGAAGCGAACCATGACAGTTGGGGCGCTGGGTTTGGCTGCGACCTTGCCTGTCGTTGGCTTTTCGACCAATGCGTGGATGTTCGTGGCTGCACTGCTCGTCATGCAGTTCTTCGATGTGTTGACCGACATGGCGATGAACATGCAGGGGTCGTGGCTCAGCGGGCGCCGATCGGTGCCTGTCATCAGCCGGCTCCATGGGCTGTGGAGTCTCGGTTCGGTCATCGGTGGTGTGATCGCGGCCGCGGTCGCGACGTCGGTGTCGCTCCGCACCCACCTCGTCGTGGTGTCAGTGCTACTCCTGGCGACGGTTGCCTACGTGATTCCGGGACTACTCAAGGTCGACGAACACGACGCCGAGTCCGACGCCCCAGCGGGTGGACGACGGTTTCGTCTCAGCCCGACAGTCGTGGTCTTTGCGGCCATGGGCGCTGGTGCCATAGCCATCGAATTCGTTCCGAGTGACTGGGCTGCGCTTCGTCTGGCGGACGACTTCGGGCTCGGCGCCGGCGTTGCTGGTCTCGGTTTCGTCGCGTTCACGACCGGGATGGTGACCGGCCGATTCTCAGGCGACACCCTCACCGCTCGCCTCGGCCCCGACACCATGGCCAGAGCCACCATGATCGTCGCCGCGACCGGCATTGCCATTGCCACCTTGTTGCCGTGGAGTGCGGCCACGATTGTTGGACTGTTCATCGCGGGCACCGGAGTGGCTGCGGTGTTCCCTCGGCTCTATGACGAAGCGGCCAGGGCCCCGGGGCGACCGGGTGCACTGTTGGGAGCGATGGGAGTTGGGTCTCGGCTTGGAGCATTGGCCACCCCGGTGGCGGTTGGGGCCCTCGCCGATTCGTCGCTCTCGGTCGGCTCGGCGATGGCAATCGTGGCGCTGCCGGCAGCAGCGATGGTGTTTGTGGTGCGCGAACGAGCGAGGCGACTGTGACGAATGTCGCACGGACGTGTATGAATTGCACTCGTGGATGACCGGATAGACACCGAAACGCTGGGCGAGCTGATCGCCGCAGGAGGCGCGTCGGTCCAGTACAACTCGCCCATGGGCGACGATCGGGCCAGCCAGATCGCCATGACCATCGCCGAAGCAATGGACTC
>CAYGMW010000257.1:0-1122 GCA_964350975.1 uncultured Acidimicrobiales bacterium | reverse complement strand
AACGAACGCGCCGAGGCCTACCTGCGTTACCGCGGTGTGCTCGGGTTTGCCTGGCTGACGTTGTCTGCCCGCGCTGAGGTCGGCCCGCGCTGAGGTCGGCCTGCTACAAGAACGCGAGCAGACCAGCGAACACCTCCTCAGCGTCGACATCGAGACCGCGGCGCCCGAACCAGGTGCAGACGTTGACCACGTCGCGGTGCACATAGTTCAAGCCCTGAGGGTTGGCGGCGATGTCGACCGCTTGGGGAAAGTCGATGAACCACAGGACCTCGTCCCACCACAGCAGGTTGTAGGCCGACAGGTCGCCGTGGGCGATGCCTTCGCTGGTGAGGGCCTGCAAGCCCAAGATGAGCTGGTGGAGGGCTGAGGCGAGCTGGGGTTTGGTCAGTCGGGCCGAGTTGAGCTGGGGTGCGGCCTGGGTGATGTTGCCGATGTACTGCAGGTCGAACACGTCGTCGCCGAACGCGATCGGGTAGGGCACGGGCACATCGGCCGCCCACAAGCGGTTCATGACGTCGTGTTCGTGCACCGTCCAACGTTCTTGGAGCAGGCGTTTGCCGTGATTGCTCATCCGTTCGACGGCGCGGCGGTCGCGGCTCTTTCGGAACTGGCGACCCTCGCGGTATTCGACGTCGTTGCGGAACGTCGATGCCCGTTGCACTCCCATGGCCTCGAGGGTGCCTTTGGCTTTCACCTCCCGCGGCAGGTAGCGCTTGCGGGCGACGAGGCACTGGCTACCATCGTCGCCGGTTCGTTCGATCAGGTTGATTTGGGCTTCTTTGCCGCTTTTGATGACGCCGAGATCGACGTCGGTGTAGGGCTCGTGGACGAGCCAGTCCGGGTTCGGACGCATGGTGGTTGCACCTTGAGATCGGGCCCAGTTGGGCGCGTTCGAATACTCAGCAGTGCTCTCACCGGTGGGCCAAAGATCGAGATGCCACGCAGCCTCAGCGTTGGCGAGGCGGCCTCAGAGGGCGATGTGGGCGCGACCGGCGGAGCGAGTCACATGCACAGCAGTCATCGTGTCGCCTCCTTGGTCGGTTGTGCACACCTTAGGCAATCGCGGCCTGGTGTGCATGCGAATTACCGCGGTCGGGTTTGACGGACCTAGCGCGTTGCTTT
>CAYGMW010000256.1:0-4613 GCA_964350975.1 uncultured Acidimicrobiales bacterium | reverse complement strand
GACATCGCTGATGGCCAAGGGCGTATTCGCTGCCGCCAAAGCAGCATCGCAGCTGGTGCTCGGCGACCAGCCAGAGCGGACCAAGCTGAACGACAGCATCGACGGCTCCTTAGGCCGGGCTTGAGCTCGTCACCCGAGCCACCACGGTGGCTGGCTTTTACCAGCCTCGAGACTCGGGGCCGCCCTTGAACGGCCCGACGACATCGTGGGTGATCCAGCCACCATAAAAGCCGCCGGGTTGGCTCGTCGCGACCTCGCCGTCAACGCGGCACTCGAGTCGGTCCGGGTAGAACGACAAGAAGCCAGCGATGGCGGCGTACTCGCCATAGGGAGCCGGGTAGTCCCACCCCACTTGGTGCTCCGGTGCCGTCGTCAGCGCCCACGACCGGGCCGGGCCTTTCCATTCGCAGAACGAGGCCGAGGTGCTGAGCGCTACCAGCAGTTCGAGGTCGCAGTCGTTCGGCGGGATGTAGAACGACGGGGCGTGGGAGGTTTCGCACAACCGAATCGCAGCGCGGGTCGAAGCAATGGTGTGGCCCACTGCGGCAACCTCGACCAGGCGTTGGTCGGGTCGAAGATCGGGCGGCCTCGGATAGTCCCACACTGATTCTTGGCCTGGGCCTGGCACCACAGCGAACGGTGGCCGTTGATGGCCTCGGTTGGTCCACGAGTCCTGGGCCTGGCGGACCCACTTCGGAGGGGTGTTCATCAGCTCGGATCGGCCACGTTCAAGATGGTGATGATGCCTGGCACGTCGATGTCGGCTGGGGGCTCGACCCCTCCTAGCCCCAGGAACATCTCATAGTCCCCGGCTACGAGCCCGGAGATCTCGAAGCTGAACTCCGACCACTGATCGCCGCTGGTTGCGGTGCGGTAGAAGTACCAGCTGCGCTGAACCGTACCGACACTCGACGTGCCGGAGAAGACGGCATCGTAGGCAAGCCCGGATTCGGGAGGGCGGCCCTCGTCGGGGGCGTTGCGGAACGCAATCTGCCCGAGACCGCCGGGCAAGCGGGCCCAGCCCTTCACGAGCACAACCGAACCGTCGCCTGCATCGCGGGCGTCGGCGAAGGTCGAGCTGGCCAAAATGACACCACCATCACTCAGGGCGGGTCGAGCGTCGTCCAGCGACAATGAATCGACGACAATGCGGGCCGGGTTGGCGAGGAACGACACATGGACCGACGCCGCTCCGCTATCGACGAACAGCGAGGTCTCGCCACCCTCGCGGGTTGCGCTCAAGACAACACCGTTGTCTTCGATCTCAAGAAGGGTGAGCTCGGGCGCGTGGACCGCACCCGGGAGGTCGACGCGCACGAGACCACCGAAGTCAATGACATCGAGATCGGCCGGGAACGCATCGGCGAGAGCGCCGTCGGCCAGCGACCCAAGCACCATCACCACGCGACGGCAGTCCGCGGCGGTGTGGGTCTCGATGGCGACGACTCCGGTCGCGTCACCGTCGGTGGTGCCGGGCCGATAGGCGAGCGGGTTGGGTGCTACGCCGTCGGGAAGTTCGGCGCAGGGCCGACGGTCGAAACTTGTGGTGGCCAGAGCGAGGTCGCTCGCTGCCACCCATCCGACAGCGCTACCGGTATCGACGCCGAACCAGGTGTGGTCGTCGACGACCTCGATGTCGCCGGTGAAGGCCACTTGTTGGCCAGGTTCGAGAGCGTCGCCGCCATTGGCGCCCGGTTGGTTGGCGAGCGGTGTGGTCCGAGCCACCACCGCGGATGTGTTCAGCGTGGCAGCGCTGTCTGATGTCGTGGTCTCAGGTCCAGATGGTGCAGTGTCGTCGCTCGTTTCGGCCGACGATGACGCGGGGGCTTCGGCAATCGTCGTCGCTGCAGGAGCAGACGTTTCTGTGGGAGCTGCAGAGGTTGCCGATGTGGGTGCAGGGCCCGATTCGGGCGCGGTCGTCGCTGCGGTCTGGCCGCTCGTTGGCTGCTCGCTACGAATTGCGAACAACACCGCCACCACCGGAATCACCATGGCAGTGACGACGATCGCAATCCGTACGGCCCGGCCTCGATCGGTCGCTGACACTCGGTCGAAGTCGTTCATGCACCCATTGTTCGTGTTTGAGAGTTTTGGCCCGCCATAGGTCTAGTGTCCCGCGCTGGGACCCAAGATGGAAGGCAGGTTCGATCTCAATCGTATGAAACTGGTGTTCAGTCCATCGAATATCCGATCTCGCCGTGCTCTGACACGTCGAGACCACCCATCTCTGCTTCTTCGTTGACCCTCAAGCCAATGGTTGCGTCCAGCACCTTGGCAATCACGAAGGTCACGATGCCGGAGTATGCGAGCACCGCAATCATCGAGAGCACCTGATTGAACAGCAGCTCGCCACCGCCAAAGAAGAGGCCCTCGGTGGCGAAGTCGCCATCAGGACCGGCGCTGGCGTCAGCGAGGAAGCCGATCAGGAGACCGCCGACGAGACCTCCGACCATGTGGACGCCCACCACGTCAAGGGAGTCGTCGTAGCCGAAGCGGAACTTGAGCGACACTGCCAGGAAGCACACGCCACCGGCGATGAACCCGATCGCGATCGAGGCCAACGTGCCGACGAAGGTGACCGCAGGGGTGATCGCGACGAGGCCGGCAACAATGCCTGAGGCAACTCCAAGGCTGGTGACCTTGCGCTCTTTCGCGTACTCAGCGACCATCCAGCCGAGCATGCCCGCCGCACCGGCAACAAAGGTGGACAAGAACGCCTGTCCGGCAGTTTCGGCATCGGATGCAGCACCGGCGTTGAACCCGAACCAGCCGAACCACAAGATGCCCGCGCCGAGCATGGTGAGTACGAGGTTGTGGGGTCGTCCCGTTGCCTGGGGCCAGCCCGTTCGCTTGCCCAAGACGATGACGAGGGCCAAGGCGGCAACACCGGCGTTGATGTGGATTGCGGTGCCGCCGGCGTAGTCGTGGGCCGGCAGGTCGATGATCCACCCGCTGTAGACCCAGAACACGACCGGGCTGTAGACCACGAGGGACCAGATCGGTACGAAGATGGCCCAGGCGCTGAACTTCATCCGGTCAGCTACTGCCCCGGAAATCAAGGCTGGGGTAATGACGGCGAAGGCCATCAAGAACGCGTATCCGGCGATGTCGGCGTCAGCGACGTCCTGCATGCCGACCCGGTCGAGGTTGCCGATGATGCTGCTGTTACCCGATGACGCCAGTGACTCGCCCAGCAAGATCCACACGATGGGGACCACACCCAGGCAGTACATATTCATCAACAGCATGTTCAACACGTTCTTTTGGCGCACCATGCCGCCGTAGAACAGTGCCAAACCAGGCACCATGAAGACCACCATCGCTGCGGCCATGAGCAGCCAAGCAACCTCGCCCATTGCTGTGTTCCCCCTGTAGAACGCCTGTCGCCCTGACAGACGGGCGTCAGACTATTGAAAGGTGCGATACAGGGTGTCTGAATCTGGGTCAGATCGACGTAAGTTCAACGAAACGAGCCCGAAACACAGTCTCTGTCGAGACAGCGTTCCGGGCTCGTTCGATTACTAACAGTGCGGGGAGGGAACCGCAGTTAGGTCAAGGAATCAGCACTGCGTCGATGACATGGATAACGCCATTGCTAGCTTCGACGTCGGCGGCGACGACGGTCGCGCCGCCAACGAGCACCTGGCCGTCGACGACCTCGATCGACACGTCGGCTCCGTTGACCGTGGTAGCGGAGGTCAGGTTGACCACGTCAGCGGCACGAACATCGCCAGCGACGACGTGGTACAGCAGGATTGCTCGCAGAGCATCTGGGTCGGCCAGCAGGCCCTCAACGGTGCCTTCAGGCAACGCCGCGAAGGCCTCGTCGGTTGGCGCGAAGACGGTGAACGGGCCTTCGCTGTTCAAGGTGTCGACCAGGCCAGCGGCCTCAGCAGCAGCCAGGAGGGTGGTGAAGGTGCCGGCCTCAGAGGCGACGTCAACAATGGTGCCGACCATGGCCTCTTCGGTCATGTCTTCTTCCATTGCCGCATCATCGGTCATCCCGTGCTCGGGCAGCACAATGCCCTCGGGCAAGATGACGGCGTCGATGACATGGATCACGCCATTGCTGGTGAGGATGTCGGTGGTGACGACATTGGCGCCATCCACCATCACGCCAGCGTCTGACACGGTGATGTCGATCGTGTCGCCCTGCACCGAGGTGGCCTCAGTGAGGCCAACAACATCAGCGGCGAGAACCTGTCCGGCTACCACGTGGTAGGTGAGGATCTGTGCCAGGGTGTCGGTGTCCTCGAGGAGGGCAGCAACGAGTCCTTCGGGCAGGGCCGCAAAGGCTTCGTCAGTGGGGGCAAACACCGTGAAGGGGCCTTCGCCGCTCAGTGTGTCGACCAAGCCCGCAGCCTGGACGGCGGCGACGAGGGTCTCAAACGAGCCAGCTGCAACAGCCGTTTCGACGATGTTGGCTCCTGGGGCCTCGACGACGGCTTCAGTGGCTTCTGTGGTTTCGGCAACCGTGGTGTCGGGGGCCGAAGAGTCGGTGTCTTCGCCGCAAGCAGCGAACAGGAGAGCCGCGCTCATGGCGACGGCGCCAAATCGAAGGGTTGACTTCATGGAATGAGCTCCATTGGTTAGGGGATGCACACCTCTTCGCA
>CAYGMW010000255.1:0-4741 GCA_964350975.1 uncultured Acidimicrobiales bacterium | reverse complement strand
CGTACATCCCGCCCGTGCCGCCCCCAGCACCAGCACCAGCACCAGCACCGTCGGTTTCGCCAGCACCAGCACCAGTCGACTACGGCGCTGCCGAGTCGTTGGTGGAGCAACAGAACCTCGTCGCAGCCGGCGTCGCCGGAGCTGTTCGAGACTACGAACCAGCCCCACTCGCCGACGAGTTCGATCTCTTCGCGCCCTACGAGCCGCCCACTGGCAGCACCAACGACGACTACTCGCCGCCACCAGCTCCACCCTCAGCCAGCGGCCGAGCGCTTCCGGTGCTGGCTGACGTGCCAAAGATCGCACGCTCGGCCCAGGAGCCCGTTGTTGTCACCGACCCGACCAGCCCGGCCGCAACGTCGCTGCGTCGCCTTGCGCTGCTGTTGATGCACGACGCACGCAACTTGGCGACCCCATCGATCGCGATCGTGTCGGCCCGGCCCGACGAGGGCAAGACCACGATCGCAACCAATGTTGCGTGCGCTATCCAGCAAGAAGGACGCCGCGTCCTGCTCATCACCGATGCCCATCAGTCGGTGATTGCCCCTGGCGTACACGTGCTTCCGCCTGGCATGGGTGTTGGCCCCGATGCTGTGGCGCCCGATGACGCCAAGCTGCACCAGTTGCTCCACGAGGCCCGCAGCCTCGTCGACTTTGTCATCATCGACACCAAAGCAATCCTCACTGATGCCGACGGGATCCGCGTCGCCGCGGCCGCCGATCGGGCATTGATCGTCGGTGTGAGTGGCAAGACGCCACGCTCCGATGTTGACACCGCGACGAGTCTGGTCGAGGAAGCCGGAACCGTTGTGGTCGGACTGGCCACGACCGAGCGCCCGAACTGGCTGGCTCGCCGATTCGACCAGCGCGGCGTCACCAGCTGAGCGATCGATCTGGGTCCAGAATCGGTCTGCAGGGCCACAATCGACTCATGATCTGAACCCGACTGTCCGACAGGTAGCTATCGGCTGCCCACAAAGGACATCGGCATATGAAACTCCTCTTGGTCGCCTCCAATGGCGGTCATCTGACCCAACTGCTGGCACTGCGCTCGTGGTGGGAAGAACACGACCGAGTGTGGGTGACAGCGAAGATGACTGACGCTGAGTCGGTCCTGAAAGACGAACGCGTCGTGTGGTCGAACCATCCAACGACGCGAAACGTGGCGAACCTGGGGCGGAACTTTCGCCTGGCCCATCGAGTCATTCGCGACTACCAACCCGACGCGGTTGTGTCGACAGGTGCTGGTGTTGCTCCCCCATTTTTCGCCGCCGCGAAGATGCGCGGAGTTTCGACGATCTTCCTTGAGGTGTACGACCGCCTCGACTCCCAGACGCTCGCGGGTCGGATGTGTTACCCGCTGACAGATCGCTTCTTGCTCCAGTGGGAAGAACAGCGCGCGCTGTACCCCAAGGGCATCGTTGTCGGGAGAGTGCTGTGAACCCCCAAACCACCACACATACGGTTGCTGGCGATGCCGCCGCGACGAGGGATGAGACATCAACCCCGACGCCAACACTGACCCGGCGGATCCTTGTCACGGTTGGTACCGACTTTCATCGGTTCGACCGCCTGATCCAGTGGTTCGACCGCTGGGTTGACGAGCGCGACGATTCCGAGATTGGCGTCGAAGCAATGGTGCAGCGCGCCACGGCCGACCCTGGTCGAGCGTCGTCAGTCGAGTACTTCGCGTTCGACGAGCTCGTCGAGCAGATCCAAAAGGCCGACATCGTCGTGACCCACGGGGGCCCGGGTTCGATCTTCGAGGCCCGCAAGTGGGGACGGCTGCCCCTCGTGGTCGCTCGTGACCCTGAAGGCGACGAACACGTCGACAACCATCAGCAGTTGTTCGCCGAGCGCATGGCCGCCGACGGCCAAGTGCTGTTGGCCCGCACCGAAGCTGACTTTCGCGAACTGTTGGACAGCCTCGTCGCCAACCCTCAGACCGTGACGCCGCACGATTCCCAGCACGTCGAACAAAGCGTTCGACGCATCGGCCTGATCGTCGACCGGCTGGTGCTGGGTTCCAAACCATGACGGCAACCACCCACCGAGCCCAAGCCCAACCAGCCCCCGTGCGAGACACCGACCCGATACAGGTCTTGTTCTTGGCTGGTCTTGGACGGTCTGGTTCGACAATCGTGGCCAATGTCTTGGGCCAACACCCCGACGCGGTATCGGTGGGCGAAGTCGTGCACCTGTGGACTCGTGGACTGGCCGATAACGAGCTGTGCGGCTGTGCTCGGCCACTGCGCCAGTGCGAATTCTGGTCTGAGGTCGGCGAGACCGCCTTTGGAGGGTGGGATCAGATCGATCTCGTCGCGCTCACCGAACAGGGCCATCGCATCGACCGCAACCGATACCTCCCACTCATGGTCAAGCCCGGGATCAAACCCGGCCGAGCCCAGGATCAATCCGACTACACCAACACCCTCATAGCGCTGTATCGAGCCATCAGGTCAGTGAGTGGGGCCCGGGTCATCGTTGATTCGACCAAGCACGTGTCGTATGCCTATCTGCTCTCGACGCTGCCAGAGTTCGACCTGCGGGTTGCCCATCTGGTGCGCGAAAGCCAGGGCGTTGCCCATAGCTGGGCCAAGGTCGTCGAGCGCCCCGAAGTCACCAACGGTTCGGCGGAAATGCCTCGGTACAGCCCGGCTCAAACCAGCGGCAAATGGCTCACCTACAACGGGCTGCTTCATGGCCTGCGGGCACTCGGCACACCTCGCCAGCTCGTGCGTTACGAAGACATCATTGGCTCGCCGGAGCTGTCGTTTCGCCAACTCGCACACTTCGCCGGCCTCGACACCGAACCAATGGAATCGTTGGTTGGCCCCGACTGGGTCGAGCTGTCACCAACCCACACCGTGGCGGGAAACCCATCGCGGTTCCAGCACGGCCGAGTTGACCTGCGACTCGACCGAGCGTGGGTCGAGGCCATGCCAGAGCGCGACCGGCGCATCGTCACAGCGCTCACGTGGCCCATGTCGCGCGCTTACGGATATCACGGACGGACCCTCCCATGACCGAAACAACGAACATCGCCAACCCCGCTCAGGCCGACAGCGTCACTGTGGTGGTTCCCACTCGCAACCGGCCCGAGCTCTTGCGCCAGACCCTGAGCGCTATTGCCCAGCAGGACTTCGCGGGCTCGATCACGACCATCGTGGTGTTCGACCAGACCGAACCCGACCTCACGATCGAATCTGACGCCGACCGTCGACAGGTTCGTGTTGTCTCCAATGGCCGCAAGCCCGGCCTCGCCGGAGCACGCAACACCGGTATCGACCTTGCTGGGTCGACCTTTGTTGCGTTCTGCGATGACGACGACACGTGGTCGCCTGACAAGTTGCGTCATCAGGTCGACCAGCTCAAGCGAAGCGGTCGCGGTATGGCAGTCGGCGCAATCGAGGTGCACTACCAAGGCAACGTAACTCGCCGCGTGGCTCCAATGGCTCCCATCGAGTTCGCCGACCTTCTCCGGTCGCGCATCACCGAAGCCCATCCGTCGACGTTCCTGTTCCGGCGAGATCTGCTCGACCAGATTGGCCATGTCGACGAGGCGATTCCGGGAGCCTATGCCGAGGATTACGAGTACCTGCTGAGGGCGGCCAAGATCACCGCCATCGATGTCGTCGACGAGGCAACCACGACCATCTTGTGGCACACGGCCAGCTTCTTCGTCGAGAACTGGCAAACCCGGATCGACGCCCTGACCTACCTTCTGGCCGCATATCCCGAGTTCAAGACCGAGCCGGTGGGACATGCCCGAATCCAAGGCCAGATCGCCTTCGCCCACGCGGCTATGGGCAATGGATCAGATGCCCGCCGTTGGGCCTTCACCACCTTGAAGTCGTCATGGCGAGAAGGACGGGCCTATCTCGCGGTGCTGGTGAGCACCCGGCTGGTCTCAGCTGACCGTGTCGTGGCGTTCATCCAGCGTCGCGGCCGGGGTATTTGAAGTGACAGCACCTGGCCTCAGAACTTCGCCGTCAAGACGAAGCCCGTCGTGGATCCTGACCGCGACGGTGGCCGGCATGCCCCTGTGGTGGGCGCTGGGCGTGGCGCCGTTCATCTGGATCATCGCCGCGGCACCAATGGCGTGGGTGTTGCTGCATCGCACCCCGCTCAAGTCGCCACCCGGCTTCGGGCTGTTCTTGGTGTTCTTGGGGTGGGTGCTGGTCTCGGCGTCGCAAGCCGAGGGTCTGCGCATCATCAGCATTGGCTACCGAGTGGCGCTGTATATGGCCGCCGCCGTGCTGCTGCTGTTCATCTACAACATGACCGAAGCAGAGCTGCCGCGTTCTCGGATCCTCAAGCTGGCAACGGTCTACTTCGCCTACGGCGTCGTCGGCGGTTACGCGGCCATGGTCCTGGGTGACCTTCGCTTCACCTCGCCCATGGAATACCTCCTCCCCGGTGCCGTCATCGAAAACCCCTTCGCCCAGCAGCTCGTACGGCCCACATTCGCCCAAACCCAAGACTTCCTGGGTGTTGACCTGCCTCGCCCGACGGCACCGTTTGTCTTCACGAACGAGTGGGGGTCTGGGCTCGGATTCTTGTTTCCGATCGTGATCGCCGCGTGGGGTTCACTCGAACGCCGGTGGCACAACGGCATCACGCTGCTGGCGCTGGTGGCCTTCATCCCGATCATCGTGTCGGTGAACCGGGGTCTGTGGGTGGCCATGATTGTGTCGGCCGCGTACGGAACCGTGTTGCTCGCTGGTCGAGGCGACCGGCG
>CAYGMW010000254.1:0-4760 GCA_964350975.1 uncultured Acidimicrobiales bacterium | reverse complement strand
CACGCGACCTTCGACGCAACAGCCGATGCGCTTGATGCCTCGACAGCGCCGATCATGATCTCGCACAGTCACCTGGCCGCTCCGGGCTCCGACCACCCTCGACTGTTGAGCGAGGAACACGCCCGAATGGTCGCCGATGCTGGCGGCATCATCGGTGCATGGCCATCAGGCGTGTCATCGTCGACGCTCGGGGACTATGTCGACGAGATCTGTCGCCTCATCGACGTTGTCGGCACCGGCCATGTCGCCATCGGTACCGACCTTGATGCGAACTATCGCCCGGTGCTCACCTCATACGAGCAGTTCCCTGAGGTCGCAGCTCTGCTGGGGGAGAGGGGCTTGAGCGGAACCGAAATCGACGACGTGCTCGGAGGCAACTTCGTTCGCCTCTTCGAAGCCGTCGAACGCGCACGTCGATGACCACGGCGCCACAGACGTTGGCAGCTCTGGTGCTCGTGCCCTGGTTGATGGTTGTCGCGGCGTGCGCCGATTCTGAGGCTCGGCCCGATTCGGCAACACCGGCGTCGACCCCGACGTCTTTCGAGAGTGAGCCGACCAGCAATCCGTTTGAGGGCCGGTTCTTCGACGAGAGTGTCGGTATTGGGCAGTCTGAGATCCACTTCTGGGACGTCCCCCATGCGGATGTGGAGGAGCTTGCTGCTGACTCTGACGTAATTTTCGTCGGCACTCTCGTGGGTTCAAAAGCGGAGCTTGCCGAAGTGCGTCTAGTGAAGGAACCGGGTCTTGAGGATACAAGCGCGCTCATCTATGACGGGCTGATCTTTGAGGTGGAGCGAGCGATATCAGGCATCACTATCGGTGAGCTGATCACAATCGCGCACCCAGTATTCATTCGTTACCCGGAAGGTCCCGCGCGAATTTCGGTGACACCGATAGAGCTACTGCGACCGGAGTTGGAGGCGAAGACTGCTAGTCGGCGATGGCTTGTTTTCGGGAAGATTGATGATGAGATCGGGATGCTCACGATCTCCGACGAACGGCTGGTCGAGATCGATCCGACCGGGTTGGTAGCGGAGGGTGCACTCGGACCGTTGGAGCACCGGCTCCCTGGGACCGTGTTCGAGACCAGCATCGATGACATCGACGACTTGATAAACCGGGGGATTGCCCTGCCGCGGCCGACGCCTCCTGAGCTCACGAGGGAAGAACTGCTCTTGCTCGGTGTGCCACTCCCTGGCGTCCCGCGCGAGGAAATCCTCCACGACCCAGACTCGCCGTGCTTCGGGCTCGAAGACGACGAGAAGCTCCTCGAGTTCTTGAAGGATGGCGCCTGCTAGGCGTTGGGGTCGTTGAGGACCTCTTCGAGGGTGACGGGGCGGCCCTCATCGATGCTGCGGTGGGCGGCAACACCCACGGCGACGGAGATCAAGCCCGCTTCGAGGGTGACGTCGGCGCCTTCGCCAGTGCGGATCGCATTGATGAAGTCGAGGTGTTCGAGATAACTCGAGCCGTGGTGCAGGCCCTCGAAGCGCACCTTGGGGTTCGAGATGACGTCTTCGACAATGCCGGGGCGGCCACCGGCCCGCAGGCCCTGGCGATACTTGCTCGACGGAACGAAGGCCTCAATCTTGCCCAGATGGCCGACCGCCGACAGCTCTTCTTGTTCCTTGCTCGCCTCGGCGAACATGCACAAGTCGAGCATGGCCCTGGCTCCGCCTGGGTATTCGACGATGGCAAAAGCGTTGTCCAAAATGTCGGGCGTTTCGCCGTTGTAGGACTCGTCGAGATGGTTGACGCTCTGGCCACCTGAGGCCATGACCCTGACCGGTGTCTCACCGATGATCAGGTTCATGAGGTCCCAGAAATGGCAGCACTTCTCGACCAGGGTGCCGCCCGAGTTGCGGTTGAACCGGTTCCAGTCGTTGACCTTGGTGAGGAAGGGGAAGCGATGCTCGCGAATGGCGACCATGTGGAGGTTGCCGATGGCACCGGCGTGGACCTCTTCGATCATCTTGGCCACGGGTGGCATATAGCGATACTCGAGCCCCATCCAGACCACACCGGGATGATCCTTGGCGGTTTCGATGACGGATTTGCAGTCGGCCACGGTGGTGCACAGCGGCTTTTCGATCAGTACGTGAACGTCGCGGCCGAGCACATCGTCGAGGACGGCTTTGTGGGTCATGTTCGGCGACGCAATGACCACCGCGTCGACGAGCCCACTGTCGAGCAGGTCGTTGTGGTGATCGAAGATCGCCAGCTTCGATGAGTCGCTCATCGAGCCAGCGGCCCACTGCTGTGAGCTCTTTTCGGGGTCGGCAATGGCCGTGACCTCGGCACCATCGATGTTTTCGATGTTGCGAATGTGCTCGATGCCCATCATCCCGGATCCGATGATCCCGTAGCGGACATTGCCGGCTGGCGGCGTCAAGGTGGTCACGACAGGTGCTCCTTCAATGTGACAAGGCGTCGGCGGGCTAGCGTACGCCCCAATGACAGGTATCAATCTCATCGACGCGCAACCACGCAAGATCGGCGCCCTCGCTCTCGAAGTGGGCCCTCTCGGGTTTGGTTGCTGGCGCTTCACGAACAGCAACACTTCCGAAGCCACCGCAGTGCTCGAAGCAGCACTCGACAACGGCTACACCCTGGTCGACAACGCCGACGTGTATGGCTTCGACTGGGGCGGCGCCGGATTTGGCGACGCCGAACAGATTCTCGGCAATGTGTTGGCGGCCTCACCTCACCTGCGTGACCGTATGGTGCTGGCGAGCAAGGGCGGCATCATGCCCGGCGTGCCGTACGACCAGTCGCCTGAGTACTTGCGATCGGCGTGCGAGGCCTCGTTGCGGCGGCTCCAGGTCGACACCATCGACCTCTACCAAATCCACCGCCCCGACATGTACGCCCACCCGGCCGATGTCGCCGCCACCCTCGTGGCGCTGCGCGACGAAGGCAAGATCCGCGAGGTCGGGGTCAGCAACTTCACCGTTGCCCAAACCGACGCCCTGCAAGCCCACCTGCCATTCGCGTTGGCGACCGACCAGCCCGAGTTCTCAGCGGCCCATCTCGACCCCATGCGTGACGGCACCTTCGACCGGTGCATGCGTACCGGAACCATCCCACTCGCATGGAGCACCCTTGGCGGCGGTCGGCTCGCCGATGGCGGCGACGTGCGCCCCGAACTGTTGACCGTGCTCGATGACTTGGCCGAGCGAGAAGGCGTCGACCGGGCCACCATTGCCGTCGGGTTCGTGCTGTGCCACCCGGCCCGTCCGGTCGCCCTTGTTGGCACCCAGCGTCCTGAGCGCCTCGCGGCGCTGAAGGCTGCGCTCACCATCCATCTTGACCGCACGGACTGTTATGCCATCGTGCAAGCCTCGGAAGGACAACCACTGCCATGACGACTCCTGCTGACTCCAGCGCCGACCCCGTCGAGATTGCATGGTTCTCGGCCCTGTGCGACGACGACTATGAGTTCCTCGGCGTCGAGGACGCGATGCTCAAGAGCACCTATGAGCACTGCCGCAATATTGCCCTGACCGCCGACCGCTACGGGTTCGACAACATCTTGTTGCCCTCGGGGTACACCCTCGGCATCGACAGCTTGACCTTCGCCGCTGCGATGGCTCCCCAGGTCGAACAGATCAAGCTGCTGTTGGCAGTACGAGTCGGCGAGATCGTGGTGCCCCAGATGGCGCGGCAGCTGGCGTCGGTCGACCAGATGCTCAACGGTCGGCTCAACATCAACATCATCTCGAGCGATGTCCCCGGCGAGACGATGGACAGCAACCCTCGCTACCGCCGCACCCTCGAAGTCATGCATGTGCTGCGCGAACTCATGAACGGCAACCCGGTCGACTTCCACGGCGACCATGTCGACCTCACCATCGACCCACCCCGCCTGCGTACCGTGTCGGGCAAGTGCCCGCCGTACTACTTCGGCGGCCTGTCGCCGGCAGCCAAAGAATGTGCTGCCGCCGGCGCCGACGTGTTCTTGATGTGGCCCGACACTGTCGACAATGTCAAAGCGGTCGTGGCGGAAATGGACGAACGAGCCGCCAAGTACGGCCGCACCCTCAAGTACGGCTGGCGCAGCCATGTGATCGTTCGCGAGACCGAAGCTGACGCGCGCTCTGCAGCCGATCGCCTGTTGTCGAAACTCGACGCCGAGACCGGCGACGCCATCCGCTCTCGCAGCCTCGACAGCAAGTCCGCCGGTGTTGCTCGCCAGGCCGAACTGCGCGAATCAGCCGACGGCGAAGGGTATGCCGAACCCTACCTGTGGACCGGTGTGGGCCGAGCCCGATCCGGCGCCGGAGCAGCCCTCGTCGGCAACCCCGACCAGATCGCAGGCCGCATCGCCGAACTGCGCGACGCGGGCATTTCGGCGTTCATCTTGTCGGGTTATCCCCACGCGGCGGAGTGCGACCTGTTCGCCCGACATGTGTTGAGCCAGATCAACCATGGCAAGCTCGATGTCGTGCCCCAGCCAGTGGCCATCTGAACGATCTAGCCAGGAGACCCGCGTGTCCGAACAAGATGAGGTGTTGTACGAGGTTGACGGCCATGTGGCCACAATCACCCTCAACCGCCCTGACCGGCTGAACGCCATCACGTCCAAGATGCTCATGCAGTTGGGCGAACGGTTCCTCGAAGCCGACAGCGATGTCAATGTGCGAGCCGTCGTGTTAACCGGTGCCGGTCGCGGCTTCTGTAGCGGCCTCGACATGAAGGCCGCGAGCTCGGGTTCGGGAATTGGTTCGAGCGCCGACACCGTCATGACGGTGCCCCACACC
>CAYGMW010000253.1:0-4791 GCA_964350975.1 uncultured Acidimicrobiales bacterium | reverse complement strand
GGGTTCGGCGAAAAGGACGGCCCTGACCGCGTTCGGGACTCGGCGTGGCAGATCGCCAGCTACAGCATCTCCAAAGATGGTGGCAAGAAGACCTGCGGCGACTCGTTCACCCCGCCGGTGCCACCAACGCCGCCAGCGGTTCAGATCGTGAAGACCGTCAACGGCGATGACGCCAACACCGCTCCTGGCATCACGGTCCAGGTCGGCGCTACCGTGACCCTCGGTTACCGGGTCACGAACACCGGTCCGACGGCCCTGTCGGAGGTCGCGGTGACTGACCTCATGACTGGTCCGGTGACCTGCCCCAAGACCACCCTTGCTGTGGGCGAGTCGATGCAATGCAACAACGCCACGATGCTGGTGACCCAGCCGGGCCAGGTGTTCATGGAGGCTCGCGTAGACGCGGTTGGCATCACCAACGGAACCCTGCAGTTGCCGGCATCGCCTGGCAAGAAGGGTGCTGCGTTTGTCTTCAACTTCGTGAACGGAACCACGATTTCGGGCACCTCCGACAGCAACACCGTGTTCTTGCCCAACGCTGGCGGCACGAGCGCTACCAACCCAACTGGGATGGAGATCCATGTCTCGTGCTCCGACAAGTTCGTGGGCGGCTTCGGTCAAAAGGACGGCCCAGTCGCTGGACGTGACTCGGCCTGGCAGATCGCGAGCTATCGCATCAGCAAGGACGGAGGCAAGAAGTCCTGTGGTGACTCAACAGCAACGGTTCGGGTGCCGGTATCGGACATCGACCCGATTTACTACACCGCGGTTGCGGCACCGGTGCCACCGACGCCTCCAGTGGTGTGTTCGATCAGCACCGTCGCCAATGGTTCACAGGTGGCTGTGAGCTGGACCGCAGTCGCTGGCGCAACGACGTATGTCGTCAAGCGTGACGGCACCGTCTTGGGCCAAACCGCTGGTACCTCGTTTACGGACGCCAATCCTCCGCAGGGTGTGTGGCTGACCTACTTCGTGGATGCCTCGGGTCCGGGTGGCAATTCGGGTTTCGTCAGCTGTGGCCAGGTCAAGATCCCCAAAGATCCTGAACCTCCTGTGACCCCACCGTTCGTGTGCTCCGCAGTGCAGGCTGGCAACAACGTCTCGATCTCGTGGAACTCGATTCCTGGCGCAGATCGTTATGCCATCAAGCGCGGTAGCACCTGGCTCGGCACGACCAAGACCACCTCGTTCGTCGACCACGCGCCAGCCAAGGGCGTGATGCATGAGTACTTCGTGCGGTCGATCTCGGGCGACACCAAGTCGGACTATGTGAGCTGCGGCAAGGTGCTCATTCCGACCGATCCTCACCCACCGAAGTTGACGTGCACTGCTACCTCTGCTGGTGGCCACGTGGTGCTGAGCTGGAACGGGGTGGCTGACGCCAAGGCCTACCAGGTCCGTCTCGACGGCAAGTGGGTTGCTCGGACGACCGACACTACGTGGACGGGCACTGCGGCGCATGGCCAGTACACGGTTGAGTCGATCTCGCAGGGCAATGTGAAGTCGACCCCTGTGGTGTGCCCCGTCGGGCCGGGCTACTGATCCTCGCCGACTGAGGTGAGCCCTCGTCCCCGCCCTGTTGTGAGGGCGTGACGGGTGTGGTTTGTGTGTGGCCAGCGAGGCCCCGGTGTTTCGACATCGGGGCCTCGTCTCGTTTTGGTTGCACAATGGATGGATGTCGCAGTTTGCTGAACCGTCACACCCCCAGGGAGCGTCCCTCACGTTTCGGCCCATCGACGCCGTAGCTGACGGCGAGTTCATCTGGCACATGGTGTTTCTGGCATCGAGGTCTCACGAGCAGCCGGGCGAGACCACGGTGACGATTCGCGACAACTTCGAGCTGTTCTGTCACTTCGGCGACTGGGGCCTGCCAGGCGACTTTGGTCTCGTGGCCGAGCTCGATGGCTCGCCGGTCGGTGCCGCATGGGTTCGTCTCTTGCCGCCCGAACCTCATCAAGAGGGCTGGTTCATCGATGCCGAGACGCCCGAACTGGTGATGGCGGTCGCTCCACAACACCAGGGCCAGGGGTACGGCGAGCCCTTGTTGGCCGAGCTACTGCGCTGCTGCGACGACCTCTACCCGGCTGTCATGTTGACGGCCCGTGACGCCAGCAAGGCCATAGGCCTCTACCAGCGTCACGGGTTCGTTCACGTCAAAACCATTGTCAACCGGGTCGGTGGCTCGTCGGTCGTGATGGTCCGCAAGGCCGCGGCCGCGACGTGAAGTCCAGCCCTAGTTGCTGAACGTCGACAGCTTGGCACCCTCGTCGGCCAGGCGAGCCAGCAGCGGCGACACCTCCCAGTGGGCACCGCCCAGGGTGTCGCGATAGTGGCCGATCTTGGCTGCGACTTCGGCCAAACCAATGGTGTCGGCCCAGAACATCGGGCCGCCGGTGTACATGGGCCAGCCGTAGCCATTGATCCATACGACATCGATGTCGCTGCCGCGGATGGCGATGCCTTCGTCGAGGATCTTGGCGCCCTCGTTGATCATCGGGTACAGGCAGCGCTCGAGCACTTCTTGATCGGTGACCTCTCGCTGGGCAATACCTTCCTTGGCGGCCCAGTCGCGGATCATCTGCTCGACCTCAGGATCGGGAGTCGACGCCCGAGTTTCGGGGTCATAGGTGTAGTACCCCTTGCCGTTCTTTTGGCCCCGACGGCCCGATTCGCAGATGACTTCGCGCAGGGTCGACGACGACGATGTCTCCTCGCTCCAACCAATATCGAGGCCGGCCAGGTCGGACATGGCGAAGGGGCCCATGGGGAAGCCGTAGTCGAACAAGACCTTGTCGACCTGGGCCGGGGTGGCCCCTTCGAGGATGATCTTGTTGGCTTCGATGCCGCGCATGAACAGCATGCGGTTGCCAATGAAACCGTGGCAGACCCCGCACAACACCGGGATTTTGTTGATGGTCTTGGCCAACGCCATCGACGTGGCGATGACCTCGTGCGAGGTGGCGTCGCCGCGCACGATCTCGAGCAGCTTCATCACGTTCGCTGGCGAAAAGAAGTGGAGCCCAATGACGCTTTCGGGCCGCGTCGTGGCGGCTGCGATCTCGTTGAGGTTCAGCGCCGAGGTGTTGCTGGCCATGATGGCGCCGGGCTTACAGATGCCGTCGAGATCACGAAAGATCGACTTCTTCAGGTCCATGTTTTCGAACACGGCCTCGATGACGATGTCGCATTCGGCAAAATCGCCCATATCGACCGATCCTGAGATGAGGTCCATGCGGGTCTGGACGTCGTCGGAGGTGATGCTGCCCCGACTGGCCGAGCGCTCGTAGTTCTTGCGAACAACACCAAGGCCACGGTCGAGCGCGTCCTGTGAGCGTTCGACGATGGTGACCGGAATGCCGGCGTTGGCGAAGTTCATCGCGATGCCGCCACCCATGGTTCCGGCGCCGAGCACGCCAGCGCTGTTGATCGGGATCAACGGGGTGTCGCGGGGCACGTCGGGAACCTTGTTGGCGGCGCGTTCGGCGAAGAAGTAGTAGCGCTGGGCTTGGCTTTGTGTGCCAGTCATGAGGGCCCCGAACAGCTCTCGTTCCTTGGCCAGGCCATCGTCGAACGACATCGACACTGCGGCTTCAACACACTGGACGTTGTACTCAGGGGCGAGGAAACCACGGGTCTTGCGGGCGATGCTCTTGCGGAATGCGGCAAAGACCTCGGGGCCAACGCCGTCGAGCTTGTCGTTGCGGTCCCGGATCCGCAGCAGCGGCAAACCCTCGGCGACGGCGCGTTCGGCGAAGGCCACGGCACCTGCTTCGAGGTTGTCGACGATCTCATTGATCAGTCCGTGCTCGAGGGCGGCGGCGGTACCAATCTGGTCGCCGCTCGTCATCATGGCCAGGGCTTGTTCGACGCCGACGACGCGGGGCAGGCGCTGGGTGCCACCGGCTCCTGGCAACAAGCCAAGCTTGACCTCGGGCAGGCCGAACCGAGCATCAGCGACTGCGACTCGGTAGTGGGCGCACAATGCAACCTCAAGGCCGCCACCGAGGGCAGTGCCGTGGATGGCCGCGATGACGGGCTTGGAACAGTTCTCCATCGCCGCCTGTGCGTCTTGCAGCGACGGACCTTGGGGGGCCTGGCCGAACTCGGTGATGTCGGCGCCGGCGATGAAGGTCCGGCCGTCGCAGATCAACACGATGGCGGTGGCGTCGCTGGCTTCGGCCTGGGTGACACCGTCGACGATGCCTTGGCGCACATGGTGGCTCAGCGCGTTCACCGGCGGGTTGTTGATGATGACGAGGGCAATGTCGCCCCGTCGTTCGAGGCGTACGGACTCGGTGATCTGTGTCATGGCGTCGACACTAGGCGGCAGGGACCCTGGGAACGCAGTTGCCTTTCGTCCTGCCACCGATTTGGCTTGGGTTCAGGTCGTGGGCGCGGCCTCGACGATGCGGAGAAACCATATGTTTATTTGGGCTTGCCGTTGCAATACGAACACCTGTTCGATAGATTGACCGTCATGGTTTCGGTGTCGCTCGGTCTCCCATCACATGCCAGTGTCGCCGAACTCGACCTGGCCGCGATGGAAGAGCTGTTGCGTGAGACTGGTCGTGCCACAGCTCAACTGGCCGGGTTCGACGCGTTTGTTCGCTCAGCGATTGGTAAGGCCCGTAGCGGCCAACCGAACCGTGCCGGTGCTGGCGACCGTAAGTCGCGGCCAGCTCCTGATGGACGTCCCGGCCCTGCGCCGACTCCGGCCCCGTCATCAAGGGCCGAGAACAAGGCGATCGACCGGTCCCGGCGTTTGGATGCCCACCCCGACATAGCCCGCGC
>CAYGMW010000252.1:0-4836 GCA_964350975.1 uncultured Acidimicrobiales bacterium | reverse complement strand
GTGTTGGCAATACCGCGGGTGATCGCCTGACGGATCCACCAGGTGGCATACGTCGAGAACTTGAAGCCCTTGCGCCAGTCGAACTTCTCGACCGCGTGCATGAGGCCCAAGTTGCCTTCCTGGATCAGGTCGAGCAGTGGCAAACCTGATGCTTGGTACTTCTTGGCAATGGAGACGACCAGCCGCAGGTTTGACTGCACAAAGGTTCGCTCGGCTTCGTCGCCAGCACGCACCAGCCGTCGGATCTCGCGCTTGCGAGCCGCGGTGAAGGGGGTGCCGTCTTCGTTTTCGCCACGGTCGGCGTGGACGCGAGCTTCGTTTCCGGCCTCAATTGCTTGAGCCAGACGAACCTCGTCGTCTTTGGTCAACAACGGGTATTGCCCGATGTCAGTGAGATAGAGACGGACGAGATCTTCCTCGTCCCGTTCGACTCTCTCCTTCGCCAACGCAGTCGCTCCTGTCAGGGACAGCTAATGGCTGTCATGGTTCTGCTGTCATCGTGTTGTGACCGTGCCGAAGGCGGCGCCCTGAGATGCCCAGGGGAAATCGCAGCCTTCTATCGAGTGTATCGGCACGATGTCTCGCCGAGACAGGGTTAGCCCCCGATCAGCGGTGGCCAAACCTACCAGCAGATCCCGAACTCACACCTCTGAGACATTTGCCGTTAGCTTCGCCGACATGTCCGACGACATCGAACTCGCCATCTTGACGCTCACGTTCACCGCCTCAGACCCCGACACCTTGCTCACGAGCTTGTCGAAGTATGTGGTGCTCACCCGGGGCCAAGCCGGCTCGCGCAACGTGGATTTGTGTGTTTCGGTCGCCCACCCCGCCAGGTTCGTTGTCATCCAGAAGTGGGACAGCGAGGCCCACGCAAGAGCCCATCTCGACTCCGATGTGATGATTGAGATGGCCGAGGCCTGCCGCGGCGTGTTGTCAGAGGCCCCATTGATCGACCTGCTCGAAGGCATCAGCGCCCACGATCTGAACTGAGTAGCCCGAGCTCGGACGGACCCGGCGGCGGGTCAGCGAGCAGCTCGGGCCGCTTCAGAGATGGCGACGATGTTGGCCCAGGTGAGCCCTGACCCGTTCCAGAGATCATCGAAGGCTGCATCGGCTGCGTCGGTGAAACCATGTCGATTCCGGAACTGATAGAGCCGACGTTTTCGCTGACCGCGGTGTCCAAGGCGGGCCAAGCGGCCCACTGTGTATACGTCCCACGCGGCCGACAATGCCAGATCCAGCTCGTCATCGGCCGGTGGATCACCAAAGTCGCTCGATCGGCGATCGATGGCCTTGAACATCAGGCGGCCCATCGCATCATTGATGCGAGCAAGGCTGTGCTCACGGGGTCGACGAGTGTCTTCGAAGGCACCACCTTCGACGTGAAAACGCATCGGTTCGACCGAGTCGGTGCGCACCCGGCTCAGCGGTGAGGCTTCGTCGATGTCGACCTCGACGGTTTCGTCATCGGCAAGTCGCAACACGGCGGCGAGTTCCTCGATCGCGGCGACAATCACATCGCGGTCAAAGTGGACCATGTTGAACGTCGCCGGACTGACCACGACGTTGGCCATCAGTCGTCCTCGCCCAGGTCGTAAGCATCGCCCACCGTGCCAGGGCCGGCAATCCCGCCCGCAGCGAGCAAAAGGGTCTCGAGGTGAGCTTGGTGCTTGGCAGCGCGCTCGACATCTTCAGGAGTGCGGATCAACGACTGGACCAGCATTTCGCCGTCGATCCAATCCTCGATCTCGTCTTGGAGAATGAAGTTCAAGATGCGGACCGTTGGCATGTCCGTGATGCGACTCGTGTTGTTCTTGTGGTACGTGTAGGCCGCGATCTTGTGAGGCAACAACACTCGGAAGACGCCCACGAGCTTCTCAAGCGTCTGGTCCGCAGCCTCGGGTTCGGTGAGGGCGGCAACAAAGGCAACCATTTCGTCGTTCGGCGGGACCGTCAGGCGCTCGGGCTTCATCTCACGCAGCTCGGGCAGACGCTTGTGAAACAGCTCTGCGTGCCACGCATGGTGATAGCAGTGGGTGCCGAGACGCAGCTTGATGTCGAGCTCCGGCACAGTGGCCACCCATCCACCGAGGGCCTCGAACAGCTTGGTTTCGATCCATTTGTAGTGGCCGACCCGGCGAGCGGTCTCGTCGACGTTGAACGAGCCGGGCAACTCGCGGCGATCCCACGGCGTGAATGGTGCTCTTGGCTGGCTGGCATCGGCCATGTGATCCCCCTGATCGGCAACTGGATCGTCCAGTTGGCTACAACAATCTGCCGCGTCGGAGGCCACAGGGCAAAAAGCCGAGCGGCCCGGCCACCGCAATGGTGGCCGGGCCGCTCACAGATCCGGAGATCTATTGGGCAGTACTAGGCGAGCGCCGAACCAACAGTGTCGGTCATGAGCGCAGCAACAAGGTATGGGTCGGCGTTGGCGTTTGGCCGACGATCCTCGATGTAGCCCTTCTGCTCTTGAGCAACCTGCCACGGGATACGAATCGACGCACCACGGTCGGACACGCCATAGCTGAACTGGTCGTAGCGCTGGGTTTCGTGGGCGCCAGTGAGGCGGTCCTCGATGCCAGAGCCATACACGGCCAGGTGAGCTTCGGGTTTGCCGGGAGCGCCAAGGGATTCAGCAGCCGCGATGATCGCGTCGTAGCCCTCACGCATGGCCTTGGTCGAGAAGTTGGTGTGCATACCAGCGCCGTTCCAGTCGCCCTTCATGGGCTTGGCCGCGATGCTCATCTCGATATTGTGCTTCTCCCCAACTCTGTAGAGCAGGTAGCGAGCAATCCACAGGTGGTCGCCGACCTCGAGAGTGTCGGCTGGGCCGATCTGGAACTCCCACTGGCCCGGCATGACCTCGGCGTTGGTGCCGGAGATCTTCAGGCCGGCATTGATGCACAACGTGGTGTGCTCTTCGACAACGTCGCGACCGTGGATCTTCACGGCGCCGACGCCGCAGTAGTAGGGACCCTGCGGAGCGGGGAAACCATTCGGCGGGAAGCCCGCCGGCCAACCATTGCTCGGGTCGAGCATGGTGTATTCCTGCTCAAGACCGAACCACGGCTCTTGGTCGCCGTACTTTTCGAACGCCTCGCGAGCCTTGGCTCGGGTGTTGGTCGGGTGCGGGGTGACCTGGTCCGTGAGGAAGGTCTCGCACATCACCAAGATGTTGTCGCCGCCGCGGATGGGGTCGGGGCATTGAAACACCGGCTTCAGGACAACGTCAGAGTTGTCGCCGGTGGCCTGGTTAGTACTCGAGCCGTCATAACCCCAGATGCCGGGGGTTTCACCATCGGCAAGAATCTTTGTCTTCGAACGGATCTCGGCGGTTGGTACGCTGCCGTCGATCCACAGGTATTCGGCGCGATACGCCACTGCGTCCTCCTCGGGGTTGGAAATAGGCGTCAAACCACCGGTTTGAGCCAGTGAAAGGCTCGCGTAAGACCATTTCGGCGCCATTGCTTCAATGTGAACGCAATGTGAACCAGATGTCGCCAGCCTTTCACGCTGCGCGGTCAAGAGGTTTGATGTGCCCATGGAACGTCAAGCCGACTATGTGCTGCGCAAGGTTGAAGATCGAGGTGTGCGACTCGTCCGCCTGCTCTTCACCGACGTACACGGCCAACTCAAGTCGCTCAACATCTCACCGGCCGAACTCGAGACCGCGTTCGAAGAAGGCATGTTCTTCGACGGGTCATCGATCGATGGCTATAGCCGCTTTGCAGAACAAGACGTGCTGGCCCGCCCTGACCCGGACTCGTTCCAGCTCGACACCTCGTCAAACGTCGAGCGCGTCGCCCGGATGTTCTGCGACATTGTCACCACCGACGGAGAACCGTTCGAGGGCGACACGCGCCAAGTGCTGCGACGACAGCTCGACCGGGCCCGGGAGATGGGCTTTGAGTTCTTGGTCGCTCCCGAGATGGAGTATTTCCTCTTTGCCGATGGAGACCCGTCGACGCCGCTCGTGCCCCTCGACCAAGGCTCGTACTTCGACCTGACCACTGCCGATGTGGCCAGCTCGATCCGCCGCGAAACCCTCCAGACCCTCGAGCAGATGGGAATCAGCGTCGAGTATTCGTTCCACGAAGATGCCCCGAGCCAGCACGAGATCGATCTGAGGCACACCGACGCGCTGACCATGGCCGACAACGTCATGACGTTCAAGCTCATCGTCAAGGAAATCGCAGCCGAACACGGCGTTCATGCCACCTTCATGCCCAAACCCATGGCTGGCGTCCAAGGCTCGGGCATGCACACCCACATGTCGCTGTTCAGCGGCGACGTCAATGCGTTCTATGACGCCAACGCCGATGCTGGCCTGTCGATGATCGGCCGACAGTTCACCGCTGGCCTCTTGCACCATGCGGCTGAGATCACCGCGGTCACGAACCAGCTCGTGAACTCCTACAAGCGCCTCATTCCAGGCTTCGAAGCTCCCGTGACAATCTCCTGGGGTCGCACCAATCGGGCTGCCCTCGTGAGGGTCCCACGCATCAAGACGGGCAAGAGCGACTCGGCCCGCATCGAGTACCGGGCACCGGATCCGGCGTGCAACCCGTACCTGGCGTTCGCGGTGATGCTCGCTGCGGGTCTCGAAGGAATCGAGCACCAGTACGAACTCGCCGACGAGGCTCGCGCCGACATGCTTCAGCTGTCGAGCGCCGAGGTGGTTGCTGCGGGTTATGAGCAATTGCCGGCATCACTTGCCGAGGCACTCGATCGCATGGAAACGTCGACGCTCGTGCGTGACGTCCTCGGAGATCATCTGTTCGGCTGGTTTGTGACCAACAAGCGCCGTGAGTTTCTCGACTACAAGACACA
>CAYGMW010000251.1:0-4842 GCA_964350975.1 uncultured Acidimicrobiales bacterium | reverse complement strand
GACACCATCGGGTAACGACTCGACCAGGTCGCGCAGGCCAACAACATCGATGGCTTCATCGAGTTCGTCGTCGGTGACGCCAGGACGAGCGAACTCGAGATTGGTCCTGATGGTTCCGGCGAACAAGAACGGCTCTTGTGGCACGACGCCGAGCTGGGATCGCAGCGACGCCAGCGTGACCCCACGCAGGTCTTGGCCATCGATCGACACCGTCCCGCCGTTGGGGTCATAGAACCGGGTAACCAGCTTGGCGATGGTCGACTTGCCGGCGCCTGTTGGCCCGACGAGAGCAAAGGTCTCCCCAGCGGCAATGTCGAGGCTGACATCGTGCAGCACCTCGACGCTGGTGGCGTCGTCGAGTGAGTAGGCGAAATTGACATTGCGCAAGCTGATTGCGCCATCGATTGCCGGAAGCGCTTTGGCATCAGGTGCTTCGGCCACCGACGGAACCGTGTCGAGCACGTCGGCCAGCTTGCGAAGTGCTGCGGTGCCTTGCTGATAGGTGTTGTAGAGCTGCACGAGCTGCTGGATTGGTGCGAAGAAGACAGTGACGTACAACACGAACGCCGCCAGCTCGCCCAGTTCGATACGGCCATCGAGCACGGCCTTGCCGCCAATGAGCAAGACAATGGCCTGAGCGAGGGCTCCGACGGCCTCAGAGGACGGGCCATAGATCGCCCCAACCTTCGACGTGTACAGGTTTGCGTCGCGGTAGGAACCAACAACATCGCGGTGGACCTGGGCGTTGTAGCGGCGCCGGTTCATCGCCGTGACAACCCGCACTCCGGCCAGGTTCTCCGACAGATCGGCCAGCACATTGGCGATCCGGTCGCGGACTGCGTCGTATCCCCGTTCGGAGGCCGAACGGAACCACAAGGTGAGCAGTGTGAGCGGCGGAACCACCACGACCAGCACGATCAACGCCAGCTGGGCGTCGTAGACCAACAGCACCGTCGTGACCACCACGAGCGTGAGCGCCTGGATCAGCAGGTTCGTGAAACCGTCCGTGACGAGGTTGGTGAGGGCATCGATGTCGCTCGTCATGCGACTCATCAACACCCCCGCTTTGGAGTCGGTGTACCAGTCGAGCGACAGACGCTGGAAGTGGCTAAAGACCCGAACCCGGACCCCGTACATCACGTCTTCGCCCAAACGAGCCGTCCACACAATGCGCAGCCGGTTGACGACCGCGTTGAGCACCACCATGGCGAGATAGATCGCGACAATGATGGCGAGCGCCGACTTGTCCAGCTGGCGAACGCCGCGGTCGATACCCAACTGGGTGAGCGCCGGTCCGGCCTGCATGGTGACGGTTTCGATGACGAGGAGCACGACCGCAACCACGAAGGCCAGGCGCCGCCCCTCAAACAAGGTCCCGAGCGTCAGCCGTTGCTCGGCGTGGTGAACCGGGTCGAAACCAACACCGGGGTCTGGGTGCTCGGGCTCGCGGGCCAAGACAGCGTCGGCTTTGGCTTTGAGCTCAGATGGAACTCCGGCGAAGGGCAAGCCCGCCGCCGCGGATGTTTGGGTGCCGCCTGGACTTGCGAACGGCGAACCAGCTGGGGGTCCCATACCCATCAGGGCTGACCTCCTGATCCCGAATCGAGAATTTCCGAATATCGCGGAACCGTTGCGAGCAGGTCGCTGTGGGTGCCGTCGGCCACGATGTGTCCTTCGTCGAGCAACAGCACCCGATCGGCCAGGCCAATGGTCGACATCCGGTGGGCGATGATGATCGTGGTGCGGTTGGCCAACAAGGCGTCGAGAGCGTTGTGGATCTGGGTTTCGACATGGACGTCGATGGCGCTGGTGGCGTCGTCGAGGATCAGCACCTTCGGGTTGGCGAGCAGGGTGCGGGCAATAGCGATCCGTTGGCGCTGCCCTCCCGACAGGTCATACCCGCGCTCTCCAACAACGGTGTCGTAACCCTCGTCGAGCGCAGAGATGAACTCATGGGCTTGGGCCGAGCGGGCCGCGGCCTCGACCTCGGCTCGGCTCGCATCCGGGCGCGCATAGGCGATGTTGTCGTGCACCGACACCGAGAACAAGAACGGCTCGTCAGGGACCATGCCGACGGTGTGGCGCAGGCTGGCACCGGTGAGGTCGCGCACATCGTGGCCGTCGATACGAACCGACCCTTCGGTGACGTCATAAAAGCGCATCAGTACCCGGGGAATCGTCGACTTCCCCGAGCCGGTGGCCCCGACAATGGCCACCCGTTCACCCGGTGAGATCGTGAAGGTGAGCGACTCCAGCACCGCTGTTGTGCGCTGGGCGTCGCTGCCGCCGATGGCGTGGGCGCCATAGGCGAAGGTCACGTTGTCGAACCGGACCTCGCCTGTGGGGTCGATCAGATCGATGGCGCCTGGGCGGTCGAACAAAACAATGGGTTCGTCGAGGACCTCATAGATGCGTTCGGCCGAGGCCTTGGCCCGCTGGCCCATCATCAAGATCATGCCCAGGAACCGAAACGGGGCCTGGAGCACCACGATGTAGACGTTGAATGCAACCAGATCACCAATGGTGAGGTTGTTGTCGATGACCTGCAAGCCGCCGTAGAGCAACACCAGCGCTAACCCGAGGCGGGGCAGGTTTTCGATGATGGGGTTGTAGTTCGCCCGGGCCTGGTGCTGCTGCATATTGGCCCAACGCAGCTTTTGGGCCGACTTGGCCAGGGCCTCGATCTGGCGGGCTTCGGCCGCGAAGGACTTGACGACCCGCACCCCGTTGACGCTTTCGTCGACCACAGTGGCGATCTCGGCTTGGCGCGACTGAACGATCCACGACTGGGGGAAGAACAGGTTGCGGAGGTGCCGGCCCAGCACGAACACCAGGGGCATGGGGGCCAACGCAATCAGGGTCAAGATGACGTTGATGTTCATCATGATGGTGACGGCCACGATGAAGCTCAGGAACTGCACCGCCATCAGTGGCACGAACGCCAAGAACAGCTGGATCGAACGGATGTCAGAGTTGGCTCGGCTGATGATCTGGCCCGACTGCACCCGGTCAAAGAAGGCAAAGGACTGCTTCGACAGGTGGTCCTGCAGGATGGTGCGCATCTGGAATTCGAGGCGGAACGCAATCGCGTACAGCCCGTACCGGTAGGCATACGTCAGCAGCGCCCGGGCCGAGCCCAACACAACGAGGGTGATGACGAGGGGTTCGAGGTCTCTGGTCCGCTCGTCGAGGGCTTGGTCGATCGCGGCCCGCAGCACGAGGGGGATGGTGACGCCGATGAGCATGGCGACGACTGCTGCCAGCAGCGACAGAATTGCCTTGGTTCGATGGGTTCGCAGCAAGGGTCCGAGGCGGCGAATCCAGCCGAGGTCTTGTTCGGGGCGAATCCATACATCGACCGGTGGTTCGGCCACAGGGGGAGGGGTGGGCTCAAAGCTGGTCTGGTTCATGTAGTTCTGTTCACAGGCGGTGGTCCTAGGGAAGGTGTTTCTGGCGCCATGCGTCGAGGCTGGGGCCCCACGACGCCAGCTCGTCGATGGGGTGCTCCGGGCTGAACGCAGCGATCTCGTGAAGTCGTTCGGCGCACTTGCTGGTCGCAACCTCGAACAGGGCGCGCCCCGCTGCGGTGACCACGAGCTGGATGCGCCGGCCATCGGTCGGGTCGCCTTGTCGCTCGACGAGCCCGCGGTTCGACAATCCGTCGACCAGTGCGGTGAGCGAGGGAGGGCGGACCTGGGTTTGGTCGGCCAGTTGTTTGGCGGCTCCCGATTGTTCGCTCAGGTACATGAGGAGTCGGTATTGGGGCAGTGTCAGATCCACGTCGCCGAGAGCGACCTCGACATGGCGGGCCAGGCGGGCCACGGCAAAGACTGCGGTGGCTTCGTCGTGGGCGGGTGGAGGCATTTCGTGAGGGTATCGAACAATTCTGCCGGTGGCGTTGTTCGAACCGAACACGGCGGGGCTGTGGATCGTTAGCATTGGCCGGTCGGCCTGCCAACGCGGCACCGACGAACGCGAGGTGCGTCATCGATAGCTGGCTCGGATTAGTGGCGGTTGCCGTCCTGATCATGATCAACGGCACCTTTGTTGCTGGCGAGTTCGCACTCGTCGCAACCGACCAAGCCAAGCTTGATTCGGTCAGCGGTCCCCGTCGGGCCCGGCTGGTTCGAGGGTTGCTCGCCCGCCTGAGCTTCCACCTGTCGGGGGCCCAGTTCGGGATCACCATCTCGTCACTGTTGTTGGGCCAGATCGCAGAAGACGCCTTTGGTTCGACGTTGTCGCTCATTCCCGGCATCGAAGAAGGCACCACGCTGACGGTGCTGTTGGCCCTGTTCGTCGCTACTGCGCTGCAAATGGTGCTTGGTGAGCTTTTGCCGAAGAACCTGGCGATCGCCCGGCCCGAGGCCACCTCGGCTGCGTTATCGCCCGCGTTGACGCTGTACGGAGCGGTTGCGAAACCGCTGATTCGGTCCTTCGACGGAACGGCCAACTGGCTGGTGCGGCGGATGGGCATTGAGCCAGTCGACGAACTTCATCAGGGCCGTTCGCGAGACGAGCTCGCCTATGTCATCCAGTCGAGCGCCGATCAGGGCACCTTGGCCAACGACGAATTCGAACGCCTGAAGCGGGTGATCCGGTTCGGTGACCGCAATGTGGCCGACGTCTTGGTGCCACGAGCCGACATGGTGGTCGTCGCCGCGGACGCAACCCTCGCTGAGCTGACCGAGCTGTCGGTGGCAACTGGGCGCTCGCGACTACCGGTGATTGGCGACTCACTCGACGACCTCCGGGGGGTCATCGACGTCACCCAGATCCTGTCGGTCGAACCGGGCGAACGGCCACAGACAAAGGTGAGCGACCTCGCCACCGACGTCCTGGTGG
>CAYGMW010000250.1:1637-4870 GCA_964350975.1 uncultured Acidimicrobiales bacterium | reverse complement strand
CCACCGAGCGGGCGCACCAAGATGCCGTCTTTGATCAGATGTTGACGCTGGGCCGGGGTGCCTTCGTCGTCGAATTCGTAGCTGGCGAGTTGGCCATCAACCGTGGGGTCGAAGGTGACGTTGAGCAGTTCGGATCCGTACTGGAACGTGCCAAACATGTCGGCGGTCACAAAGCTGGTGCCAGCAAAGTTGCGCTCGTCGCCCAAGATGCGGTCGAGTTCGAGGGGGTGGCCGATCGACTCGTGGATCTGCAGCGCCATCTGGTCGGGTGCCAGCACGAGCTCGGTGGTTTCGGTGGGGCAATTCGGCGCAGACAACAACTCGATGGCCTCGGCAGCTAGGCGGGGAGCAGCGTCGTGGTAGCCAAAGCGATCGAGCACTTCAAAGCCGCCTTGGCCGAGCTCGAACCCGCCAAAGGAGCGCACCTGGGTGAGCCCATCGGCGTACGCCACGACGCGAAGGTCGGGCATCAGGTGGTCCTGGGTCTGGTGAACAATGCCGCCGTCGCTGGTCACGAACACCGACTCGATGCGCCTCCACGCGAGGCTCGCGTGGGTGTCGACGATGCGGTCGTCGGTCTGGAGGCGGGACTCGTTGAAACGAACGAGTTCGACCCGGTCGGCCAGGCTCATGCTGTCCCAGGCTCTGGCGACGGGGGAGTGGAACTCGCCCGATAGCGGTGCGGCCGGCGGGCGTTCGACGGCACCAACACCGGCGGTACGGTGAGCCCACATCGTTGCCTGGTCGATCGCGGCCCGAAGGCCGGCGTCGCTCAGGTCGCCAGTGGCGGCATACCCGTGGCCGCCACCAGCCCACACCGTGACGAGCACACCACCGTCGACCGAGGTGTGCAGGGGTTCGATGACCCCGTTGCGGACCGTGATGTGCTCGCTCGATTCGACCATGTGCCGCATCGAGCAGTGGTCGACGCCTGATGGCATCAACGCCATCATCCGACCCGCGAGAGTTTCTTCAACCAGTGCCATCGGCCGAGGTTACGCGCTCCACCCCGCCCCCCATCCTCCCGGCGCCGAAAACCGTCGCCAGAACGACACAAAGGTGGGTCAGGGCTCGCTTGGTTTTCCAGAACGAGGTGGCCCGACCGTCAAGAAACGGGCGCCGGGTCCGTCGGCGCCGGCCCGGTCGCCAGGGTTGAAGATGTCGCAGCTGTCGAGGGTCTGGCAGCCACAACCAATGCACTGGCCGAGTCGATCGCGGATGCCTTCCAGGAGGCGAATCTGAGCGGCAAGTCGTGGCCGCCAAGACTCGGCGAAGGCCTCCCATTCGCCCTTCGTTGGAGCCCGCTCTGGCGGCAACTGGGTCAGGCTGTCGCGAATCTCGCGCAACGGCAGGCCAACCTCTTGGGCGGCCCGAATAAACGACACCCGCCTCAACACGTCTCGGGCGTAGCGACGCTGACCGCCCTCGGTGCGCGTCGAGACGATCAGCCCCCGGTCTTCGTAGAAGCGCAGGGTGGAGGTCGCGATTCCGAGTCGGCTCGCGGTTTCGCCGATGGTCAAGACGTCTCTCGTGGGCACTTGACTTCAATATTACTTGAAGTTCTAGCGTTGGCTCCATGCCCACTCCGCACGAACCCCCGTACCGCATTGCATTCGTTCAGTCGCACTGGCACGTCGAGATTGTCAACCAAGCCCGGTCCGGTTTTCTGGCCAGCGTCGCCGGGGTTGCCGATGTCGACACCTTCGAGGTACCTGGGGCCTTCGAGCTGCCACTCCACGTGCGCACCATCGCCGAAACCGGCCGATTCGACGCTGTTGTCGCGGCTGGTTTTGTGGTCGACGGCGGCATCTACCGTCACGAATTCGTGGCCCATGCCGTGATCTCGGGCCTGATGAGGGTGCAGTTGGACGTTGGCCTGCCGGTGTTTTCGGCAGTGCTGACGCCGCAACATTTTGATGACAGCGTCGAGCACCGGCGCTTTTTCACCGAACACATGGTCGGCAAGGGTCATGAGGTTGCCCAAGCCTGCCTCGAAACGCTGGACGCCCGAGCCAAGGTCGCGGCCTAGACGTTCCCCCGAACCGACCCACGAAACCGCTGCCTGAGCGACAGTTTTCGGCGCCGGTTGGAGGACAACACGTCAGACGAGGAGGGCGTCGGTGACGACCTCGACAAGGGCGGGCCCGGGGTGAGCAATGGCGCGGGCGATGGCGTCGTCGAGTTCGTCGGCGGTGGTGACCCGGATGCCGAGGGCACCACACAACGTGGCGAATTCGGCGAAGTTCGGATTGTGCAACGACGTCTGCCACACGTCGTACTCGACGGCTCGCTGTTCCTTGGAGATCTTGCCCAGCTCGCTGTTGTTGAGCAGCACATGGGTGATGTCCATGTCGTATTTGACCGCGGTGGTGACCTCCATCGCATATTGGCCAAAGCCGCCGTCGCCGCTGACCGACACGACCTTGCGGTCGCTTCCTTGAGCCTGCAGCGCAGCCCAGCAACCCATTGCGGCTGGGAAACCGAAACCAATCGAGCCCAGATATCCCGACATCAGCACCGTCTGGTCGGTGACCTCGAAGTACCGCCCGAATGAATAGGTGTTGTTGCCCACATCGACCGGCATCACTGCGTCCACCGGAGCGACCCGCGTCAGCGCAGCCATCACTGCCGCACTGCCTAGACCGCGGCCTTCGTCGTCGGCTACTCGTCGAGCCTTTTCGGTGCGCCAGATGGCCCAGCGTTCAGCAACTTCGGCTGTGAGATCGATACATGAGGTCTCGCTCTCGGCCAACCCCGCGGCCATCAGCTGGGCGGTCACACCAACATCGCCCTGGACTGGCAGTTCGACCGGATGGAATCGGCCCAACGCCATCGGGTCGGCGTCGACTTGGATGATTGGCTTGTACGCCGCGATGCCGGTGTGATTCGAAAACGATGTGCCGAAGGCAACCACGAGGTCGCTTTCGTTCATGAACCATGACGCAATTGGGGTTCCGCTGCGGCCCAACACGCCACAGCCCAGCGGGTGATGGTCGCTGATTTGGCCCTTGGCCTTAAACGTCGTCACCACTGGTGCGCCGATCTGTTCGGCCAACGCAATGATGTCGTCCTTGGCGGCCCGAGCCCCTGCGCCGACGACGATGAGGGGACGACTTGCCGCCGCGATCATCTCGATAGCGGTGTCGAGGACATCGATATCAGGCGCAATGGAGCGGCTACCCACTCGACCCGCAGGCCCACCAGCTGCAGCGTCTGGCGCAACAGCCATGGGC
>CAYGMW010000250.1:0-1627 GCA_964350975.1 uncultured Acidimicrobiales bacterium | reverse complement strand
CCGCCCCCCGCGGCCGCCGCCAGCGACGCCACCAGCCCTGCCGCCGCTACCCACCCCCCCCGCAGGCCCACCAGCGACAGCGTCTGGCGCGACAGCCATGGGCTGCACCTCGTCGGGCAGCACCAGATGGGCCACGTCGCGCTCGACGATGGCGGTCTTGCACGCCAACGTCATGAGCTCAGCGGGGTCGGCAGTCGAGTGGACCGACTCAGAGAACCGGGCCACATCGGCAAACGCGGCCTCGAGGTCCATGTCCTGGAACGCGCCACGGCCCTTGTTTTTCGAAGGCACCTGACCCGACAACGCCAACACCGGAGCTCGGTCGACCTTGGCGTCGTACAGGCCGGTCAGTAGGTTCGTTGAACCGGGTCCGGCGATGCCAAAACACGCTCCTGGGATGCCGGTCAGCTTGCCGTACGCGGTCGCAGCGAACGCGGCTGCGCCTTCGTGGCGGATGCCGATGAAGGTGAGGTCGCCTCGGGTCTCGGCCCGGCGCATGGCATCGGCAAAGCCGAGATTCGAATGGCCGACCATGCCGAACACATGGGTGACGCCCCAATTGACCATCGTCTCCACCAACACGTCAGACACCGTGCGCTGGTGAGTTGGCTCGCCCGGTAGTGCAACCCACACCTCAGAACCACGGACCTCGGTGGCGAAACACTCTGGTGCGTCGGAGAATCCCTCGGGCGGAACACCCGTCAGCGGGTCGTAGTCGTAGCCATGCCACGGGCATCGCAGCCAGCCATTTTCGATCGAGCCCTCACCGAGAGGACCACCCTGATGAGGGCAGTGGTTGTCGAGGGCGCCAAAGGTGCCGTCGACGTTGGCCAGACACAAGCTGCGTCGACCCGCGGTGACGGTCTTGACTCGGCCCGGTTCGAGGTCGCTGACGTCGGCAATCTTGTGCCATTCAGTGCTTGCTGTCTGATCGTTGGATGGCTGCTCATTGGTCATGGGTGCCCCCTGAAGGCTGTCGGTCTGGAATCATGTCGCCGTGACAAACGCGGCGCTGGTTGTAGAAGTAACTCGAGGAGATCGGGTCGAGAGCCGACATCGGGTTGATGCAGTGGTGTGTGACTCGGCCGGCGACATCGTCGTGTCGTGGGGCGACGCCGACCGACCCACCCAGCCCCGAAGTGCGGTCAAGGCCATCCAAGCCGTCCCGTTGATCACGACCGGAGCCGCCGACGCCGGCAACCTCACCGAGGTCGAGTTGGCCTTGGCGTGTGCCAGCCACAACGGCGAGGAAGGCCACGTGCTCGCGGTCGAGGCCTGGCTCGACTCGATCGGCGCCACCGCCGACGATCTCGAGTGCGGAGCCCACATGCCGTACTACCGACCTGCGGCCGATGCGATGGTTCTCGGCTCGGTCACACCCACGCCGATGCACAATAACTGCTCGGGCAAACACTCGGGTTTCGTGCACACGGCGCTTCACGTCGGTGACGAACCCGCTGGTTACCTGGCCACATCGCACCCGCAGCAGGTTCGGGTCACGCGATCGCTCAGCCGCTTCACCGGTATCGACATCTCGAGCCAAACACCTGGCGTCGACGGGTGCGGAATCCCGGTCTGGACCTTCCCGCTTGGCGCCCTGGCCCGCGGCTGGGCCCGATTGCAGGAC
>CAYGMW010000249.1:0-4903 GCA_964350975.1 uncultured Acidimicrobiales bacterium | reverse complement strand
GTCATCTCGGTCGGTCATCAGCCCCTCAACAACCGGAGCCGTCACAATGTCGAGCCGGCCCAGCTCGGTCTGCAAGCGCAAGACGTCGACGGCGCAGATGACCTCGGGAGTGAGCTCGATGCCCAGACCACGGGGTTCGCCTTCGGCGACCACTGCAGCGCGAAGCGATCGCAAGGCGACGCCGAGTCGTTCGAGATTGGCTCGGTCGAGGCTCGGAGCGATGTCGAGATCGTCGGTGTTGATCGGGGCGCCATGAAGGACCTCGGCGATCCCGCCAACGACGATGAACTCCACCCCAGCATCGGCCAGTCGACGCAGGATGCCCGCCGGATCGAAACGATCTCGGGGGCGAGGGGCAACGTCAGCCAGCGTGGGCAGTGGCCATCGAGTGAGCATCGGCAACCTTTCCGAGACGTTCGATCGGGCTCAATGCGAGCCGAGCCCTGATCTGGGTGCGATCGACGCCATCATCGACCGACAACATTGCCTGCAGGCCGCATTCGGCCAGGATCCGCTGCAGGGTCGACAGACGTGGTTCTTCGTGGCCGCGCTCCCATCGACTGACGGCCGACTGGGTGGTCGAGATGCGCCGTGCCAGCTCTCCTTGGGTCCAACCCCGGTGGCGGCGGGCCATTCGAATGGTCGTTGCCGAATCGAGAAGGGGAACAGCAAAACCGGCCATGACGCGCAAGGTACCGAAGACATCACGTCACCGCTATGACTGTTGGCAGATTTTCTTGACGCACAGTGCTTGCTACGCCACATTGAGCGCCGCGACCGGTCGGTCCCGACTACCGGGATGCAGACAGGGCTTCGCTGGCTCGCTCGCCTGGCGTTGTCCACACCTGATCTCGAATGGCGAAAATCAGCACGGAACCGGCGGTGATCACGCCCATCAGAACCATGGATTCCTGTAGACCGATCTGTTCGGCCAACAAGCCCAGGGGGAATGCCGCGATACCAAACCCGGCGAACGACAACTGCATGAGCGACTGCACTCGGCCCTGCTGCTCGGGAAGAGCGGTCGTGAGGGCAATGCTGTTGGTGAGCACCTGAAAACCGGTGGTCGATGCCCCGATCGCAAGGGCGACGACCAGCGCAACCCACAATGACGGAGCAAGACCCAGCATGGCCACGGTGCCCCCGAACGCCAACCCCGACGCAACGAGCAGGCGTTTGGCGCTCGGCGAGTCCGCCCGCGACGCAATGGGGAACGACGCAGCTACCGCACCGAGCGATGTGGCCGTCGACATGAGCCCGACCCAGCCTTCACCCCGCCCAAACTCACCTTCGACGAGCGCCGGCAGGAACGACACATAGTTGAAGCCAAACATGATTGCCACGGCTGATGCCAAGATGATGCGGCGCAGCGACGGGGTCCGCCCCACATAGGCGACACCTTCCGCGATGTCTCGGAATGGGCTTTTGTTGCTGACCGCAGATGGGGCGAGATCAGGCAATCGGAAGAGCATCACGAAGCTGATGACCGAAAAGATGCTGGCGAATAGATAGGCACCGCCAATGCCGAAGAACGCAATGCCCGCGATCGCGCCGGCGAATGATGGAGCAAAGATGCGCGACCCGTTCATGCTTAAGGTCGACAGGCTGATGGCATTGCCAAGGCGTTCGCGGCCGACGAGTTGGGCCGCCATGGCAACCCGGGCCGGGCCGGTCAGGCCGAACATTGCCCCCTGAGCCACGCTCGCGATGAGCAGCATCCACAGTTCGGCCACGTCGAGCAAGACGAGGGCACCCATGCCAATGGCCGTCGATGTCAACAGGGCTTGACCCCACAACAACAGGCCGCGCTTGCGCATGCGGTCCGAAGCCACACCTCCGAAGGGCGTGAAGACCAGCAGTGACAGACCGAAGAAGAGGTAGACGAGCCCGAGGGAGCCCTCTTTTTCAGTGAGGTCCCAGGCCAGCAGTCCACGCAGCAAGAACTGCATCTGGACGGCCATGAACGAGAACATCCCACCCCACCACAAGATGCGGTATTCACGGATCTGCAGCGAGGCGAAGGTGTCGGAGCTTCGCATGTTCGCTAGGGATGGAATTTTCATCGACAAGGCCTGCTCCGGAGATAGTTAGATCATCGAACATAATCCATCCCGACAACATTCCTGTATCTTGAACAAGTGACGTGAGTCACGCTGGTAGGTCAGCTCTGGCTCCTCCGAGGGCCAGGCCCTATCGTGTTGGGTCGTGCCTGCGTCCTCAGACCGGTATCTCACCTTCGACCGGTCCACTTGGTCGCAATTGCGTGCCTCGACCCCCATGACGCTCGATCAGAGCGATCTGGCCCGGCTGAGTGGCTTGAACGATCGGGTCGACCTCGACGAGGTCGAAACCATCCATCTGCCCATCAGCCGATTGTTGAACCTCGACCATCGGGCCAACGCAGCCCGCCGGGCCACAACGTCGGAGTTCCTCGGCTCTCCCCTACCCCAGGTGCCCTACGTCATTGGCGTGGCCGGCAGCGTCGCCGTCGGCAAAAGCACCTTTGCCCGAATCCTGCAAACCCTGCTCGCCCGCTGGCCCGAACACCCGACCGTGGCGCTCATCACGACCGACGGGTTCTTGCACCCCAACCGGGTGCTCGACGACCGGGGCTTGATGGAGCGCAAGGGCTTTCCCGAGAGCTACGACACCGGCGCCTTGTTGGCGTTCTTGAGGTCGTTGAAGTCGGGCGCCACCACCCTGACCGCGCCGGTGTACAGCCACATCAGCTACGACATTGTTCCGGGCCAGTTCAACGAGGTCGAGACGCCCGACATTGTGATTGTCGAAGGGCTCAACGTGCTCCAAGTCGGCACCGATGCGGCTGACTTCGTGAGCGATTACTTCGACTTTTCGATCTACCTCGACGCCGACGAAGACGACATCGCCCGGTGGTACGTCGAGAGGTTCTTCGCCCTGCGCAACAGCGTGTTCCAAAACCCGGACAGCTACTTTCGCAAGTACGGCAACCTCACCGACGACGAAGCTCGAGCCACCGCGACATCGATCTGGGATCGCATCAACTGGGTCAACCTGCGCGAACACATCCTGCCGACCCGAGAGCGAGCGTCGCTCATCTTGCGCAAGGGCTCCGACCACCGCATCGCCGAAGTCCGCCTTCTCAAACGCTGAGCTGGCGCCTAGTGGGCGCCGGGAATCTCGATGCGCTTTTCGACCGTACGCAGAATGAGACTCAAGATCAGGGTCAAGACCACATAGATGACAGCCAAGATGAAGAAGGTCTCGCGCACCTTGAACGATGACCCCTGGTAGATGCGGGCGTTATAGGTCAGCTCCGCAGCAGCGATCACCGACACGAGCGAGGTGTCCTTCATGAGGGCAATGAGGTCGTTACCCAGCGCCGGGAAGGTGTTGCGAAACGCCTGGGGCAGCACGATGCGGCGCAGGATGGTTCGTCGCTTCAGACCAACAGCCATGCCGGCTTCCACCTGGCCCTTGCCGACCGACTGCACACCAGCTCGAACGACCTCGGCGATGAAGGCGGCGTAGAACAACGACAGCGCCACCCCGCCACGCAGCGCGTTCGGCGCAATATCGCGGGTTCGGTAGTCGCCGCTGACGGCCCAGTTGATCAGGTCGACAACGTCGGGTGTCAGCACGAACGCGATCACAAAGATGAACACCAGCATCGGAACGCCGCGAACGAACTCGATGTACACCTGGGCCAGCGTCGACAGCACCGGGTTCTTGCTGATTCGGGCCAGACCAATACCGAGGCCCAAGAACAGTGAAGCGACGAACGACGCGGCGGTCAGCTGGAGGGTGAGCCACAGCCCAGGGATGATCTCTCTGAACGCTTCTTGATAGTCGTCGTTGACGAGGATCTGGACCACCATAAACCCGATGATGCCGACCATGATGACCAGCCAGAACGGGAACGTCTGGGAGTCAAACGACGTACGCCGGTGGTCGAGGCGGGCCAGAACTGGCGCAGGCCCGACGGGTTGAGAGGCTGTGGGCTTGTTCATGGGCAGAGCTCCAGAAGCAGAACTGCGCCGGGTGGACGAGCCACCCGGCGCAGCACGACACAATCTTGTCGACTGTCTAGCGTGTGGACGGTCTAGGCGATGTCGTCGTAGGTCACGGTGAAGCCTTCACCGAAGTACTTACGGCCAATCTCGTCCAAGAAGCCAGATGCGGCCATCTGGCCCAAGGCGTAGTTGACGGCTTCAACGAGGTCGCTGTCCAGCGGGTAAATGAAGCCCAACGGATCGCTCTGAAGGCCCTCAGGAAGCGTGGTAACAGCATCAGCGTTCTCGCCGATGTAGCCAAGACCGGCAGCATCGTCGATGATGACGGCATCGACGTCGCCCGCGATGAGCGCTTGGACCGCAAGACCGAACTGGTCGTAGGCCTCAATGCGGTCGGTGCCGCCGAGGAGGCTTTCGGCCAGCTCGAAGTTGGTGGTGCCAACCTGGGTGCCAATGATGGCCTCCGGATCAGCGAACACGTCGTCAGTTGAGGTGTAGCGGTCGTCGTCGATACCCACGATCAGCTTCTGCTGAACCGTCATGTATGGGTCGGAGAACGCAACAATCTCCTTGCGCTCATCGGTGATCGAGATGCCGTCGGCGGCCGTGTCGATCTCGCCCTGGGCGACCTGATCGATCACGTCTGGCCAACCGGCCACGATGAACTCGGCTTCGCAGTTCAAGATGCGGCAGATCTCGCGCCAGGCGTCATAGTCCCAGCCCTGACCCTCGGACTCGCCAGCCAACACATAGTTGAACGGCAGGTAGGCGTTCTCAACGCCGACGGTGACGGTGCGACCACCGAGATCGAGATCGCCGGCGGCTCCGGACGAATCGGCTTCGTCGCTATCGCCGCACGCCGTGGCCACGAGACCGAGCGTGAGCAACAGCGCAAGCATGCGCCAGATGTT
>CAYGMW010000248.1:2686-4903 GCA_964350975.1 uncultured Acidimicrobiales bacterium | reverse complement strand
TTTCGGTGGTATGACGCTGACCGTCTGGTCGCGGGCAAGACCATGCGCGAACACTTGAGGTTTGCGGTCTGTTACTGGCACAGCTTTGCGTGGGACGGCGTCGACATCTTCGGCGATGGCACCTTCAACCGGCCATGGCTGGTGCCCGGCCTCGACCCGATCGCCGCGGCCGAACACAAGATGGATGTCGCATTCGAGTTTTTCGCCAAGCTCGGGACGCCGTTCTTTTGTTTCCACGACCGCGATATCGCTCCAGAAGGCGCTGACTTCGCAGAGTCGACCCGGATGTTCCACCACATGGTCGACCGGGCTGGCGAACACATGGAACGCACCGGTGTCGAGCTGCTCTGGGGCACGGCCAAGCTCTTTGGTCACCGGCGATTTGCGGCCGGCGCGGCCACCAGCCCCGATCCGGCGGTGTTCGCCTATGCCGCGGCCCAGGTTGCCGAATGTCTGGACGCAACCCATCGCCTTGGCGGAGCCAACTATGTGTTGTGGGGCGGGCGCGAGGGCTACGACACCCTGCTCAACACCAACCTGAAACAAGAGCTCGACCAGCTGGGCCGCTTCTTGCATCTCGTCGTCGAGCACAAGCACCGGATCGGTTTCGAGGGGGCGATCTTGCTCGAGCCCAAACCCTTCGAGCCCACCAAGCACCAGTACGACTTCGATGTCGCGGCGGTGCACGCGTTTTTGCAGAAATACGACCTCGCCGACGAGATCAAGGTCAACATCGAGGTCAACCACGCCACCTTGTCAGGCCACGACTTCGAACACGAGATCGCCACGGCGTTCGCGGCTGGCATCTTTGGCAGCATCGACGCCAACGCTGGCGACGAACGCCTCGGCTGGGATGTCGACCGATTCCCCGTTTCGGTCGAACAAATGACCCTTGGGATGTACGAGATCTTGAAGGGAGGCGGGTTCACCACCGGCGGACTGAACTTCGACGCCAAGCTGCGACGTCAGTCGACCAGCCCCGAGGACCTGTTCCACGCCCACATCGGCGGGATGGACATCATGGCCCGCTCCCTACTCGCGGCCGCCGCGCTCCTCGAAGCCGGAACCCTGACATCATTCATCGACGATCGCTACGCCGGCTGGTCGGGGCCGGTTGGGGCCGCGATCACTAGCCCAAACACGACGCTCGACTCATTGCGCCAACAACAGTTCGGCGGCCCCGAACCCGAACCGGCAAGCGGCCGCCAGGAATACCTCGAGAACGTCGTCGCCAACACCATCGCCACGGTTCGATAGATGCGTCTCATCGGAGCCGGGCTCGGGCGTACAGGCACCAACTCGCTGCGGCTGGCGCTCAACGAGCTCCTCGACCAGCCGTGCCACCACATGTTCGAGGTCTTCGCCAACCCTGATCAAGCGCCCGTCTGGGAGGCCGCGGCCCACGGCACGATGCCCGATTGGGCCGAGTTCTTATCGGGATATGACGCCATCGTCGACTGGCCCGGTGCCGCGTTTTGGCCCGAACTCACCGCTGCGTTCCCCGAAGCGGTGGTGTTGCTGTCGGTTCGCGACCTCGACGAGTGGTACACGTCGGCGTCACACACGATTTTCAGCGACCCCGGAGCGCGCGCCGAGCAAAACCCCATGATGTCGATGTGGAGAGCCATCACATCGACTCGCTTTACCGACCGACTCGACGACCGGGCCGCGGCGACCGAAGCCGCGGCGCGTCACAACAGCGCAGTGCTCGCGGGCATCGACCGCAGCCGGCTCGTGGTGTGGAACGTTGCCGACGGATGGGAACCGTTGTGCGCGGCCCTCGGCGTCGCAGTGCCCGACGAACCCTTCCCCCGTTCGAACAGCACCGAAGAGTTCAACGCTCGTCGTTCTACAACACCTCAGTAAGGGCATCGATGCAGCGGTTGACTTCGTCGAGCGTGTTGTAGTGCACGAGTGACAGCCGCACGACTCCCTGAGGGGCGAGGCCCATGGCGTCGATGAGGCGCCGGGCGTAGAAGTCGCCGTGGTTAGCTCCGATGCCGCGGTTGGCCAGATGCGCCACGACCGCTTCGGGTGTGACCCCGTCGGGCGCGAACGAGATGGTGGGAGCGCGCTTGGATCGATCACCTGAGGTGTCGCCGATGATGGTCACGTCAGCATCGCCCAAATAGTTCATGAGCGGACCCATGAGCGCCGTCTCGTGGTGTTCGAACAGGTCGAACACCGCCGCGATCCGCTCGACCACGCCCGCAGCGC
>CAYGMW010000248.1:0-2586 GCA_964350975.1 uncultured Acidimicrobiales bacterium | reverse complement strand
TGGTGTTCGAACAGGTCGAACACCGCCGCGATCCGCTCGACCACGCCCGCAGCGCTCCCGAGCTCGTGATGACGATAGAGATCTTCGTAGTAGTCGACAATGCCCGCCGCGGCCGCGATCTCGGCATGGTTCGGGCCGGCTGGTGTGAGCCGCTTGTTGCGGTAGCCGCCGTTGAAGTAGTGGCCCTGGTTCGTGATCTGGTCGAGTACCTCGGCCTTCACGTACATCGCACCCAGGTGCGGTCCGTACGTCTTATAGGTCGAGTAGAAGTACATATCGCAGCCGAGTGCTTTGACGTCGACTGCCCCATGAGGAGCGAACGCCACCCCGTCGACGGCCACGAGAGCGCCAGCCGCGTGAGCCATCTGGACGATGTCGGCGATGGGATTGATCGTCGCGGCGACGTTTGAAGCATGAGTGACGCACACCAGACGGGTTCGGTCGGTGATGAGCGTCGCGAGCTCGGCCACGTCAAGCACACCCGTGGCGGGGTCCACACCCCACTCGGCGACATCGATACCGGTGTCGGCGAGGCGGCGCCACGCGCCGATGTTGGCCTCGTGATCCTGGTTCGTGACGATGATCTGGTCGCCATCGTTGAGCATCCCGCGGACGGCGAGGGCGGCAACAAAGGTGTTCTGGGTCGTGGACGGGCCAATGGACAACTCGTCAGGGGCGCAGTTCAGTGTCGCGGGCAACAGCGCGTACCCCCGGTCCATTGCCTCGCCTGCGGCCTTGGCCGGGCCCGCGGGGCCATAGGGCTGCACCTTGGTCGCGGTATAGAAGTGCTGCAGGATCGAGATGACGTGGTGGGGCACATAGCTGCCCCCGGCGTTCTCGAAATGGGCCCAGTCGGCCGACTCGGGGTGAGCAAACGCCGGGAACTGGGCCCGGACGAAGTCGAGATCAAGGGTCGGTGCAGCGCTGTCCATGGGCGGACACTACCGGGCCATTCAAGGGTCTTCGTCAACACCGGCTACCGTTCGGCCAGTGAAAGCAGAGCTCTGTGCGATCGGCGACTTCGCTTGGGATGTCCTCATCCGGACCAACCAAGAACTTCTGAAGGGCGGCGACACGTTCGGTGAGGTCGTGATGATGCCGGGAGGCTCGGCGGCGAACGTCGCGGTGTGGGCTGCCCGGTGTGGCCTGACCACTCATTTCGTCGGCAAAATCGGCCGAGATCGACTGGGCATGTTGGCGACAGAGAACCTCGAGGGCGAGGGCGTGATCCATCACCTCATCTCGAGCGATGCCCAACTGACGGGGTCAGTTGCGGTGTTCGTCGACCACACCGGTGAACGTTCGATGGTTTCGGGCCATGGCGCTGACTTCTTCTTGTTGCCATCAGAGCTGCCGCGCTCGGTGATCGCCTCGTCGACCCATCTGCACATGACCGCATGGTCGTTCTTCACCGATCCGCCACGGTCTGCGTCTCGTGAAGCGGCCCGCCTGGCTCAAGAGTCGGGCGCGACGCTGTCGTTTGATCCCGGTTCGTTCCAGATGATCGGCGAGATGGGCGTCACACAGTTCTTGAACGTCACCACCGACCTGGGCATCGACCTGTTTCTCCCCAACAAGGAAGAAGGAGCAATGCTCACCGGCGAGACCGAACCGGTCGCGATCGCGGCCCGCCTCGCCGACATCTATGACGGCGCACTGGTCATCTTGAAACTCGACGCCGATGGAGCCCTCGTCTATGACCAGGGCGAGGCAACCATGATTGCCCCCGCCAGCAACAATCTTGTTGACGCAACGGGTGCAGGCGACTCGTTCGCCGGAAGCTTCTTGGCTAAGTACCTCAATGGCGTGAGCGCGGTCGAGTCAGCCCAATACGCCACCAAGATCGCCGCCTGGGTTATTGAGCACCCCGGGGCCCGGCCAACACCGGGCCCAGCCTTGCGCAAAATCATGTAGCGGGCCCGGCCCCAATGCGATCGACTCAGACGGGCGGCATATCGAAATCGCGATAGGTCGACAGGGCAATGAACCCGATGCCCCGTTCGGCCAACAACCCAGCTGCAGTGTCGCCCCGGGCCAACAGGGTCGCGGCGGCGACGACGTGGGCACCGGTCGCGGCAACGACGTCGATGGCCTGGAACATCGACCCGCCGGTGGACACGACGTCTTCGACGATCAGTACTCGCACCCCGGCTTCGATCGTGGCCCCTTCGATCTGGCGGCCGGTACCGCGGCCCTTGGGTTCTTTGCGGACGAAGAACCACTCCTTGTCAGCAACCATCGCCACGCCGACGGCCAGATGATCGGCGCCAAGGGTCAGGCCACCAACCGCGTCGAACTCGACTCCGGCTTCTTCAGCCAGATACACAATTGCCTCGCAGGCGACCCTGAGATCAGCAGCCTTTGCCAGCCCGGCCTTGCCGTCGACAAAGTGGCTCGACATCTTGCCCGATGCCAATTCGATCGGTTCGTCGAAGCGCCGTACGGCCTTGCGGCGCAAGATGTCCACCGCGTCGGCCACGACGCTGCTGTTGTGCTGATCAGGCTGGTTGTTCATGGCGGACAGACTTCCACATCGGCCCGGCGGCCGAAACCACCGGGCCGATGCTTCAGAGTGTGCGGTTCAGG
>CAYGMW010000247.1:0-4925 GCA_964350975.1 uncultured Acidimicrobiales bacterium | reverse complement strand
CCTCAATGGCTCAGGCGGTCACCCTCGCTGCGGCCCGCACCACCGCCGAAGCCGTTGTGCTGTCACCGGCGTGCGCCTCATTTGACTGGTATGCCAACTATGTCGAGCGCGGTCGCGATTTTGCTCGACTCGTCCGTGCGCGCCCTACCTCTGAAGGAGTCACCGCGTGACTGCTGCTGTCAATCGGCCTGCCGGAACCCGTCCGCCCACCACGTCGCCTCGTGGCCGCGATATTGCCGGCCGCAGGGTGCGCGACTTTCGCACTCCTGACGCCAGCTCCGGCATGTTGCTGGTGCTGGTGCTGCTCTTCAACCTGCTGGGGTTGGTCATGGTGCTGTCCGCGTCGAGCGTGACCGGTATCAGCGAAGGCGCCAACCCGCGGGCCTACTTCGATCGTCAGCTCCTGGGCTTGGCGTTGGGCGTGGTCGCGTTCATCATCACGTCGCGCATCCACTATTCGTTCTGGGCTCGGGTGGCTCAACCGGCGATGTTTGGCACCTATGCCGCCTTGTTCGGCGTGCTGCTCTTTGGCGTCAAGGTCGACGGGGCTCGGCGCTGGCTCGACTTTGGTCCGCTGCGTTTCCAGCCATCTGAGCTGGCCAAGCTGACGATGGTGTTGTTCATCGCCCATCTGTTGTCGACCCGCGAAGCCCATATTGGCGACCCGCGGCGCAGCCTCAACGCGGTACTGGTGTTCTTTGTGCCGTTGGCCGCGTTGGTGTTTGCCGAACCCGATCTCGGAACCACCATCATCTTGGCCGCCATCATGTTGTCGATGCTGTTCGTGGCCGGGGTCCCGTTGCGCCCACTGTTCGTGTTGGGCGGAATTGGTGTGGCTTGCGCGACCGCAGCCGCGTTCGCCCAGCCCTACCGGGTGCGCCGACTCATCGCCGTCAGCGACCCATGGAGCGACCCGACTGGAGCCGGCTGGCAGACCTTGCAGTCGCTCACCGGGCTGGCCAACGGTGGCCTGAACGGTGTGGGTCTTGGCCAGAGCCGGGTGAAGTGGGGTTACCTGCCCAACAGCCACACCGACTTCATCTACGCCATCATCGGCGAAGAGCTCGGCCTGCTCGGCGCTCTCGTGGTCTTGGCTGCAGTGTTGCTGCTGGGTGTGCTCGGCTATCGCACCGCGATGAGGGCGTCTGACCTGTTTGGTCAGCTCCTCGCTGGTGGCATCACGTCGTGGTTCATGGTGCAGGCCTTCGTGAACATCGGTGGCGTCGTCGGCCTGGTGCCGATTACCGGCGTGACCCTGCCATTCGTGTCGTTCGGGGCGTCGTCGCTGCTCGTGACGATGGCCGCGGCTGGCCTGTTGTTGAACATCTCCCGTGATGCCGCGGCTGGCGACGCGGCCCGGCGTCGGTCGTCGAGCACCTCGTGACGCGGCCTCAGTTGGATGGCCGGCCGATCATCATCGCTGGGGGTGGTACGGGAGGTCATGTGGTTCCCGGCTTGGCGATTGCCGAAGCCCTCGTCGCCGCTGGTGTGGACCGCTCATTGGTCCAGTGGGTAGGCAGCCGCCGTGGCATGGAAGTCGATGCCGTCCCGGCCGCCGGATTCGCCCTTGACGTGTTGCCCGGTCGTGGCATTGTTCGCAGTTTCAGTTTCGACAATGTGGCCAATATCGCGGGCTTGATTCGGGCGACCGCGATGGGGATCTGGATCGTCGGCCGGCGCCGGCCAGCAGCGGTGGTGTCGCTCGGTGGCTACGCCGCGGTGCCGTGTGCGGTTGGTGCGGTGCTGTTTCGTCGGCCCCTCGTCATCCAGGAACAAAACGCGACACCGTCGCTGGCCAACCGGCTGGTGTCACGGTTTGCCAAGGTGGCGTCAGTACCGGTCGCCGGGACTGGCCTTCGTCGCGAATTGGTGACCGGCAACCCGGTGTCGCAAGCGATTCGTTTGGTCGACCACGACGTCGCCACGGCGCGCTCAGCGCTGGGATTGCCAACGGATCGAACGGTGATCGCGGCTTTTGGTGGCTCCTTGGGTGCCCGTCGTATCAATCATGCGGTCCTTGATCTGGCCGAACGCTGGGCGGACCGGTCAGATATTGCGATCCATCACGTCATTGGTCGGCGCGATTGGCCCGACCTGATCGAACGCATCCGCGCTCTTGAGGGCTCCAAGCTCCACTATCAAGCGGTGGAATTTGAGCAGCGAATGCCCCAAGTACTGGTGGCTGCAGACGTGGCCGTGTGCCGGGCTGGCGGTATGACCGTGGCCGAACTCACCGTGCTTGGATGCCCCGCGATCTTGGTTCCGCTTCCGATTGCGCCCAACGATGCCCAGCGGGCAAACGCCGCGGCGATGCAACAAGCCGGCGCCGCGGTGGTGGTCGACGACGAAGCGCTCGACGCGGGCCTGCTCGATAATGAACTCACCAAGTTGCTCGGCGGAGACCTTCGGGTCGCGTCCGCCGCGGCGAGCGCCCTCGGTCGCCCCGATGCAGCTGACGATATTGCCGCGGCCATCTTGGATGCCGCCGGACGTTCTGGAGCGCACTCGTGAACCAGCCTGTTGTCGACGACACCAAACTTGATCTGTCGCGCCGACGCCGCATCCATGTTATTGGTGTTGGTGGGCCAGGCATGAACCCGATCGCGGCGGTGCTCGCGGCCCAGGGTCACCAGGTCAGTGGCAGCGATATGAAGGACTCGGCCGGTCTGGCCCGCCTGCGGGCGCTCGGCGTCGATGTCACCGTTGGACACGACCCAGCCTTGGTGAACGGTGTCGACGTCGTGGTGCGGTCGACAGCGGTCCCAGATCGCAATATCGAGGTCCAAGCGGCGCTGGCCGCTGGCGTGCCGGTGTTGCGTCGGGCCGCGGCCCTCGAAGCCATCTCGAAGCTCAAGACCACGGTGTCGGTCGCCGGTACTCACGGCAAGACCACTACGACGTCGATGTTGGCGATCTGTCTGGTGGATGCGTCGTTGCAGCCGTCGTTCATCGTCGGTGGCGATGTGAACGACATTGGTTCGGGTTCGGTGTGGAACGACGACGGCGAGGTCTTCGTGGTCGAAGCCGACGAGTCCGACGGCACCTTCTTGGAGATCGCGACGGGGGTGGCCATCGTCACCAACGTCGAACGCGACCACCTCGAGTTCCACGGCAGCTTCGAGTCGCTGATCGGTGCGTTCAGGACGTTCTTGGCCAACGCGTCGGGCCCGCGCATTGTGTGTGCCGACGACGAGTGGTCGGCGCGACTCGGCGCCGAGTGTGGTGCGATCACCTATGGCACGACTGACACGGCCGACTATCAGATCATCGATACCTCCTTTGCCCAGGGACTCTCGACGTTCTCGGTGCGGGTCAAGCGCAATGGTGACGACGTCGTGGTGGGCCCGATCGGGCTGCCAGTGCCTGGTGTGCACAATGTTCGTAACGCGTGTGCTGCGCTGGCCGCGGCCCTCGAGCTGGGTGCCGACCCTGACGATGTGGTCGCCGCGCTCGGCCGATTCGGAGGCGTTGCTCGCCGCTTTGAGTTCCGTGGCGACGCGGCCGGTGTCACCTTCGTCGACGACTACGCCCACCTGGCAACCGAGGTCGCGGCTGCAATCGACGCTGGCCGCACTGGTGGCTGGAAGCGCGTGGTCGCAGTGTTCCAGCCCCACCGCTTTTCGCGCACCGCCGATGTGTGGCAGGACTTCGCGAGCGCGTTCGTCGATGCTGACCTGACGGTGTTGACGGACATCTATGCGGCGGGCGAAAAGCCGCGCCCAGGGGTGACCGGGATGTTGATCGCCGACGCGGTTCTTGATGCACATCCGTTTGCCAATGTGGCCTATCTACCCACGCGCGATCAGCTGCGCCGCTACCTGCTCACGGTGCTGCGCCCTGGCGATTTGTGCCTCACCCTCGGAGCTGGCGACCTCACCTCGTTGCCAGACGAGCTGATCACAGCCCTCGTTGACGGTTCCAATGGTTGAGCTTCCGGTGTCGACTGATCGTCTTGACGCCGCCGAGGTCGCGGCGCGGGTCGCCGCGCTCGTGAGCGAGCTTGGCGACCGGGTTGTCACCGAAGCTCCGCTGGGCGAACGAACGACCTATCGCGTGGGCGGCAATGCGCGGGCCTTCGTCGTGGTGCAGAGCCCCGACGAGGTTCTCCAAGCAGGTGCTGCGGCCCGAGCGGCTGGCCTGCCGGTGTTGGTGATCGGCCGGGGTTCGAACCTGCTGGTTGCTGATCGCGGTTTCGACGGGTTGGCGATCTGTCTTGGCGACGAGTTCGCCGAGGTGGGCGAACCAGCTGCTGTCGACGGCGAGCTTCGCCTTGTTGCCGGCTCAGCGGTGGCGCTGCCTCGTTTGGCTCGCCGTTCGGTTGCCCTTGGGCTCGCTGGGCTCGAGTGGATGGTTGGTGTGCCGGGCACCGTTGGCGGCGGCGTGAGAATGAACGCTGGCGGGCACGGAGCCGATATGACTGGATCGTTGGTGTCGGTCACGATTGCCGACGTTGCGTTGGACCGCATCGTCACAGCAGCGCCCGAGGCGTTGGGCCTACGGTTCCGCGGTTCGGCGTTGCAGCCAACTGACATCGTGCTCGATGCAACCTTCGCGGTGAGGTCGGGCGATGTGGCCGCCGGCGAGGCGCTGCTGTCAGACATCGTGCGCTGGCGTCGCGACAACCAGCCCGGCGGCCAGAATGCCGGATCGGTGTTCGTGAACCCCGGCGATGGCGCCGAGTCCGCTGGCCGTCTGATTGACGAAGCCGGACTGAAGGGCCTGCGTCACCGGTCGGCCCAGATCTCGACCAAACACGCCAACTTCATCCAAGCCGACGATGGCGGGTCGGCCGACGACATCATCGACCTGATGCGCATCGTGGCCGACCGAGTGCATGCTCGTTTTGGGATCCGACTTCGCAGCGAGGTCCGCCTGGTCGGCTACGACACAGCCGAGTTCCAACACGAAGTTGTTCCCGACACCAT
>CAYGMW010000246.1:0-4944 GCA_964350975.1 uncultured Acidimicrobiales bacterium | reverse complement strand
CTGCTCCGGCTACCACTCCGGCCCCAGCGCCACCTCCCACCGCTGCCCCTGCACCACCTCCCACCGCTGCTCCAGCGCCACCAACCACCGCGGCGAGTGGCTGACGTGGTGATCGAAGTTCACGAAACAGCGTTCCGGGCTATGGGGTCGCCGTGCCGCATCGTCGCCGATGGCGACCCCTCGTTTGGCCCACTGGGCGAGGCCATGGTGCACGACCTCGAGGCCCGATGGAGCCGGTTCTCCGCCGCGAGCGAGGTGTCGAGGGCGAACGCCCTAGGTGGAGTGCTCGTGGTCGTATCTCCCGCCACATTCCGGCTCATCGCGACGGCTCAGGAGGCCAGAGCATGGACTAGCGGGTTCTTCGATCCGCTCATGCTCGACCATCTTGAGCGGCTGGGGTACAGCCGCGACTGGCAACTCGGGCCGCGTGCCGTCGCACCGGACGGCATCACAACACCGCAAGACCATTCGACCGCACACGGTGAGCTTGAGCTGTTCGAGTCGCTCCCCGCGGTGGTGATTCCGGCTGGTTCGAGGTTCGACCCGGGTGGGATCGGCAAGGGGTTGGCTGCCGACATGGTGTGCGAGCGACTGCTCGAGCTGGGCGCCGAAACGGTCATGGTCGACATGGGCGGCGACGTCCGTATGGCTGGAACGCCTTGGTATGGAGACGAGTGGGCCGTCAACATGGTCGCTCCGCAGCAGCGTTCGACGGTGACGGGAACCTTCACCCTTGCGCCGGGCGAACAGATGGGCCAACAACGGGGCGGCGCGGTTGCGACGAGCAGCGTTGTGTCCAAGCGTTGGACCAGTGGCGGCCAGACCGTGCACCACATTCTTGACCCCAGATCGGGTCGTCCGGCCGAAACCGACCTGGTGACGGTCACGCTCTGCGCCGAGACGGCATGGCAGGCGGAGGTCGCGGCCAAGTGCGGCCTCATTGCCGGCCGCGCCGGGTTTGTTTCGTTGTGTGAGCGCCTCGGTGTTCACGGGGTTGCGATCGACCATGACGGCCACGCCGTCCATTCGTCACCCGCCACCCATCTCATTGGAGGTCACTCATGGAACTGAATGAACAGATCTGGTGGTTCGTTGCTCGGTCAGGAGGCATCGTGGCCTGGGCCATGGTGACGGTGTCGGTGTGCTGGGGCCTGTTGGTATCGACCCGAGCCGCGTCGCGGGCCACTCAACCGGCGAGCGTGCTCGACATGCATCGCTTCCTCGGCGCACTGTCGGTGGTCTTCACCGCAGTCCACGTCATTGGGTTGGTTGGGGACAGCTATGTCCACTTTGGGTGGAGCGAGGTGTTTGTGCCGATGGCCAGCGCCTGGCAGCCCGGAGCCGTGGCATGGGGCATCGTGGCCATGTACGCGCTTGTTGCCGTCGAGATCAGCTCGCTGTTGATGAAGCGGTTGCCTCGTCGGGTCTGGCGTTCGGTGCATCGGCTGAGCTTGCCGATCTATGTGATCTCGACAATCCACGGCCTGCAGGCCGGCACCGATGCGACCAATCAGTGGTTCCGGCTCGCCATGATCGCGTCCGTCAATGTGGTCGCGTTCTTGACGGTCCTGATGATCCTCGGTCAGCGCCAGGTGTCGCTGAAGCGGACCCAGGCTCGCGCTATCTGAGCGTCAACGGGCCCAGAGCGCGGCGATATGCGATAGCGATGTGGCCATGTGGGTGGGTGTTGCCGTGGCGCTGGCAGCCGATGGAGTCGTGTGCTTCGGCAGTCCGCTTCGGTGTCGGTCGAACCAGACGGTGTCGATGCCGAAGTTGGCGCCGCCAGCGATGTCCGATGTCAGCGAGTCACCAACAATGACCGCACCGTGCGGGCCTGCGCCGAGGGTGCCAAAGGTCAGGTCGAAGATCTCGCGACCCGGTTTTGACGTGCCGACTTCGCCGGAGATGATCACCGCATCGAAGTACGTGCCGATGCCGAGTCGCTCGATGCGGGCCCGCTGGATGGCGCCGATCCCGTTGGTGACGAGTGCCATTCGTGAGCTGTTCGACCTGACGATCTCAAGTGTTTCGTTGGCGCCGGCATACAGCTCGCCGTGGCGGCCTAATCCGTCGGCGAACTGGGCCGCCATGACGTGAGGATCAGCGTCGTGGCCAAGATCGGCAACGAGTTGTTCGAACCGCAGGGTTTTGACCTGGTTCGGGCTGACGGTTCCTTGCTCGACACCGTGCCACAGGGCCCGGTTGATGGAGCGGTAGCGCGCTCCTGCGTGGTCGACATCGCCGATACCGGCCGTCGCGAACACCTCGGCGAGCGCTCCGGCTTCGGATGCGTCGCTGTCGAGCAGGGTGTGGTCGAGGTCCCACAGAACCGTGTCGTACATCGCCGCGACACTATCGACCTGCCGGTGGTGTCCTCGACCCACACCATCGACAACAATGGCGGCCATGTCGACTCCGCCCGTGATGGATCTTGACCTGATCGACATCGATCATCCCGACGCGGCCAACCGGATCGCTCACGCCTGTTCGACGCTCGGCTTCTTCCGCCTTGCCGGGTCAGTCATTGATCGGGCCATTGGCGACAACGCTTGGCGCACTGCGGCCGAGTTCTTTGCGCTCGACACCTCCGTCAAGGCCGAGGTGGCGTTTCCCGAAGCGGGGTATCCCTACGGATGGTCGCCGTACAAGTTCGAGACGTTGGCCGCGTCGCTTGGCGACAGCGAGGCCGCGCCTGATCTGAAAGAGTCGTTCTCGGTCGGGCCGGACTGCCTGGGTCGCGTGATTGGTGGTCGAGAGATGTCGCCTGACGAGGCGTGGATTCGGTCGCCCAGCTTGTGGCCCAGCGGCCGCGACGAGATGCGACGCTCGTGGGAGCTGTACTTTCGCGCCATGTCGGACGTTTCGGCTCGGCTGTTGTCGCTCATGGCGGTGGGGTTGGGGTTGGCCCCTGACTATTTCGACCCCTTGATCGATCGTCACACCAGTGCCATGCGGGCCCTTCACTACCCAGCGATCGACGACCTGTCAGAGGTTGGGCCGAGCCAGCGGGCCGGTGCCCACACCGACTACGGCACCCTCACGATCTTGCGCACCGACGACGTGGCGGGCCTCGAGATCCGCGACCCCGACGGTGTGTGGCGCCCGGTCGAGCCGATTGCCGACAGCTATGTGGTCAATCTGGGCGACTCGATCCAGCAGTGGACCAACGACCGCTGGTTGTCGACGATGCACCGCGTCGCACCCGTTTCGGGGCGAGCCCGTCAGTCGTTTGCCTACTTCCATATGGCCAACTGGGATGCCCTGATCGAGTGCCTTCCAACATGTCGCAGCGCAACCGACCCGCCGCGACACCAACCGGTGCTGGCCGGGCCGTGGCTCATGTCGAAGTTTCAGTCAACGGTGACTTGACGGATTCGAAGCCTTGGGTGCTGCCGGAACTGGTTCTGCCAACGACGAGTGTTGCCGCGATTGCTCAGGGCCCATGCGAGGAGCCCGAGCACAACTGGCACCGTGGCGAGGGCAACCGCGGCATCAGATGAGGCCGAGGCGACCAGCGTGGGCACCGAACGCACGCTCCAGGCGCTGACCAAGCCGACGAATGGCGCGGCGATGATGGCTGGCCACCAGTCATACAGTTCTGGGTGGCGTCGAACCCGCACCGCGAACCATGCCAACAAGCCGGCGAAACAGCACAGTCCCGCGATCCCAACAGTCAGCTCGGCCAGCGGCGACAACGACGGCCCCCGGCCAAGAGCAGCAACCACATAGATCGACGACGCGGTGGTCGAGGTCGCGCTCGTCGAGGTGGCGGTAGTCGATCCAATGGCCCACCAGACGAACGCGAACGTCGCGATCGGCAGGCTCAAGACGATGAGCAGATCGGGCCAGCGTCGTTCGATCACCAGGTGATTCCGGCCAGCTTGGTTTCGAGGTACTCGTCGATGCCTTCGTGTCCACCTTCGCGGCCGATGCCCGAATCGGCCATGCCACCAAAGGGGGCCGACGCCGAGGTTGGGTTGACGTCATTGATGCCAATGATCCCGAAGCGGAGGCCTTCCATTGCTGCCATCGCCCGGCCCAGTTGTTGGGTGTACACATAGGCCGCGAGCCCGTAGTTGGTGTCGTTGGCCATCGCCACGACCTGATCGACGTCGTCATACACAATGACGGGGGCTACCGGGCCGAAGGTTTCTTGGCGATAGATCGTCATGTCCTCGGTGACGCCGGTGATCACGGTGGGGGCGTAGAAGTGGCCATTGGCGTGATCGCCGCTCGCGAGGCGGTGACCGCCGACGGGCACCTCGGCACCGAGCGAGCGGGCATTGTCGACCTGGAGTTCGACCTTGGCCACAGCGGCGTCGTTGACGAGGGGTCCCACCTTGACCCCTTCGGACATGCCGTTTCCGGTCTTGAGCTTTGCGACCCGATCCGTCAAGGTAGCGATGAACGCATCGGCTTGGCTGGTGTGGACGAACAACCGGTTCGGGCTGATGCATGCCTGTCCGGAGTTCAAGAACTTGAGCGCCGCCGCGCCCTTGGCCGCGTGCACCGGATCGGCGTCGGGGAACACAATGAACGGGGCATGCCCGCCCAGCTCGACTGACACCCTCTGCAAGCTGGCACCGGCCGCTGAAGCAAGGGTGCGACCCACCGCGGTGGAGCCAGTGAAGGTGAGCTTTCGAACCCTCGGGTCGGAGGTGAAGACCTCGCCGACTGGAGCGGGGGTCGACGTGGTGACGAGGTTCACAACGCCAGGCGGAACACCTGCTTCGGTCAAGATGTCGACCACCGCCACCGCGCACAGGGGCGTGGCTTCAGCCGGCTTGAGCACAACGGTGCAACCCGCGGCGAGCGCGGGGCCGAGCTTGCGGGTCAGCATCGAGATCGGATAGTTCCACGGGGTGATCGCTGCAACAACACCAACCGGGACCCGCGTCGACAAGAAGCGCTGATCGGGCCGCGCCGATGGCAGCCAGCGGCCCT
>CAYGMW010000245.1:2849-5034 GCA_964350975.1 uncultured Acidimicrobiales bacterium | reverse complement strand
CCAACAAATGGGGCGACGTACAACTCGAGCGTCGACATGTCGAAATGCAAGGGCGCAATTCCGGCAACCACGTCGTCGGCGTTCAGGCCGTGGGCCTCGGCTGCGTGCACCACATAGGCAGCCGCGCTGCGGTGGGTGTGCACGATGCCCTTGGGTTCGCCCGTTGAGCCCGAGGTGAAGATGACATAGGCCTCATCGTCAGGTTCGACCGGGTTGAGCTCGTCAGCGGTGGCGGCATCGTCGTCGAGTCCTCTAGCGGCCAGATCATCGATGAGCAACGCGATGTTCCAGGGTCGGGAGGTGTCCTGGCGAGCCAGAACTGGTGCGCTCGCGATGAGTGCCTTGGCATCAGCCTGGGCCCGGATCGAGGCGAACGACGCCGTGGGGCTCCGGGGATCAACCGGCACCACCACGGCACCGAGTCGCAACAGTGCATGAAGTGCAACGAAGGTCTCGATCGACTTGGTGGCCGAGACAACGACGCGGTCGCCTTTGGCGACGCCCCGTTTGGCCAGCAGATGCGCTATCGCCACGACGCGACGTTCTACCTCGGACCATGTCAGCTGGGTGGTGTCGTCCACGAGACCCAGCCGATCGTGGTGCGTGGCTGCCGCTCGTCGAGTGAGGTCGGCGATATGTCCGAGGTCCCGTGTGCGGTGTGCTGGCTGGTTGTCTGCTGATGCTGCCATGGGCTCCGTCCGAGGCCCCGCACGCTAAACGGTCACGCACAATGGCGCAACCGGTCGCCAAGCACACGCAGAGTGGCTATTGTGCCGATTCGCGCCAACAGTGCATCCAGAGTCCCCGACGGCAACGAAGAGAGACCGTGATCCAGTCCTACCGAGTTCAGACCCTGTGAGCTGCGACGACAACGAGTTGTATCTGGCGGCGATGCTCGGGCGCGACCACGCCCGAATCGCCGAGGGCCGAGACTGGGCGCAGGGCGCGCTACCGGGCCCCCTCGACGGTTTCGATCGGGACGTGTGGCGACGCGCTGGTACCGATGGCCTACTTGGGCTCCATCACTCTCGTGATCTCGGAGGGCTCGGCTGGAACCCCGTTGAAGCCCTCATGTTTTACGAAGGTGTCGGCGAACGCGCTGGCGACATGGGCATGGTGTTTGCCCTCGCGTCCCAGCTGTTCGCGACCCAAACAGCGCTCAGCAAGGGCGCTACCGATGCCCAGGCCCGCAAGTGGCTGCCCGATCTCATCTCGGGCGAACGTATTGCGTGTTTCGCCATGAGCGAACCGCAAGCGGGCAGCGACACCCAGTCCACGAGCACCTCGGCACTCGAAACCGAACCGGGCCGATACCGGCTCAATGGTCACAAGGCTTGGGTCACCCTCGGCCCCGTCGCCGATGTGTGTCTCGTGTTCGCATCGACCGACCCGCAGCGGGGTTCGTGGGGAATGACCGCGTTCATGGTTGACCTCGGTCTTGATGGGGTGTCTCGTTCGGGGCCAGTCGACAAGATGGGCCTGCGGTCGTGCCCCTTCGGTGAGTTGAGGTTCGACGATGTCGAGGTGACCGACGCTGACGTCGTCGGGGCCCTTGGTGCAGGACAGAGGATCTTTTCGACTGCGGTCGAAACCGAACGGGCCTTCTTGTACGCAGCCCAACTCGGGCGCATGCAACGGCTCCTCGATCGCTCTATCGATCGGGCCCGTACTCGCCAACAGTTCGGCAAGACCATTGGCAGCTTCCAGGCCGTGTCGCACCGGATCGCCAACATGAAGGTGCAGCTCGAGAGCTCTCGACTGCTGATGTACAAAGCGGCGGTCCAGTACGCGTCCGGGGACGCGATGACGATGGCCTCCGCGCTCGCCAAGCTGCAGGTGTCCGAAGGCGCCGTCGACGCGGCGATCGACACCATGCGCACCTTCGGCGCCGAGGGCTACACGGTCGATGCCGGTATCGAGTCCGACGTGAGAGACGCCCTTGCCGGGCTGGCCTATTCGGGAACATCAGACATACAACGAAATATCGTCGCCCGCTTGTTGGGTGTCGACCGAGCGATGAGGAATCAACCATGAACTCGACCATTGGAGCTCGACGCTGGCGCTCGCGCCTGGCAACACTGGCCATGACAGTCGTCGCGATGTCGATGCTGGCAGTGCCATTTGCATCTTCGGCGTCGGCTCACGAGACCGACCAGGTGTATTTGTACCTGAGCGTGTCCGAGAA
>CAYGMW010000245.1:0-2749 GCA_964350975.1 uncultured Acidimicrobiales bacterium | reverse complement strand
CGGCGTCGGCTCACGAGACCGACCAGGTGTATTTGTACCTGAGCGTGTCCGAGAACGATGTTGCCGGCCGCCTTGAAGTGCCGTTCTCGGACATTTCCGAGGTGTTCGGCATCACCCTTGAAGGTCGCGGTTCGGACATCATCGCGGTACTCGAAGAACGTCTTGACGAGCTGCAGACCTATGCCGCCCAGCACGTGACCGTCGGCGCGGACGGCCAGACGTGGGACCTCAACTTCGAGGGAGTCGAGCTGCTCTTCCCGAACAACACACCGGATTTCAATTTCGTGCTGTTGCCCTTCGAGGTGGATGTTCCGGTGGACGAGGTACCCCGAGTGCTCGATGTAGGCCTCGATGCCTTCTTCGACGAGATCGAGGGCCGCGACGGCCTGCTGCTGATCGAAAACGACTGGCAGCGCGGCGTGTTCGACAACGAAAGCGAGGGCCTTGTTTCTTACAGCGCCGCGACGCGCTTTCACACCGTCGACCTGGGCGACACGAGCCAGTGGTCGAACTTCACGGCCAGCATTGGTCTTGGCCTCGACCACATTCGCACTGGTCCCGACCACATCTTTTTCATCTTGGTGTTGTTGCTTCCGTCGGTGCTGATCTTCACAACCAAATGGGAACCAGCAGCATCGTTCGGCAGCGCACTGTGGCGCATCTTGAAGGTGGCCACGATGTTCACGGTGGCACACTCGATCACCTTCACGCTGGCCGGCCTCGATCTGTTGCCGCTGCCGCCGTCACGCCTCGTCGAGTCGATCATTGCGTTGTCGATCGCGGCTGCCGCTGTGCACAACTTGTTCCCCGTCGGGGCCAATAAGGAATGGGCGATTGCGTTCGCGTTCGGCCTGTTCCACGGCATGGGTTTCGCCGGATTGGTTTCAGGTCTCGACGTGTCTCGTTCGACACAGCTGGTGACCCTGCTGGGCCGAAACGTTGGCATCGAAGTAGGCCAGGCCATCATCATCTTGTTGATGTTCACGGGTCTGTTCGTGTTGCGTCGAACCCGGTTCTACCGTCCCGTGTTCGTTGCGGTGTCGCTGTTGCTCGCAGCCGTTGCGTCGGTCTGGACGGTCGAGCGAGTCTTCCAGCAGGACTTCAACATCAATGGCGCGGTCGATGCCGCCATCATGTGGCCCAGGGTGCTGATCCCGATCGCGATCTTCACCGCAGTGTGTTATGCGCTGTATCGCCGTGAATCGGCTGCTGGTCGTCTCCTCGACCTGCCCGCGAGCGAAGGTGACATCAACGATGCAGCCGGCGAAGGCCGCACCGATCAGATGGCCAGTGTTTGATCAGATAGACAGGGCCTGATCGAGGTCGGCCCATAGGTCCTCGACGTGTTCGCACCCGACGCTCATCCGAATGAGCGTCGGGGGAATCGTCTCTTGGCCCGGTATCACCGAACGTCGTTCCATGGTGGTTTCGACGCCACCGAGGCTGGTTGCGTGATGCACCAATTGCACTGCTTCGCACACCGCCGACGCCCGGTCGCCGCTGCCAGCAGTCTCGAAGCTCATGACGGCACCAAATCCGGTCATGAACGTCGACGCCACCGCGTGCGAAGGCTCAGAGTCGAGTCCCGGATAGCGGACTCGGGTCACCAGGGGATGCTCGGCGAGTCGTTCGGCGAGCGTCTGGGCGTTCGCGAGCGCTCGTTCCATACGCAGGTGCAAGGTGCGAATGCCACGGATGGTCAAGAAGGCCTCAAGTGAGCCAATGATGCCACCGTTGAGCAGACGCCGGTGGTAGAGCTCATCGAACAGATCGTCATCGGTCACGGCGAGCGATCCGGCCAACAAGTCCGAGTGCCCACCGAGGAACTTGGTGGCTGAGTGCATCACGATGTCGGCACCGAGGTCGAGCGGACGCTGGCACAGCGGCGTCGCAAAGGTCGAGTCGACAGCGACGATTGTGTGGTCGCCCTTGGGTGCTGAGCAGATCACGGGCAGGTCCGACACGTCCATGAGCGGGTTTGCCGGCGATTCGAGCCACACGAGATCAGCGGTCTGGCAGGCCGCGACCCACGCGGCGGTGTCGGCTGGATGGATCCGCTGAACTGTCCAGCGGCCCTGACGTTCGCCCTCTTCGGCGAGCCCGTTGACACCGTGATACGGGTCGGTCGGCATGGCGATGGTCGAGCCGACATTGAGGCCGTGCAAGACCATGGCTGCGGCTGCCATACCCGACCCGAATGCCAGAGCGCTGCCACCGTCGAGACCTCCGAGGAGCTCCTCGAGGTGTTCGACGGTTTCGGTCTGCTCAGCGCGGGCGTAGATGCGGTCGTGGGGCAGGTAGAAGTTCGATGCAGGTGTTGGGGGTGAGTTGAGCGGAGCTCCAGGGCTGCGGTCGCGCCCCCCGGCGATCAAGAAGGACTCAACCGACACATTGATCAGGGGCCCCTCGCCGTCCCACAGGTCGTCGTCCTCTCCGTCGTGGTTGTGTTCGTGGTCGGAAACAGGAGGTTGAGACACAGCGCTGTTGTACCCCATGAATCACCACCCTGGCGACCGGGATCAGATCAATCGGCGACGTATGGTCTTGCTGCATGTCGACGATCAACCCGGGTGTCAATCCGCCGAAGCGCTCAGCCATCGGGCGCGCCTCGTCGGGCATCGCGGTCGTGCTGGGGTGTGTGGGGGTCATGTGGGCCGTAGAGATCGTCGACTCGGTTGCTCTCGATGATCGACTCCAAGGCGGCGGCATCCACCCTCGACAAGTTGGCGGGATCGATGGAGTGCTGTGG
>CAYGMW010000244.1:0-5035 GCA_964350975.1 uncultured Acidimicrobiales bacterium | reverse complement strand
CTGCAGCTGAGCTGGATGGTCATCGTGACCACCGATCGGAACGGCTGGTCGCTCATCATCGACATGGCGATGCCCACAAAGACTGCGTTGAGCACAAACACCGTGATTGCGGCAGCGGGCGCCACCACGAACCACTGCAACGGAATCGGATCTGACGACACCAGGGCCGACTCGACACCGCCGAGGTGCAGCAGCAACAGTCCGCCCGACAGCGACAGCACGATCTGGCCCGCGTTGAACAACACTCTCAACGGTGGTTTACCCAGCGCAATCACGCCGAGAGCACCCACCACCCCAGCCGCGACAATGGCCAGCACGGGCGCACCCGCCAGCATGATGCCGAACGAAAACACCCACGATGTCGTCACATTGAGTTGCTGACGGGTGAGCCAGCTGGCGGGGGTCAGGTCCGCGGCCACCAGGCCCGCCAAGAACACGAGCACCAGCCCCGGCGTGGGGCCGAACAGCTGACCGTGATCGAACCAGACCAACCCGGCTGCGAACGCGACACCACACGACCCAACACACGTCAGATAGGCGTTCAGCAGTCGGCGATGACGCATCAGCGGTTCCATCGGCGGTTTCGCACAGCGCGTTGAGTGGTTCCCGCGCGAGGACGATTACCCTGTCGCCCTCATGGGCCAACCACGCGTCGTCACCACCAAACTCCGAGGCCGTCGCCTCATCAAGGAACCTCTGCTCGCCAAGGGCACCGCGTTCACCAGAGAAGAACGCGAGTCTCTGCTCGTGCAGGGCCATGTGCCTGCTGCATATGAGACGCTCGACGACCATCTGCGTCGCATCGACTACGAGTACGACCACATGCACGATGACGATCTTGCTCGGCACATCTATTTGCGTGCCCTCCAAGACCGCAACGAGGTGCTGTTCTACGCCTTCTTGCAAAGCCGCCTGCATGAGCTGATGCCGATGGTCTACACCCCGACTGTTGGCGCCGCGTGCCAGCAGTTCTCACGCATCTACCGCCAGCCGCGGGGCATGTACCTGAGCTACGCCGACCGGCACCGGATGCACGAGCAGATGGCATCGATCGAACGCGACATCGACGTCATTGTGGTCACCGACGGCGAACGCATTTTGGGTCTTGGCGATCAAGGCGTCGGTGGGATGGGCATCCCGATCGGCAAGCTGGCGCTGTACACCGGCGTTGGCGGCATTCCCCCCGAACGCACGCTCGCAGTCTTGCTCGACGTGGGAACCAACAACCAGGAGTTGCTCGACGACCCGCTGTATCTCGGCGACCGGTCGCCGCGCGTGAGCGGCGCCGACTATGACGAGTTCATCGACACATTCGTTGCGGCCGTGAAGCGTCGTTTCCCGAACGTGTTGCTGCAGTGGGAAGACTTCGCCCAGCACAACGCCACTCCCCTGCTTGAGCGCTACCGCTCCCAGCTGTTGTCGTTCAACGACGACATTCAGGGAACCGCAGCTGTGGCCTACGCCGCGGTGAAGGGTGCGGTGCGCGCTGCTGGGTCAACGCTGTCAGAACAACGGATCCTCATCGTTGGCGCCGGCTCGGCCGGCACCGGCATTGCATCGATGCTTCGAGACGCCCTCGAGCGCGAAGGTGTTCCTGATCCGCTCCAGCAGCTGTTCATGACCAATAGCCGCGGCCTCGTACACACCAAGTCCGAGGGGCTCGCGCCCCATCAGGAACCATTTGCCCAGCCCTTCGACAGTGTCATCGACTGGGTCGACAGCGACGACAAGGTCCAGCTGGCCGAGGCGTTCGCCCACATCCGACCCACGGTGCTGATCGGTGTGTCGGGTCAGCCTGGAGTGTTCACCGAGCAGATGATCCGCGATATGGCGTCATGGACCAAACACCCGATTGTCCTGCCCCTGTCGAACCCGACCAGCAAAACCGAGGCGATCCCGGCCGACATCATCGAATGGACCGATGGAGCCGCGTTCGTCGCCACTGGTTCGCCGTTCCATCCGGTCGTGCACAACGGAGTCACCCACCAGATCGCGCAGGCGAACAATGTGTACGTCTTCCCTGGCCTTGGCCTCGGAGTTGTGGCGGTCGGCGCCCACCAGGTCACCGACGCCATGTTGCTGGCCGCCGCCAACGCGGTGGCCGAATGTGCCCCATCCCAGATCGACGATCCTGGCGCGCCGGTGCTTCCTCCGATCATCGAGGTACCGAACGTCAGCCGCATGATTGCCACCGCGGTTGCCCGTCAAGCTGTCGCTGATGGGGTGGCCCCGGCGTTCGATCACAACGAGATCGACAACCGCATCGGGTCATATTGGTGGGAACCGATCTATCCCCACATCATTGCGATCTGAACATGCCGCCATCCCCTGAGCCCCCCGCACCAGAGCCGGCGACCCACTCGGTCCCGCCGGCCCGTGGGTTGTTCGCGAACCGCACCCTGAACGTGCGGGGGCTCAAGGCCATTGGTTACGACATGGATTACACGCTGATCCATTACCGAGTCGATCAGTGGGAGGGCGGGGCGTTCGAACACGCTCGCGAGTGGCTTGCTCACCGCGGCTGGCCCGTCAGCGACCTCGAGTTCGACCCCGACCTGTACACCTTGGGCCTCACGTTCGATCTCCAGAAGGGAAACCTGCTCAAGGCCACCCGGTTCGGGTTCGTCGTGCGGGCCCAGCACGGCACCTCAACGCTGAGTTTTGACCAGCAGCGAGACGTGTACAGCGAGACCATCGTCGAGCTCAGCGACGATCGCTTCGAATTCATGAACACCATGTTCGAGTTGTCGAGGGCGGCCCTGTGGTGCCAGCTCGTCGACCTGTTCGACCGCGGTCAGCTCAGCGGGGTTGCGTCCTATATCGATCTCTACGGACTCATCGACGACGCATTGACCTCAGCGCACCAAGAAGGCCGACTCAAGGCCGAAATCGTCGCCGATCCCGAACGCTTCGTCGAACCCGACCCCGATCTGGTGCCGACCTTGCAAGATCAACGTCTCGCCGGCAAGCAGTTGTTGTTGATCACCAACTCTGACTGGTCCTACACCCGCCAGATGATGCGCCACGCGGTCGATCCGTTCATGCCCGCTGGCGACACCTGGCGAGACCTGTTTGACATCGTCATCGTGTCGGCCAATAAGCCCGCGTTCTTTGCCGCGACCAACCCGATCTATCGGGTCGTCGACGAGGACGAATCCCTGCTCCAGCCCCACTTCGGGCCCCTCGAATCTGGGCATGTGTACTTTGGTGGCAATGCCCACATGGTCGAGGCCAGCCTGGGGCATCAAGCAGCCCAGATGTTGTACGTGGGCGACCATCTGTTTGGCGATGTTCACGTCACCAAGGACGTGCTGCGCTGGCGCACCGCCCTCATTGCTCGCGAACTCGAAGCCGAGGTGGAGGCCGCGTCGCTGTTCGTCGACGCCGAACGGGTGCTGACCGAGCAGATGGACGCCAAGATCGCGCTCGAACGACAAGCGGCCCACCTGAGGTTGGCTCGCAGGCGGGCCCGCGGCGACCGGGTCGAAGAAGCCCGCTTGTCCAAGCTGCTCGACGAGGTGTCCGACCGTGGCTCGGCCCTCGACGCAGCAATTGCTCCGTTGGCCCGCACCTCAAGCGAACTTGGTAACCCCACGTGGGGGCCACTCATGCGGGCAGGCAACGACAAGAGCCTGTTCGCCCGCCAAGTCGAGCGGTATGCCGACGTGTACACGTCGCGGGTGTCGAACTTCGGCGCCGAAACGCCCTACGCCTACATCCGCGCCGCGCGTGGGTCGTTACCCCACGACACGGCGGCGGTGATTGCAGCAGATCAGTTCTAACTGGGCGAGGCCCTGAACTCAGTTCGACCCTGGGCTCAATTAGACAGGGCCACAACCCGATCGAGGCCTTGGCCAGCGCCTGAGCCCAAGAAGGCAGCATCGCCGAACCCGAAGACACCACCATCGGCGGCAACGAGCCAGTAACCCTTGCCGGACTCGGTTGCAACCATGCCCACGATGGGCTGGGCCAGCTTCGTGTCAGGACCAAGCACGCCGGGAATCGAGTTATAGAAACCAGCGTCGCCGAAGGCGAAGATGCCGCCGTCGGCAGCAACCAGCCAGTAGCCCTTGCCACTTGCGGTTGGCGCCATGCCAACCACTGGCTGATCGACCGACCGGCCTGGGCCCAAGGCTCCTGGCACTGAGCCAAGGAACGGAGCGTTGGGACCGAAGGCGAAGATGCCGCCGTCAGCACCAACAAACCAGTAGCCGGCTCCACTGTTCGACGCGGCCATGGCCGTGATGGGCTTGTCGAGCTTGATGCCACCCGTGCTGCCAAAGAAGTCGGCATCACCGAAAGCGAAGATGCCGCCGTCTTGGCCGAGCAGGTAGTAGCCGGCTCCTGTTGAGGTGCTGGTCATGCCGACAACAGGCGCGTCCAGGGTCAGGTTCGAGACATTGCCGCGGTCAACAGCGCCACCAAAGGCAACAACATCACCGTTAGCCAGAGCCAACCAGTAACCGTCGCGACCCGGAAGCGCTTCGATCGCGGCCACCGGAGCGGCCAGCGTCTGGCCCGTCAGGTCGCCGTGGTGGGCAACATCACCAAAGTGCAGCACCTGGCCGGAGCTCGACGTGATCCAGTACCCGAAGGGCACCGACAGGTCCTGGATCACCACTTCGACCGTGTCAGACGTGGTCAACAAGCCATCGGTCACCTGCAGACGCAGCACATAGCTACCAGCAGCTGAGAACGACGCTGTGGTGGCTGCGCTCGCGCTGTTACCGAAGGTGACAGTGCCCGGTCCACTGACCTTGCTCCAGGTGACCACCGGGGCCGAGCCTGAAGCGCCGTCGTCGGTGAACGAACCGCTCAACAACACCGTCTCGCCCAGCTCGGCCGTCGAGCCAGGACCCGTCGACACCACCGGGGCGGTGTTGTAGGTGTAGCTCGTGGTCACGACCGACGATGGGTCAGCGCCGTTCACCATCGACAGTGACTTGATCGTGGTGTCGGCCGTGATCGTGAACGGCCCGCTGTACACATTGCTGGCTGCTGTCGGTGTTGAACCGTCGGTGGTGTAGAAGATGGT
>CAYGMW010000243.1:0-5094 GCA_964350975.1 uncultured Acidimicrobiales bacterium | reverse complement strand
GAGTCGTCGCCGATCACCACATTGGTGACATTGACCGCAGGGAGCGCCCGACGAGGAGCAACTCCTGCAGTCTGGGGCTCCACATCTTCGAGCAGCTCGACGCGAGCCCACTCGGCCGGGCCTTCGTCGACGAGAACAACCTCGCGAGCAGAAGCGTCGTTGAACCACGCAACCGCCGGATCGACCCACACCCGGCCGCCATGACCAATACCGGCGATCACCGCTGGTTCGTAGGCCAAGGGCTCAACAATCGACGTGCCCACGACCTCATAGATGGTCCAGCCGTCAGACTGGCCAACGGGCACCAAGTCGTCAGGACGAGCAGACGCCTCGCGCAGCGCGGTGTCGGAAAAGGCCATGTAGTACTTCACGCCCGTGAGCCGCATGTGCTCAAGGCCCGCATCGAGGTTGTACTCCGAGTAGGGAATGTCGCGCATCGGGCGCGACGGCTTTTCTGACAGCTCAGATTGCATCAAGAAGTGGAAGGGAACCGAGGCCGTCGACTCGAAGTACAAGCCCTCCATGGATGCAATACAGCCGTCGGTCCAGTGAGGCAGCAACATCGGTGCCATCGGGGTGCCGTATCGGTCGAGGTGTTCGCGCCCGAACTCCCACAGGGCCCGGCCACAGCCATGCTCTTGGCCGATGTTGTCCATCGTGGTCATCAAGTTGAAGTACTCGGGGTACGCGGCCTTTTGTTCATAGCCTGAGAAGTTCCAGTTGGCCCAGCCGGACACGAAGTTGCGGTCGTCGTCCGACACCCGAAGCGGGCCCCACGCATATTCACCATCGGCGGTGTTGCTACCGCCTGGGAGCTGGCCCAGATGCAGCCCGGTGTAGCCATAGGCCAACACGAAGCACAGCACGGGAACGCTCAGCAGAGCCATCCGGTGAGCAAACGCGCCCCGTGGATGGGCCGCCCAGGTCCGCTTGAGTTCGTTGACGATTGCACCCGCCACGAGCCACACCGCGCAGGCCGCGAGCATGTAGAGCGCCAGGTACCAAAAGCCGAGGAAACGGGCGTTCCACAAACGGTCCTGGGGCCAATGCACGAACGCCATCGCCGCGGTGAACGCGATCGCGGTCCAGGTGAGCGCCATGCGATTCCAGAACACGAACCCGGCCACCACGCCCAGGCCCGCGAGGCCGAGCAGCCAGGTGGTTTCGAGGTGGGTCCCCGACGTCAGATGTTCGGGCAAGAACAAGTTGTTGCGGACGTCGGTGAGCTTTTCCCAGCCCATGTCGTTGAGATAGCCCCGGCGAGCCAGGAATGGGAACAACCAGAACGACGCCATCAAGATGCCAGCGGTGCCGGCCGTGAAGGCCCACCAAGTACGCCGACCCTCGACGGCCAACAAGATCAACACGAGTGATCCAATCGCCACGAGCCGGGGTGCGGCCGCATCGGTCACTCGGAACGTCGCGGCCACCATCGCCACACCAGCAATGGAGACCAACACCGTCTGGCCAACACCGACAAGCGACGGCAGGCGGTGGTAGCCGCGCACGGCAACAATGATCACCGCAGCCGCACCCGCGAACGCCAGCGGGATGAGGTGCGATGTCGCTGTCGCCGCCAAAAAGAACGCGGCCCAGCCCCGGTGCGTGCCTTCGTCGACGCCACGAATGAAGAAGGCGAGAAACAACAGGGCGAACGAGAGGCTTAACGAGAACGCAAACTCACCGGCCAATGTCGAGGCAATATTGCCGCCATAGATCGTGAAGTTGAATTCAAAAACGAAGAGCAACCCCGCCACAGACATCAGCGCCGGCGCCGGGAACGGCAGCCGGGCCATGCGGCCCACCACGTAGGACGAGATCGGGATGGTGGTCACGCCCGCAACTGCGATCAGCTTGAACGCCACGCCATAGGGCAGGACCACATCCAAGATCACGATCAAGAGATAGGGCAGGATCATGTAGAACTGCAGCGCTGGGAACCCGCCGTACCAGTCCATCGTCCAGCCACGGATCGACCAGTTGCTCAGCAGGTTGTCCCGAAGGTACGCCGGGCCCCACACGTGGGCGCCCATGTCGCCGCCCGCTGGCGTGGTGTCGAGGAAAATCTTGCTCGGGTGCAGGCGCCAAAACACCAACGCCGATGCCAACGTCACCACAACGAAGGTCACCCATGAGGCCATCGAGGCCTGCTTGATTCGCTCAACGCGGGAGGGCCCCGCAACGGTGAGGTCACCGTCGACGACGGCTACGTCCGTCGATGCGGTGTCATCACCAATCTGATCTGTGTCGCTGTACTCGCCAAGGCCCTGATCCATGAACCCACCATGATCGCATTCGCGAAGCCCGCGAACGGCGCGGCTCACCGACAGGTGTCATTTTTGAGCTAACGGCGGGCCGTCGTCGCGATTTGGGCGAGGGCGTGGTCTCGGTCGGCAACCGTGCCACCGACCTCCCACTCGCGCCGATCGCACGCCGAGCAGGCGTGCATCGTGACCGGCGCCGAGGGGGTGCTCAGGTAGATCGCCACCATGGGGCGGTTGCACAACGAACAATTCTGATGGGTCGCCATGGATCCACGAACCTCGAATGGCCACCAGGCGTGGGCGACCTCGCACGATCCCCACATAGCGTGGCGATATGCGTTCCGTCGGCACTCTCAGTAGCCGTGTCAAGGCATACTGGTTCGATTTCTCACTCTATGTGAGATTCGTTGTGGACTACAGGCGGTCGAGTACCAGCAACGCCACACCGACAGCGTTGAAGCCCATGTGAAGGGCAATCGCCGTTGACAGCCGGCCGGTGCGAGCCACAACAACACCGGCACACAACCCAACCACCACCAGCGGCACCAGTTCGGGCCACTGAAAATGTGAACCGGCGAAGACCAGCGCAACTACCACGACTGCGACCCATGACCTCGATGTCCGCTCGATCGAGCCCTGCATCAGACCGCGGAAGAAAATCTCCTCGGCGAAGGGCGCGCCGACAATCGCAGTCAGGGCCAACAGCGGCATCTGAGCATTGGAGAACTGCTCAGCGAGATCTTCGGCGCTGTCGAGCTCAAGCCCGATCAGATTCGCGGCGAACACCAGCACAAGTTGCAAGACTGTTCCGCCAACGAAGAACAGCACCAGCTCCCTCGGTCGCCAACCCCGCAGGCGCAAGGCCCGCAGGACATCGCCGCCGGGAGCAGCGAACAGAAACGAACCGGCAACCAAACCCAGCTGAAGCGGCAACAAGGTCGCAAAGAGTTCGGCGCCATTGAGGTCATCTGACGTCTGACCCGTCTCGGCAACGGCTGCGAACGCTACGCCCGCCAACACCATCGCCAACAGCCACACCATCACTGCCAACGGCAGCGTGCGTGAAGGAGCTGGGGGAAGGTGGTCGAGGTCGTCCATAGGACTGATCTTGGCGTGCTCGGTAGCGCGACCGCGCTACCGGCTAGACGCTGACGCCCGGGGAGTTCAGATCTAGCGGAGTCAGATCTAGCGGGTTCAGATCTACTGGTGAACGACGATCGTCCAGCGACCACCCATTCGGAGGGCGGAACGACTCGGCGTGACGATCGCACAGCTCCAGAACATTGGGGTCAGCGACCGGCGAGAGGTCATCGAGAGCAACATGGCGGCGTCCATAATCGAACAGCAGCACGGCATCGGCGTCGCTCGAACACAGCGGGCGAGAGCAGTTTCGATGATTGGACGCAAACGACATGCCCACAACGGTACCTCTCGCGAACGCAGCGAACGGCACCCTTCCCCCTACGATGTAGCCCATGGCTGGAGACATCCCGAACAACGGCGACCCCAATGAGCCCAAGGCGCGAGGTCGCGATGGTGGGTTTCCTCGCTGGTCGCTCTGGATCCTGATTGGCCTCGTCGCGGCCACATTCTTGGTACCGCAGCTCGTCGACTCCGACAACGCCACCACGGTCAGCTACTCCGAGTACATCGAACGCGTCGAAACAGGTCAGGTCGACAGCGTCGTCATCAGCAACAACACCGGCGTCATCACCGCGACATTACAAAGCGAAGAAGGCCAACCGCCTGAGATCCTCAAGACCACGGGGCCCACCGAAGCTCAAGCCGACCACTTGCAGCTGCTCGAGGACCGCAACGTCACCTTCGAGTTCGACAACCCCACCACGAACTTCTTCTTGCAGCTGCTGCCGTTGCTGCTTCCCGTCGCCCTGCTCATTGGCTTCTTTGTCTGGATGCAGCGGCGAGCCCAAGGCCAGATGGGCGGCATCATGTCCATTGGTCGCAGCAAGGCCAAGACCTACAACACCGAACGGCCCGGAACCACCTTCGCCGACATCGCCGGCTACGAAGGCGTCAAGCAGGAAATCAGTGAGGTCGTCGATTTCTTGAAGAAGCCCGACCGCTTCGCTGACATCGGCGCTCGCATCCCCAAGGGTGTGTTGCTGGTTGGTCCTCCCGGAACGGGCAAGACGCTGATCGCTCGTGCCGTCGCTGGCGAAGCCGGCGTGCCGTTCCTGTCCGTCACCGGTTCAGACTTCATGGAAATGTTCGTCGGCGTGGGCGCCAGCCGGGTCCGCGACCTGTTCCAGAGCGCCCGCAAAATGGGCCGCGCCATCATCTTCATCGACGAGATCGACTCCATTGGCCGCAAGCGTGGCGCAGGCCTCGGTGGTGGCCACGACGAGCGCGAGCAGACCCTCAACCAGATGCTCGCCGAGATGGACGGTTTCGAAGCCACCGAAGGCATCGTGATGATCGCGGCCACCAACCGGCCCGACGTGCTCGACCCAGCCCTGCTCCGCCCCGGCCGCTTCGACCGCCAAGTAGTGGTCCCACTTCCAGAAGCCGAGGAACGCCTCGCCATCTTGAAGGTCCACGCCGCCGATAAGCGCATGGGTCCCGATGTCGACCTCAACACCATGGCCAAGGGCACGCCCGGGATGTCCGGTGCTGGCCTGGCCAACCTGGTCAATGAAGCCGCCCTGCACGCCGTGCGCCGCGGTGCCCAACAAATCGAAGCCATCGATTTCGAGAACGCTCGAGACCGCGTTCTGATGGGACAGCGTCGCGAGTCAGTCGCGATGAGCGACCACGAAAAGGAAATGACGGCCTACCACGAAGGCGGCCACGCCCTGCTCGCCACCGTGCT
>CAYGMW010000242.1:0-5137 GCA_964350975.1 uncultured Acidimicrobiales bacterium | reverse complement strand
CATCGTCTGCAGGGTCCGGCACGGTGGTCGGGGCCGTGTCCGCCACCACTGCTTCGGTGGTGGTTGACTCCTCGATACCAAGCTCTTCGAGGTCAAGTCCGCCGCCTGAGCCTCCACACGCAGCCACGACAACAGCCAGCGCGATGACCCAGAGCCTCAATAGACCCGTGCGACCGACCGAAGGTAACGACATGGTTGCCATGTTGGCAGACGAAAGCATGTTCCGATGATCGCCCCCCTCGCCAACTCCATGGTCACCGTCACGGTGGCTTGGGGCGGGCAGCGGCGCGCCCTGCGTGGAACGGCCACCAGCGTCATTGGAGCCAACGTCAGCGTGGCCATCCCCCACGACCTCGAACGAACCGATCTTGGGCCAGGTGACGAGGTCATGATCGACTGGCATCACGAGCGTGGTGCGGCGGCATCAAGCGCCCGTGTCCGACGGGTCAAACACGCCCCGAGCCCACTGCTCGTACTCGAGCTCGTCGATTCCGGAAGTCCTGAACGGCGCTCGCGCACCGCGCTCGGCGACGAATGGTCGTGTGCCTGGGACACCCCGACAGATCGGGGCGACGGCTTCGTGATTGACCTCGGTATCGGTGGTGCACGCATCTCGCTGGCCGCAGGGCAGCCCGAGCTGGGCGACCGCATCACCATCGCGATACATCAACCCGACGGGGCCGACATTCGCATCACTGGCCGAGTGGTTGCCACATGGGTCGATGACCAGCAACACCGCACCGAGGCGCGCGTCCGGTTCGAGGACCTCGCGTTGGAAGAGTTCCTGGCCGTGGGCGAGCTCATGCGTAGCGGCGCGTCGATGTCGGGCGATCCCCGCTAGCTGCAGACCAACCAGCTCACGGCTGGTCGACGAGCACGACGAGGTCGTCGCGATGGACCGTCTCGTGCACCAAACCCTCCGGCAGCTGACCCGTGTGGCGCCCAAGCACGCCCCGGAGCGCCTCCGACGAGGCTCGGACAATGCCCTTGGCAAAAACATTGCCATCAGGATCGACGATCTCCACTGCGGCCTCACGGGAAAATTCGCCAACCACAGCGGTCACACCGGCGGGCAACAACGATCTCGCGCCCCCGATCAGCGCGTGCCTTGCTCCATGATCGACCACAATCTGGCCCTCTGAGTGGACGGCGAAGGCAATCCACAACTTACGAGCCGACAGGCGCCGGCTGTGGGGCTGCACTGAGGTGCCCACTCCAGGCCGGGCATCGATGGCGTCGATCACGACTCCTGGCCGCGACGCTGAGGCAATCACGGCCCGAACTCCCGACCAGGTCGCCATCTTCGCGGCCGCCAGCTTCGACGACATCCCACCGCTGCCCCGCGTGCCGGCGCCGCCGGCAAGAGCTTCAAGATCGCGGTCGATCTCGACGACCTCTTCGATCAGCGACGCATCGGGGTTCCGCCGAGGGTCTGCGGTGAGCAACCCGGGTGCGTCGGTGAGCAGCAATAACAAGTCGGCGTGCAGCAAGTTCGCCAGCAGGGCCGCGAGCCGGTCGTTGTCGCCATAACGAATCTCATCGTCCGCGATGGCGTCGTTTTCGTTGATGATCGGAACAACGCCCATCTCCAGCAACCGTTCGATGGTGCCGCGTGTGTGGACGTACTGCTGACGAACCATGAAGTCGAGCGGCGCCAACAGGGCCTGCCCGGCCACCAGTCCGTGCTGGGCAAGTAGTTCGCGATACACGCGCATGAGCTCGATTTGGCCCACCGCCGACACGGCCTGAAGCGTCTGGACGTCCGACGGCCGTTCCATACCCAACACCTGCAGACCGGCAGTCACCGCGCCGGAGGTGACGATGACGATCTGGTGACCGAGGCGACGGGCGTTCACGACCTCGGTGCACAGCTTGTCGAGGGCCATGGTGTCGACCTCGCCCGTTGCCGCGGTGACCGACGAGGTACCGATCTTGACGACTGCTCTCACTGGGACGGCCTCACTGGTCCGATTCGTATTCGAAGGCAAAACTGCCGATCACCACCGTGTGTCCGTCCTTGGCCCCAGCGCGCTGCAAGGCTCGGTTGACGCCGAGGTCGAGCAGTCGCTGCTGAGAAAACGCGAGCGCATCGGGGTCGTTGAGGTCGGACAGGGCCACGGCTCGGCGGGCCTCGCGCCCCAACACTTCCCACGACCCATCGTCGTGCCGGACGATTTGGACACCCTCGGGTTCGGGCCGGTACACCACAAAACCTTCGTCGGGCAATGGTTCAGCGGTGCGGGCTTCGGTGACCATGTCGAGGAGTTCATCGACGACTCGGTCGATGTTCTTGCCCGTCACCGAGCTGATGGTCACGCCATCAAATTCGAGATCGCCGTAGTCGGCTTTGGTGCCGACCGTCATGCGGGGTCGATCGAGGAGATCTGGACGGTAGGCCCCAAGTTCGTGGAGCAACGCCGCCTCCTGATCAGCGGGGCTGCGCCCGTCGATTGCGGCGAGGTCGACCAAGATCAACAACACCCGAGCCCGTTCGACGTGGCGCAAGAACTGGTGGCCAAGCCCTCGACCTTCGGCCGCGCCATCGATCAGGCCCGGAATATCGGCCACGACCATCTCGCGTTCGCCTCGGCGCACCACGCCCAGGTTGGGCACCAGGGTCGTGAACGGATAGTCGGCAATCTTGGGGCGAGCCGCCGAGATGCGAGAGATAAAGGTGCTCTTACCCGCATTGGGGAAACCCACGAGGGCCACGTCGGCGAGGAGCCGAAGCTCGATGTTGTACCAAACCTCTTGGCCCACCTCGCCTTGCTCGGCAAAGGACGGCACCCGACGCTTGTTGGACAAGAACTTGGCGTTGCCTCGCCCACCTCGTCCGCCTTCAGCTGCGAGCCAGCGGTCGCCAGCGTGAACCAGGTCGGCGATGATCTCGCCACTGCGATCGCGGACCACCGTGCCCTCTGGCACGGGCACAACCAGATCTTCGCCACCTCGTCCGTGCTGCTTCTTGCCCGAGCCGTGGGTGCCATTGGCTCCCTTGCGAAACGGGAAGTCACGAAAGCTCAGCAGCGACGCGACGTTACGGTCAGCAACCAGCCACACACTGCCGCCGTCGCCTCCGTCGCCACCATCGGGGCCACCTTTGGGCACATGGGCCTCACGACGAAACGCCACACATCCCGCGCCACCGTCACCACCTTTGACATGGAGCTGACACTCGTCGACGAAATCGGACATCCCACGAGCATACGGGTCCCTATCACGACCCAATCGCGTGGCGCGGCCGGTGCGACCCTGCGGCGGCCGTGTCGGCCGCTGTCACGCAACTGTCGTGATTGTCATGGAACCAGACACAGGACCAGATCCGTCCACCCGAGCAACAACTCGACCTTGGGAGGACACGAGATGCACACTTCGACACACCAACGGCTGCGGTGGCTCGCCATGATTGCCGCAGTCGCCCTGCTCGCGAGCGCCTGCGGTGGCAGCTCCGAGGACTCGTCGGCGGCCGAGACCACCACCATTGGCCAGCCCACACGCGACCGTTCGACACCTGAGACCACCCAGTACGAGTCGGGACGCACCGCCGAAGCAACCGCAACGACCACACCGGCGGCACGGGCGGCAGAGACAACAACCACCGAATCGAGGACCGCCGAAGCTGACGCTGGCGACGAGGTCGAAATCGCGGACGATGTCCGCACGAGGCGGGATTCGACGTCGACGTTTGCGCTCGATGTCGACACCGCCAGTATCCGGCTGGCCGAACAGGCAATCACCAACGGCTGGCTCCCCGACCCGTCAGCGGTCCGCATCGAGGAGTTCGTCAACTCCTTCGACCAGGGATATCCCGTTCCCGATGACACCTTTGCCATCTACGCCGACGGCGCACCATATGAGCTGGTCGACAACAATCTGCACGTGCTGCGCGTTGGGGTTCAAGCCACAGAGGTGTCGAGCCGCCGTCGGGCTGACGCCAACATCACTGTTGTGGTTGACGTGTCTGGTTCGATGGACGGCGCGGGCAAGATCGAACTCGTGCGAGACAGCTTGCACCTACTGGTCGACGAGCTCTCCAACGACGACCGGATTGCCATTGTGGCCTACGACAACACGGCCTGGATCCAGCTCGAACCGACCTTCATCGACGACGCTGACCGCATCCACGACGCCATCGACGACCTACGGCCCGGCGGGTCCACCAACGCGGAGGCCGGTTTGCGTCTGGGGTATGAGGTCGCCGACGAGATGTTCGACCGGGGCCTCATCAACCAGGTGATCTTCGCCTCGGACGGTGTAGCCAACGTCGGCGAGACCGATCCCAACGGGATCCTGCGCCGGGTGGCCGACGATGCCCAGCGGGGCATCACCTTGCTCGCTGTTGGAGTGGGCATCACCGACGTCAACGACGAGCTGCTCGAACGTATCGCCAACGACGGCGACGGTGTCTACGCCTACATCAACGACTGGGCCGAGGCCGAACGCGTCTTTGGCGACGACCTCCTCAGCACCCTGGTGACGGTTGCCCTCGATGCCAAGATCCAGGTCGATTTCGACCCAGCGGTGGTGACATCGTGGCGACTGCTCGGCTTTGAGAACCGCGAGATGAGCAATGCTGAGTTCGATCGTTCGAGCGCCGATGCCGGCGAGATTGGCTCAGGCCACTCGGTCACGGCCCTCTATGAGCTGCAACTCAGCGACCGCGCCGGGCGACGCGACGACATCGGCACAGTGACACTGCGGTGGTTCGAACCCGACGGCGAAGAACGCGAGCTCAGCGGCCCGGTGGGATTCGACGTCATCAACGATTCCATGACCGACGCGCCGGCCGAGCTGAGGTGGGATGTCGCAGTCGCCACTGCTGCCGAGATGTTCCGGAACTCGCCGTGGGTGGACCATCTCGAACCGGGAGACGTGCTCAACGAACTCGACGACATCACCCGCGACCTTCGGGGTCAGGATCGCATCGAATTCGCGGACCTCTTCGCCGAAGCCATCGACCTCGGCCTCTAGACAGGTACATCTCCAGATCGATACAGCTCGAGACGCGCGAGGGCCCCCGCCGAAGCGGGGGCCCTCTCAAAATGCTTGTTACTGGCTGGGTGGATCGCCGAAGCGCCGCAGGTCAGCTTTAGGGAATGACGTTGACGAGCTTCTTGCCGTGCCGTGCCCCGCACTT
>CAYGMW010000241.1:0-5162 GCA_964350975.1 uncultured Acidimicrobiales bacterium | reverse complement strand
GTACTGGGCGAACTGGGCCGGTGTGAAGGGTGGGGTTCGCTTGCACACATGCGTTGGCTCGTCGATCGGCCATCCCAGAGCGACAGAGATCTCGCCGAAACCCAACACGTTGAGCCCGGAGCTGTCTTGCCGGGCAAGCCCGTCGGCCACGAGTGACTCGAGAGCCGCGAGATCGGCACCCGAGACCGGTAGCTGGCTCATTTCAGCAGGGCCCGTTCGACCCTGCGCGCGGCAACGACAGTGCCCACGATGGCCAAGGCGAGCAGCACTGCGACATGGACGAGCATGCCCCAACTCATCAGGCCTAAGTTGAGGTCTCTCATGAGAGCGACCCCGTGGTACAGCGGGCTGAAGTTGAGCACCCACGCCCAGTCGCCATAGGTCGACACTGGGAAGAAGGTGGCTGAAAACAAGAACAGGGGCAGCATTGCGGTCGGGACGTATTCGAAGTCTTCGACCGACCGCAAATAGGTGGCAACAACCATGCCGATCGCACCGAAGGCCACCGCGATGAGTAGCGCCGCGGGGAACATCAGCAGGCCCCACCACGACGATGTCATTCCGAGCGCGGCCATCACTGCGATGAAACCGAACGAATACAGGCCGCCGCGGATGGTCGCCCACAAGGTGTCGCCCACAACGACGTCGCCGGTGCTCATCGGCGTCGACAGCATGGCCACATAGGTCTTGTCGAAGTTGATGCGAAAGAAGACGTTCATCGTCTCATACATGGCGCCGTTCATGGCTGACGCGGCCAGCAGCGCCGGCGCCACGAACTCGACGTACCGGACCGTTTGGCCGCCGACGTCGATGTCGTTGATCAGCGAACCGAAACCCAGCTGGGTCGACACGAGGTAGAAGAACGGTTCGAAGAACCCGCCGAGGAGCACCCAGATGAATCCGCCCCGGCCAACGAACCAGTGGCGCTCGAGAACTCGGTGAGGGCGGCGGGCGTGTCGCAAGGACGCGGGAATGAACCCGGAGGTGAGAGGAAGGACGCGCGTCAACATGTCACAGCCCGAGCTTTCGGGTGAAGACCCGACGCGACGCCAGCCAGCCAACGACGATCCACCCGATCAAGAACAGCACATGGCCTGCGGTCGTGGCCGCGTCGAGGGTTCCGTGGACCGCACCTCGACACAGCTCGACGCCGTGCCAGATCGGGGTGAACTGGGCCGCGATTTCGAGGGCGCGGGGCAACTCGTCGATGGGATAGAAGGCCCCGCTGAACAAGAACATCGGGACAATCACGAAGCGCATGATGTTCGGATACGACAGGTCGGTGCGACGAGACGCCGAAAAGGCCACGAGGGGTGCCGAATAGGCCACACCGGCGAGAGCGCCGAACGCGGTGGCCGCGAGCAGGCCCCAGGTGCGGGTCGAGCCAAACCCCGCGAGCACGATGGCCACCCCCGCGGACGACAGCACCCCTTTGGCGAGATGCCACAGCAGCAGGCCACTCACCACCTCGCCGGCATTGATCGGGGTCGTGGCTTGTGAGTGGAACGTGCCGCTCCAGATGAAGCCACCGCGAATCGGCCACAACGAGTCGTTGGTCAGGACCTGCATCGCGGTCGTGGCGATGATGGCCGGTGCAAAGAACTGGAAGTAGGTGAGATCGCCCAAGAGCTGGCCACCCCGAGGTCCGTCGTCGACCAGGCTGCCCACACCGAGGCCCATGCCGAGCACATACAGCAGCGGTCGGATGATCGAGCCCGCGACGTTGGACTTCCAGACGCGCAGATACACCATGAACTGGTGCTCGAAGACCCGGATCGGTCCGGTCGGGATCAGCCTCGTTCGGGGCCGAGAGGTGGTTCCTGCCATCAACTGCTCAGTCCACCAAGGTGCGGCCGGTGAGGCGCAAGAAGACGTCTTCGAGCGAGCTTCGACGCACCAGGGCCGATTCGGGTTGGGCGCCGCGACGGTGCACTTCCGACAGAGCGGCTTCGCCGTCGTCGGCATAAATCAAAACCCGGTCGGGAAGCACCTCTTGGCGGGCGCCAATGCCGGCGAGAGCCTCGGTGCGGTCCGCGTTGGTTCCTGCGGGGTAGCGCAACTCCAGCACCTCGCGGGGCGAGTGAATGCGGATCAGATCGGCCGGCGGTCCTTCGGCGACGATGGTGCCGTGATCCATGATCACCAATCGGTCACACAACTGCTCGGCCTCATCCATGTAGTGGGTCGTGAGCACGAGGGTCACACCCTGCTGTTTGAGCCGGTACAGGCGGTCCCACAACACATGGCGCGCCTGTGGGTCGAGCCCGGTGGTCGGCTCGTCGAGCAGCAGCACTTCTGGGTTGTTGATCAGCGACCGGGCAATGGTGACCCGTCGCTTCATGCCGCCCGACAAGGGTTCGATGCGGCTGTTGGCCCGGTCCTTGAGTTGCACGAAGTCGAGCAGTTCGAGCGAACGCTCGCGCACCACCTTGTAGGGCAGGTCGAAATAGCGGCCATAGATGATGAGGTTGTCCTGGACGCTCAGCAGTTCGTCGAGCTGGTCCTGCTGTGGCACCACGCCGATGCGGGCCCGGATCTTCTTGCCGTCAACAGCCGGGTCGAGGCCAAAGAGGCGAAGCTCACCGCTGGTAACGGGGGAGACCGCGCCGATCATTCGCATCGTGGACGACTTGCCTGCACCGTTGGGACCAAGGAACCCGAATGACTCGCCCGGCCTGACCTCAAAGTCGATCCCCTTGACCGCCTCGAAGTCGCCGAAGCTCTTGCGAAGCTGGTGTGCGGAGATCATGACCATCGACGCAGCGTAGCCACCGCGCGCCGCGGCCCCCGCGACCTTTTGCTCCGAGCCGTAACCGTCCCACCCCATTGTTAGGTTCATCGACTCGACGAAGTGGGGCTGCCCCGGCCCGACTGACGGCGGACTTGTGGATTGTTGACCTCTCGTTTGACATATGTCAAACCGCACCGCAATTCGACTTGATGACAGTGCCGACGACGACTTGAAGTATCTCGTTGAAATCTACGGATCCCAGACAGCGGCCATCAAGGCCGCGTTGGTTCAACTGGCCAGACGCGAGCGGCTCAACGCAGCGATGCGCGACTTTGTTGCGGCAACCGAAGCCGAGGGCGGGCCGCTCACCGAAGCAGAGATGACGGCCGCACGCTCGTACTTCGCATGATCCTTGACGCGGGCCCATTGATCAGTGCCGACCGGAATCGACGGGCTCTCGCTGCCCTGATGGCCGCGGCACTCGAATTCGACGCCGTGTTAAGGACTACCGACGCGGTGGTGGCCCAAGTGTGGCGAAGCAGCCGCCAATCCAATCTCGCCGCGGCACTCGCAGCGATCGACGTACGACCCGAGTTCGGCAACGGTCGCGAGATTGGGCAGTTGCTGGCCGCCACGAAGTCTGATGACCCGACCGACGCCAGCTTGGCCGTACTTGGTGCCCGAATCGGCGAGCAAGTCCTGACAAGCGACGTTGACGATCTGACCCGGCTGGCAACCGTCACCGGCTGTCAAGTCGTCACGTGGAGGGGGTAGGCCCGAAGCGAATGCGTCCTGGCTCGTTGGGATGCGGGTCGGTGAATCTAGGATCACCCGATGCGTCTTGTTGCTGCCTTTGCCGCCGTTGCCATGATCGCCGCCGCGTGTGGGTCGTCCAGCGACGACGACTCAGCTGCGACGACGGTGCCGACCACCGAGGCCCCAGCGTCCACGACGGCAGCGCCGTCCACCGCAACAACTACACCTGCGACCACCACGTCAACAGCGGCCGAAAGCACCACGACGGTTGCCGCTCCGACTGGCCCGACCACGACGGTGGCTCCCGAAGGTGCAGCCGAGCTGGAGTTGCTCGGCGACGGTCCCTATGGGGTCGGGGCCACGACGGTCATCTTGCCCGCGGTCAACGGTCGTCCGCTGTTCATCGAGATCTGGTTCCCGCTCATCGCAGGCACCGAGGCCGAACCGGTCAGCTACACCTTCGTCACGGGCGACTCGTTCGTGTCGACGCGAGCAATCAAGGCGCCAACCGACGCAGTCGCGACTGACGGCCCGTTCCCGCTGATCGTGTACTCCCACGGGTCAGGCGGGGTTCGCTATATCCATAGCGATTACACCGAAACGCTGGCGAGCCACGGCTACATCGTGGTTGCGCCCGATCACACCGGAAACACCGCCGTCGAACTGGCGTTGGGCACCTCCGACGACGGCAACGTCATTGCCTTCAACCGCGTATCTGACGTGCGGGCCGTCATCGATGTGATGACCGACCCCAACGGCCGGGTCGACCTCGCGGCATCGGTCGATGCCGACAAGGTCGCGATCACCGGTCATTCGTTCGGCGGGTTCACGTCGTATGCGGCGGTGTCGGGCTACACGAACGACATTGGTTCGGTGTCCGCCGACGACCGCATCGACGCCATCATCGCCCTCGCCCCAGCGGTCGGAGCTCGCGACGGTGCTGCCTTGCTGAGCGACGACGACCTGGGCCGCATCGGTGTTCCAAGCCTGGTGCTTGTCGGCACCGAGGACACCTCGACGCCCATCGAACCCAACGTCGAACGGGCGTGGGAACTCACGACCAGCTCACCTCATCACCGTGTCGAGATGGTCGCTGCGGCCCACCAGAGCTACACCGACGTGTGCGACTACATCGCAGCCTTCGAGGCGGGTCAGCCCGTGACCGAGCCGGTGCGTGAGCTGGTCGAGTCCTTCGGTGAGGCTGGCTGTGCCGAGGGCCAGATGCCGATCGACCGAGTCAAGGAACTCACCAACACGTTTGCGTTGCGGTTCCTCGACTCGGTCTTCACTGGTTCTGAGATGATCGACCCGGCCACCACCACAGCCGGACCCGACGTCATTCATCGGGTCAAGTAGCTCAGGCGAAACGCCCCAGGTTCATCACCTTGGTCCACGCAGCCACAAAGTCGGCGACGAACTTGTCGTCGGCGTCAGCGCTTGCGTATACCTCAGCAATGGCCCTCAGTTCGGAGTTCGAGCCGAACACCAAGTCGGCCCGAGTGCCCGTCCAGCGCAACGCGCCCGTCGAGCGGTCGGTGCCGTCGAACAAGGTGTCAGACCCCGACGTGGGTGCCCACTGTGTTGCCATGTCAAGCAAGTTGATGAAGTAGTCGTTCGACAACACGCCGGGACGGTCGGTGAACACGCCGTGGCTGGACCCGTCGGCGTTGGTGCC
>CAYGMW010000240.1:2960-5196 GCA_964350975.1 uncultured Acidimicrobiales bacterium | reverse complement strand
GGGGCTCCACGACGCGCGGCCGACGTGGCGGTGTCCAATGGCGTGATCACCGACGTGGGCGACGTCGTTGGTTCGGGCCACCGCGAGATCGACGCCGACGGGCGCCTCGTCCAGCCCGGGTTTGTCGACATCCACACCCACTATGACGGCCAGGCCACATGGGACAGCCACCTCGCCCCGTCGAGCTGGCACGGTGTGACCACGGTGGTCATGGGCAATTGCGGTGTGGGCTTTGCACCCGTTCGACCATCGGACCACGAGCGCCTCATCCAGCTCATGGAAGGCGTCGAAGACATTCCCGGCGTTGCCCTCCACGAAGGGCTGCCCTGGGCGTGGGAGAGCTTCGAGCAATACCTCGACTTTCTCGACACCCGCCCACGCGACATCGACCTCGGCGCCCAAGTGCCCCACGCCGCGGTGCGACTCCACGTCATGGGCAGCCGCTCGATGACCCAAGAACCCGCGACGCCGGCCGACATTGCCCAAATGGCCGACATCGTGCGTCGAGCCATCCGGGCTGGCGCGTTGGGGTTCACCACCTCGCGCACCTTGAACCATCGCACCTCGCTGGGCGAACCAACACCGACCTTGAAAGCCGAAATCGACGAACTCGTCGGCATTGCCGCCGCCGTCGGGTCGACCGGAACCGGCGTGTTGCAGCTCGTGAGCGACTTTGCCGATTTCGACGCCGAGTTTGCCCTCGCGACTGCAATGGCTGAGCACTCGGGCCGCCCCCTGTCGATCTCGGTGGCCCAAGCCAAACAGCGCCCCGACCAATGGCGTCGCCTGCTTGACGCGATGGCCAATGCCAATCACTCCGGCCTGACCATGCGAGCCCAAGTCGGCGCCCGACCCGTCGGCCTGCTCCTTGGGCACCAGACCACGCTGAGCCCGTTCATGGGCTGCCCCACCTATGAGGCCCTGCGCGACGCTCCGCAACACGAACGCATGGCCCAGCTTCGGCGCGGCGACATCAAGGCCGCGATCGTGGCCGAAACCGAACACGCGGCCGGTTCGCACGTGCTCGGCGCTCGCACGGTTGGCCGTTTCGACATGATGTTCCTGCTCGACGACCCCCCGTGCTACGAACCAGCCCCAGGCGACAGCATCGCGGCTCGGGCCCAACGCCTCGGCCGCTCCCCGGTCGATCTGGCGTACGACCTGCTGGTCGACGGCGACGGCACTGCGATGCTGTACCTGCCCATGCTGAACTACGCGGACGGCAACCTCGACGCGGTGCGCGACATGCTCATGCACCCGGTTTCAGTTCCAGGGCTGTCCGACGGGGGAGCCCATGTCGGAACCATCTGCGACGTCAGCTTCCCCTCCACGCTCATGCAGTGGTGGTGCCGCGACCGACCCCACGGACGCATCGACGTCGAATACCTCGTCCACAAGCAGTGCCAAGGCACCGCCGAAGCCGTCGGCTTGTACGACCGCGGCGTGATCGCTCCTGGGTACCGAGCCGACCTGAACGTCGTCGACTTCGACAACCTCACCATCCACCGACCCGAGATCGTGGCCGACCTGCCGGCAGGCGGCCGTCGGCTGCTGCAAAAGGTCACGGGCTACGACCACACCTTCGTGGCCGGCGTCGAAGTGGCGTCGAACAGTGAATCAACCGGCGACACCCCTGGCCGACTGGTGCGAGGCGGGCAGAGAGCTCCAACACCATGATCGACCTTGCCCCAGCCCTGGCCGTCGCCGACGCCCGAGCCCAAGCCACCGAAGCTGCTGGCCGACTCGACCCAGCAGTGTTCGACGCCCTGGTCGACTGCGGCGCCCTGCGCCAATGGGCCACACCGACGGTCGGTGGGGCTGGGGCGACCGTCACCTCGGTGCTCGACGTCATCGAGCAGTTCAGCCGGGCCGACGGGGCCACCGGCTGGTGTGTGATGATCGCCAACACCACAGCCCTGACGTCCTACCGGCTCGCCGAACCATGGGCGTCGACCATCTTTGCTGACCCTGCCTCGTGCACCGGCGGTTACGGCATGCCCGTCGGCACCGCAGTTCCCGTGGCCGACGGACTCGAGGTAAGCGGCCGTTGGGCGTGGGGTTCGGGCACCGACCACTGCACCTGGATCGGTGGAGGTGTGCGGGTTGTCGACGCCGACGGTCAACCGACCAGGGCGTCAGACGGGGCGTCGACCCCGTTCGTGTTCTTTGCCCCCGACCAGGTCGAACTCCTCGACACCTGGCACGTGGCCGGGATGAAGGGCACCGCGTCGACCGA
>CAYGMW010000240.1:0-2860 GCA_964350975.1 uncultured Acidimicrobiales bacterium | reverse complement strand
CACGACATCACGGGCGAGAACCGGGCCGAACTTCGACTCGCGGCCACCATGGCCGCCCAGCGTTGCGTCGAAGCCGTCGACCGCTGCTACCACGCCGCCGGCGGCGCCGCGGTGTACGAAACCAATGCGTTGCAGCGGGTGTTTCGAGACGCCCACGTTGGCGTCACCCACGGCATGATTGCTCCCCGAACCCTCGAAGCCCTCGGCCGCCACGCGTTCGGCCTGCCAACCGACACCCGACAGTTCTGACCCGAACCTCTTCGCGGCCAGTGTTAGGGCGCGCACTCCAGGGTGAACGAGATGGCCTTGGCCAGCAATGTCGAGCCGACCGAGGTCAGATGCTGGGGTGAGTCGTAATTGGTGAACACCGAGGTGCGACACGACGGTGCCAGGCTTCCGTCGGCCAGCTCGTCGCCTGGTCCGTAAGTAAACAACACGGCCTGGTTCGATCGTCCCGGCACCGTGGCCAGCACCGTCGCGTCTGGACCGGGGGTCCCGTAGGACAACTTTCCTGGCGACGACAAGACAGTGACCGATCCTGGGTTTACCCCGTTGGTGATCGGATGGGCCGACGACATGATGCTGATGCTGCGATAGGCATCGGTCGTTTCGCGCACGGCGCTGGCCAGGTTGGAGTCGTCCAGGATGTAGGCCTCCCACGTCAAAACGGGCACCGCAGTTGTCGCGAAACGACCGGCAACCTTCGACGGCACCACCGACGACGCAATGATCACCAAGTCAAAGGACTCAGGGTCGATGTCGGCAGGGCCCAGCCGATCGTCGTCCGCGGTGGTGACATCAAGGCCGAGCTCGTCCAGGATCGCCAGGATGGGCACGTCGCCAGCCGGTGGCCTGACATTGCCCGCCACAAACAGCACCTTGGTGCCCGCCGGTCGCGGATCTGGATCGGACGGGTCGGTTGGATCGGACGGGTCGGTTGGATCGGTCGGGTCAGGGTCAGCCGGGTCGGGATCAACCTGGTCGGCTGGCTCGCACGCCAGGGTGAAGGCCAACGCGTTCGTCAGCATCGTCGCTCCGGCGCTGGTCAGCGTGGTGGGTGACGAATAGTTGGCGAACACCGACGTGCGGCAGGCAGGCGCCAGCAACCCGGAGCTCATTTCGGCACCGGTTTCGTACACAAACACCGTGGCCTGGTTGGGCTGACCGGGCACGGTAGCCAACACCGTGGCGCCGGAGCCCGGCGTGCCAGAGGACAACTTGTCCAGCGACGACAACACCGTCGTCGGCCCGGCGGCGAGGCCCGCCATGATCGGATGGTCGGCGTCGACAATATTGATGCTGTTGAACCTGGTGCGAGACTCGCCGTTGGCTCGGGCCAACCCCATCTCGTCGAGGAGGTAGGCCTCCCAGGTCAGCACCGGAACCGCGACCTTGGCCAGCGCGTCGCCGACCTTGGGCGGCACGACCGACGACGACAACACGATCATGTCGAATCCAGCGAAGTCCTCTGGTGAGGCAGTCGCGATGGCATCATCTTCGACCACCACCAGTTCCATGCCAAGGTCGTTCATCAGCTCGATCATGGGCACGTCACCCGCGGGTGGCCGAGTGCTGCCAGCCACGAGCAGCACACTCGGTGCGACGTCGACTGGGTCGCCGTCATCGATCGACGGGGGCTGATCGATCATCCGGGCCGTCAGTGCCAACTCGACCCGGTCTCCGGCGGTAAAGCTCACGCCAACCGGTGCGTCGAAACCGGCAACATCGCCCGCAACGCTGACGTTCAGCTCGCCGCTGGGCACACCCGAGGTACCGATCAAGAAACGACCCTCGCCGTTGGTCGGCCGCGAACCCACCACTTGTGCGTTGGCATCGGTCACCGACACATCGACACCGATGAGAGCCGCCCCGTCGAGCCCGGTGACGATGCCCGATACATAGGACGTATCGAGGGCCACATCGAGTCCAGAGACGGCGTCGCCCACAGCCACCTCGACGGCCAGATCCTGCCGAGCAAGGGCATCGTCGCCGTCGTAGAACACACCGGCTGGGCCAGACCACGGCGGACGAAGAATCCCCGACTCAAACGACACGACGTAGGCGCCGGGCCGCAGCCCGCTCAGGGTGTAGGTGCCATTGGTCGCGGTGTGGACCGACTGCGACGCGCCAGGCCCTGAGGGCGTTGCGGTCACCTTCGTGAACAACAAGGGCTCGCCGAGGTCGTCGGTCACCCGGCCTGACACCGACGACGCGGGACGAGCCACCACCTTGCCCACAGCCACAAAGGCCCCGGGCCCGTCAATGACGACGGGGGTCGAGTTGGCCAGGGTGGCCGAGCCGCCGAACCATTCGTCGAGCAGCCCAGGCTCGACTGGATCAACAAAGAGGTGCACATCGCCGGCCGCGAGGTCGGTCAACACGAAACTGCCGAAGGGGTCGGTTGTCACCGCGGTGACCCCGGAGTTGGCGTAGGCCGACACGCGGGCAGCCGCGACCGCGACACCAGTCGAATCGACCACCTGGCCGACGATCACTCCAGATCCGCTCGGTTCGGCCGCCGATGCCGCGTCGAGGCTCGCGAACCCTGCAGCCCACAACGCAATCGCTACGAAAATTGCCGTAGCGGCAGAGCGCGTTCCTGGCCAGCCCGCGCCATGACGTTGCTCGTTCATCAATGCACCAAACAGTCGGTCGTGCATGCCCATCGGCACCTCGTGGGGTCATGTTGAGCACATCGGGCCAAACTGTTGCGATGCAACGCGCCCCAGACGACCAGACCTTCTTCGACGACATCGAGGGATACTTCGGACAGCTCAGTTATGGGTCCGCCGACACGGCCGCGTTGCACGTGTCGACCACGGCCGCCCGGTTCGATGTTGTGATCGAACGTTGGGGCGCC
>CAYGMW010000239.1:0-5205 GCA_964350975.1 uncultured Acidimicrobiales bacterium | reverse complement strand
AGAACGGGCCGCGTCGAGATCGACCACATGGATCCACGAAGCACCAGCGGCTTGGAACTCAAGGGCGACGTCGACCGGGTCGGCGTCATAGCGGACCTCGCGGTCATAATCGCCCTGAATCAGACGTACACAGCGGCCATCGCGGATGTCGATCGCCGGATAGAGCTCGAACGTGGAGTTGTTCGCGGTCATTGGGTCAGCCCTTGGGTGAGCCGAACCTGCTGCATGAAGTTCGTGGTAAACGCCCGGCCCATGTCGCCCGACTTTTCGGGATGGAACTGGGTTGCCCACACTCGAGGAGCGCCGTCGAGCGCGGCGGAGTCGACCATGGCCGTCAGGTCAGCCACATAGTCACACGTAGCGGTGATGTGACGGTCGTCGGTGTCGGCGGCATAACTGTGCACGAAGTACATCCAGATGTCAGAGCCAAGTCCGTCGAGCAGCTCGGTCGACCGACGAACATCAAGCCGGTTCCACTGCATCTGGGGTCGAGGCAAGCCGGCCGGAATGAGCCGAGACGTGCCGGGAAACACACCAAGGCCCGAGACTCCTGGCGCTTCTTCGGAGCCTTCGAACAGCATCTGCATGCCGACACAAATGCCAAGGAACGGCTGCTCGGAGCGAATCGCAGCCAAGGTGACGTCGAACAGGCCGCTGGCCCGCAACTGGGCCATACACGTGCTGAAATGGCCAACACCGGGCAGCACCACACCATCGGCGTCGGCAATCAGCCCGTGATCGGTGGTGAGACGGGCGTCGGCACCGGCCCGCTCGAACCCCTTTTGGGCCGAACGAAGATTGCCAATGCCATAGTCGAGCACCGCAATCAGCGGAGCGTCGCTAACGCTGCATCCACTGCTCCGGCTGCCGCCGCCTTCGCTCACAACACACCCTTGGTCGAGGGCATGACATCGTCGACCACCTTGACGGCGTCATAGATCGCGCGGGCCGCGCCCTTGAAGCTGGCCTCGATGATGTGGTGGGTGTTCTTGCCGCGCAGCATCACGAGATGCAACGTGATTCCCGACGCCATCACGAACCCTCGCCAGAACTCTTCGCACAGTTGCGGATCGAACGGTGGGTCGCTCAGGATTTTCTCACCAGGAGGGTCGATGTCGTAGTGCAAAAAGGGTCGGCCAGACAGATCGAGGATGACTTCGACCGCAGCCTCATCGAGGGGCACGGTGATCGAGGCAAAACGGCGGGTACCGGACTTGTCGCCTAGCGCTTCACGGAACGCTTCGCCAAGAGCAATGCCAGAGTCTTCGACCGTGTGATGGGCGTCGATGTGCAGGTCGCCTTGGCAGTGCAGCCGCAGGTCCATCCGGGAGTGTTTGCCGAGCTGGGCCAGCATGTGATCAAAGAAGGGCAGGCCGGTCGAGATGTCGACCGCGCCGGTGCCGTCGACGTCGAGATGCAGATCGATGGCTGTTTCTTTGGTGTTGCGCTGGCGGCTGGCTGACCTGGTCATGAGCGACCTCCAAGGATGTCGGCGATAGCGGTGAGAAAGCGGTCGTTGTCAGCCGGAGAACCAATCGTGACCCGCAGACAGTCGTCGAGGCGAGGCCACGACGAACAGTTGCGAACGAGGACGGACCGGTCGACCAGTTGTTGCCAGAGATCGTTGCCTGACAACCCGGTCGGCGACGTCCGAAACAGAACAAAGTTGGCCTCAGACGGCCACACATCGAGACCAAGATCGGTCAAGGCGGCCATCACCTTGCCCCGTTGTTCGACAATGTTCGCAACGCGAACATTCATCTCGTCCTGGAAGCCCAGGGCAATGGTGCCAGCGAGCTGTTTGGCCGTGTCGAGGTGGTACGGAAGGATGACCTTTTCCATCTCGGTGATCATCCAGGTCGGGCCCACGACGTATCCGAGTCGGGCTCCAGCCATCGACCAGGTCTTGGAAAAGGTGCGGGTGATCAGCAGTGGAACGTCGGCGGTCGCGCCGCCGCGAGCGGCCAGGACGTCGAGGGCAGTGAACGAGGCGAATTGGGCGTAGGCCTCGTCGATCACCACCACACCGGGCGCCTCGGCGATGGCCAACTCGACATTGGCGAGGGTCTCGGGAGTTCCGGTTGGATTGTTGGGCGAGCACAAGAACACGATGTCGGGCTGGGCTGTCGCCAAGGCCTCAGACAAGGTGTCGGCGTCGAGGACGAAACCCTCGCCGCGGTCGACCTCGACCGTGTCGCACTGGACGGTCCGAGCGATCTGGCCATGCATTGCGTACGTCGGCTCGAACGTCAGCACCGACCTGCCGGCACCAGCGAAGGTCAAACAGATGGTCTGGAGGACCTCATTGGAGCCGTTGGCCACCAACACCTGGTCGATCTCGACACCGTGCATCTCAGCAATGGCGGTGCGCAGGGCAATGGCAGCCCGGTCGGGGTAGCGGTGCCAGTCGACCTCGGCGAGGGCGGCGGCCAGCGCGCCGGCGAACGCGTCGGGTGGTCCCGATGGGGCCTCATTGGTGTTGAGGCGCACCTCAACATCGAGCTGGGGCGAGTGGTAACCCTCGAGAGCCCTCAGGTCGGGGCGAACCAAACGCCTCAGGTGTGGTGGGGCCTCGGTCATGAGATCCCCTCAGTCGCCCATCGTTCGCGCTGCGACACTGACGCGCCGTGAGCCCACAGACCCTCGGCGGCAGCAAGTTCGGCCACTGCGTCGCTCACGGCATCGAAACCGGGTTTGCTCACGGTGACGATGTGCATCCGCTTCTGGAAGTCGTCCACGGTGAGCGCACCCGAGAAGCGGGCGGTGCCAGCGGTGGGCAAGACGTGAGATGGCCCCGCGACATAGTCGCCAATGGATGCAGGACCCCACTGCCCGACGAACACAGCCCCGGCATGACGCACGCCCGATGCCAGCTCAGCGGCATTGGCGCACATGAGCTGGAGGTGCTCGGGAGCTACTGCGTTGGCTACCTCGATGGCATCGTCGGGGCCATCGACCAGACAGATCCAACCGTCGGCTTCGAGGGTGGCCATGGTCTCGTCTCGTCGGGGCGACAGCTCGACGATCTGGGCGATGGCCGCGTCGACGGCATCGGCGTGGGCTTCGTCCCAGGTGACGAGCCAGGCCCGGCCTCCCGGACCATGTTCGGCCTGCAACACGACATCGACAGCAGCGCTCGATGCCGCAACAGTGGCGTCGGCCACGACCACAATTTCGCTTGGCCCAGCAAAGGCTGATGCGATGCCGACCCGGCCCGCAACCTCTTGTTTGGCCGTTGCGACCCAGATATTGCCGGGGCCGGCGATGACATCGACCGGGCGGATCGTTTCGGTGCCATGCGCCATGGCCCCGATGGCCTGAACGCCACCGATGCGATACACCTCCGACACCCCGCACAGATGGGCGGCGGCCAGCACGACGTCGAGCACCGAACCATCCGCAGTTGGCGGGGTACACAAGATGATGTCGGTCACGCCGGCGGCCTTGGCGGGCAGCACGGTCATCAGGATCGTCGACGGGTAGGCCGCCAAACCACCCGGCACGTACATGCCGGCTCTGTCGACCGGCTGGGGGATGCTGCGGATGGCGATGCCGTGCTGGTCGACCTCGTGGACTGCCCCGGCTTCTGAACAATGGAAGTCGAGCACCCGGTCGTGGGCCAGCTGTAACGCTGCGAGCAGGTCTGGGTCGAGACGGGCCGAGGCGGCTGCAAGTTCGGCTGGGTCAACGCGCGGGTCGGCGATGTCGACGCCGTCAAAGCGGTTGGTGAGCTCGCGTATCGCTTCGTCACCGCGGCTTTCGACCTCGTCGAGCAGCAGCCTCACCGCGTCTGTCGGGGCGCTGACGCTCAGATCGGGGCGCGGTAGCCGGGCACCAAGATCGCCACTGACTCCACGCAGATCAATTCGTCGCAACACAGCCGATGATCGTACTGGCCTCGGCCGATGACGCCTGCGCTGTTTTCGCCACCGAACTGGAGGTGCCGACGGCTAGTCGGCGGCTTTGGATCGCCAGCGGCGCCACTTGCCCATGATCTTCTCGATTGGAGACGGCTCCCACGGCGGGCCGCCGAACATCTCGGTGTAGGCCTGCACGAAACGCTGCTCGTCGACCGGACCCGCCAGGTACACCGTGGCTTCGACGCCCGAGGCACCCAGACCCTGGCTGCCAGCGTTCGACTGGGGTTCACTGATGGAGAACCCGGCCTTGATCAGCCGATTGCGGGCCAGACCCGCGTCGGCGTCCCACGCCCCGAGATACACGGACCGGGTTTGGGGCCACTGGCTCTCATCAGTCATGGGTCAACCCTAGACGCAGCGTGGCGAGGAGGTTCGGGCGGCGGTTCGAGCCGCCGAGATCCCTAGGGTGGCTGCCATGGCTGAACTCCCCGAACTCGACGACGAGACCATCAACCGCGTGACCTGGAAGATCCCCAACGCGCTGGCGCTCGTCGGCTCTGCGGCCAATGGTCGACGCAATGCCATGACCACGAGCTGGATCACCCAGCTGTCGATGGAGCCGGTGCTCATCGGTATCGGTGTCGACAACACGGCGGTCACCCACGAGCTCATCACCGCGGGCGGTTCGTTCACCGTGAACCTGTGGGACGCCGAAAACACCCGTCCGTTCGTGAAGTTCTCCAAGCCTGCCGTCGACGATGGCGCAACGCTGAACGGGTTTGCAGTGAGCAACGCAATGACGGGTGCGCCGATCTTCGACGATGCGTTGGCATGGATGGATTGCGAGGTTCGCCACAGCATCGACCTTGGCACCCACACCTTGTTCGTGGGCGAAATCGTGGCAGCCAACCTCGCCAACGGCGATGCGCGACCGGCATCGATGAGCGACACCCGCATGAAGTACGGCGGCGTCAAGCGGCACTGAGTTCGGTTGGTCGATTCGATTCGCGGTGGTTTCGATCGGCCACTGTTTCTGGCAGGATCGTCGTCTCATGACCAACAGCGCCGAACTCGGATCCATCTCCACCCTGCTTGACGAGTTGCGCAATCGCGTCGTCGTTGCTGCCGACGGGCTGGTGGATACCGAAAAAGAAGACGTTGCGTCAGAGCTCTATGAGGTCGACCGAGCCCTGCGCATGGCGATCCGGCGTCTCGATAAGGCCAGCCGCGTCATCTGAGGCGCCGACGAGCGCACCCTACGACGAGGTAGCGAAGGCGCTCGGGCAGAAGTCGTTGAGCACACAGTCGCCGCAGGCAGGTTTGCGGGCGAAACACACCCGGCGGC
>CAYGMW010000238.1:0-5229 GCA_964350975.1 uncultured Acidimicrobiales bacterium | reverse complement strand
TCGGGCAGCCATCGAACGGCAGCCACGCCCAGGGCGATCACCGCGACCGCGACCACGACCACGCCTCGGGTCGGGTCGTCGCCTTCGGACAGGGCGCCGATCATGACGAATCCTGCACCGCTGATGAGGGCTGCAAAGAGCGAACGGACGCTCGTCACCGTTGCCCGATGGTCACTACCGATCCGCTCCTGCAGACGGGCATCGGCGACCACCAACAACGCCTCCATCGCCCCGTACCCGACCGCGACCAATGCAAGGAACCAATAGTTCGACCCCACCACTCCAGCCAACATGGCGGCCGCACCAACAACGACCGCCCCGCCGAGCCATCGGGGTTGGGCGTGCGGCCGTCTCGCGACGGCCTCGCCGCCGACCAACAGGCCGATCCAGACAACAAACACCAGGATCGGCACCACCGTGTCGCTGGCGCCCTGGAATCGGGCAAGCAGCGGAACATATTCGTCGACGATGAAGAGCCCCTCGACGAACATCCCGAGGACCACCAAACGCACGATCGACACCGAGGAAAAAGCCTCACGAGTTCCGGCCCTCAGGGTCGACCACCATTGGGCGAACGCACCGGCGTCGTCGTCATCGCCGTCGTCGATCGCCGCCACGTCGGGTAGCCGAAGCACGAGCGAGACCGACACTGCGTGGATCGCGACCGTCAGCCAGCCCATGGCCTCGATCGAAGCCCCCAGCTGAAGAGCGGCGGACGCGACGAGCGTTCCAAGGGCGACACCGGCATGGCTGCATTGCCCGACCCGGGCCATTGTTGGGGCGTACGTGGACTCTTCGCCAATGGCGGCCAGCTGGTCGTGAATGTTGGCTTCCCAGGCCCCGCTGGCAAGCGAACTATGGATGGCCCACAGCGCTGCGCCAACCAGGACCATGGCGTAGGTCGGATGGACCAACCACAGCGAGATTCCGATGGCCCGAAGCACGAACGCGAACGCCAACAACCGCCGTCGGTCGACCCGGTCGGCCACGGCGCCGCTGGGCACCTCGAGCACGACGGCCACCACGGCCCACATCGTAAAGACCGTCGACAACTGGACCGTCGTGATGCCGTTGTCGCTGAACCACAGGGTGTACAGCGCATAGAGCGGGCCGAACTCGTCGACGAACGACAGCACGTACAGGCGAGCGCGCAGAACCACGGCAGCGTGTTTACCAGGGGTGGACAGTGCCATCCCAACGGAAGAATCCGCCATTGTCGGCGTCGGTGAACGATGCCACCTTGGCCAGGATGCCCGATGCAGATTCGGTGGGGCTCAGCGCCGCCGAGGGGCCACCCATATCGGTGCGCACCCACCCTGGGTGGAAGGCAACGCAGCGCACACCGCGACTGGCCAGCTCGCGGGCCGTGCAGACCGTGACCATGTTGAGGGCCGCTTTCGACACGTTGTAGGCGACGTCGCGGCCCATCACCAGACCAACTTCCATCGATCCGAGCTGGGAGGAAATGTTCACCACCCAGCTGCCATCGGCGGCTTCGAGTAAGGGCACCAGCGACTGGACAACCAGCATCGGCCCGGCCGCGTTGACCTCGGTGACGGCCAGAAGTGCACTCGCCGTCATGTCGAGCACACCAGCTGGACCCTCGTGCCCAAACGCTCCGGCATTGACGCCAGCGTTATTGATCAACAGGTCAACGGAGTCGACGATGGTGGCTAGCTCGGCGCCAAAGGCCGCTACTGACGCAGGGTCGGCGATATCGAGCGCGAGCACGGCCTCGACACCCGACGCCGCAAGCTCGGTGGCCGCTCCGACATCGCGGGCGGTGCCGATCACCCGGTCGCCCGATGCGACGAGCTGTCGGGCCAGCTCGAGGCCGATCCCGCGGTTGGCGCCGACAACTACTGAGGTGCGTGAGGTCATGGGGCACGTTACCCAGATCAGCCTTCGGCGACATCCCAGAAGCGGTGGGCGACACCGAGCCACAGCTGGGTGGTCAGCGCCAATGACTCAATATCGATGCGTTCGTCGTTGCCGTGGAATCGTTTGGAGAACGACTCATAGGTGCAGTTCTTGGAGAACAGCCCGGCGCCGTAGGCCACTGCGCCCTTATTGCGGTAGAAACGCGAATCTGTGCCGCCGGTGGTCATGGTGGGCACCAGCCGCACGCCCGGGTAGTGCTGAGCGGCGAGCTCGCCGAGGGTGGCCCACATCGGAGTCTCGACCGACGAACGCGTCGACGGGGTGTTGTGGATGGCCTCGACCTCAACCCGGTGGGCTAGATCGCCCAGGGCGGCTCGCAGGTGGGCGTCGACTTCGGCCGCGTTCTCGCCCGGCACGGTACGGATGTCGACGTCGATACGCACCTCGTCAGGGATCGTGTTGGTCTTGGAGCCACCGATCACCGTGTTCGGCGAGAACGTGGTGTGGGTGCACGCGTGCAACCGGGCCGCGGTGTCGGTGTTTTCGATGGAGTTGATGGCGTCGAACACCCGGGCCGGGTCGAGCAGGGCGGCCCTCATCTCGCCCTCGTACCCCAATGCTTCGACCTGGCCGGTCCAGATCTCGTTCAACATCGGATTGGGCCGGTAGTCAACGAGGCGCCGAACGACCTCCGACGCAGTGACGAGGGCATTGTCGGCCCGAAAGGGGCGAGAACCATGACCAGGGGTTCCCTTGATGATGAGGCGCCGCCACGCGATTCCCTTTTCGGCAACCGTCATAGCCAGCCGAGGTTCGGGACCTGATAGCGGGATGCCGCCCGATTCGGTGAGCACGAAGTCGGCTGCGATCGGGTCGTAGTCGTTCTCGGCGAACCATCCGGCCCCGTGCCCACCTCCGGCTTCTTCGTCGGCAACTGCGAAATAGATCAGATCGCCCTTGGGGCGAAACCCGGTGCGGGCCAGCTCGCGGAACGCGACGGCCATCGACGACGTGAGGTTCAACATGTCGACCGCACCGCGGCCCCACACCTCGCCATTGATGATCTCGCCGCCGAAGGGATCGTTCGACCAGCCCGCTGGCGACACCGGCACCACATCGGTGTGGCCCATCAAACACACCGACGGGGCGTTGGGGTCGGTGCCTTCGATTCGGGCCACCAGCGACGACCGGTTCGGTGTCGGTTCATACGTTTGGAACTCGATGCCTGGACCTTCGAGAAAGCCGCGTAGCAGGTCGACGTTGCGGACCTCGTTGCCAGAATCGGCCGCACCGGTGTTGACGCACTCATTGCGGATCATGGCCTGAAGCAGCTCGACGGTTTCGTTGGTCAAGCGGGTCGAGGTGGGGTCAGCGGCGCCATCGAGATCAGTCATGGGTCGAGTTTCGCACGCCAGCCCCAGCCGGGCATCACTTAGGATCGGGCGATCATGAGCCGTGCCGATGCCATCAACCACGCCGAGCGCTACTTCGACAACGGGGAGTTCTTGGCCGATCTGACCCGCAGGGTGGCGATCCGCACCGAGAGCCCTGTCGTCGAACAGCGGCCCGAGCTGTATCGCTACCTGACCGATGAGCTCGCTCCGTCGCTGGAAGCACTGGGGTTCACGTCCGAGGTGTTCGACAATCCGCATCCGGCTGGATGCCCGTTCCTGGTGGCTCGACGACACGAATCTGATGATGTTCCGACGGTCATGTCCTATGGCCACGGCGACGTCGTGCGTGGTTATGACGATCAGTGGCGCGACGGCCTGACTCCCTGGGACATCGTCGTCGAGGGCGACCGTTGGTATGGCCGCGGCACGGCCGACAACAAGGGCCAGCACACCATCAACCTGGCCGCTATGGCGTCGGTACTCGCCACCCGGGGGCGCCTTGGTTTCAACGCCGTGCTGCTGTTCGAGACCGGCGAAGAATGCGGCTCGCCCGGATTGGGTGACTTCTGCGCCGCCCACCTCGACCTGTTCGACGCCGATGTGTTCGTTGCCTCCGATGGACCCCGGATGCAACCCGACGCGCCGACGGTGTTCATGGGCTCGAGGGGTGCGTTCAACTTCACGATGACGCTGACACTGCGCGACGGCGGCCACCACTCAGGCAACTGGGGCGGATTGTTGTCGAACCCTGGGGTCATCATGGCCAACGCGCTCGCGTCGATGATCGACCAGCGGGGCCAGGTCCTGGTGGACGGGTGGCAAGCGGCGCCCATGACCGACACCGTGCGGGCCGCTATCGCCAAGCTCACCTTCGGCGGCGATGGCGGTGGCCCCGATGTCGACCCCAACTGGGGCGAACCCGGCTACACGCCGGCCGAACGGGTGATCGGGTCGAACACCTTCGAGGTGCTGGCGTTCGAAACCGGCAACCCGCGCAACCCGGTCAATGCCATTCCACCAACAGCGGTGGTGCATGGCCATCTGCGTTTCGTCGCTGGCACCAACCCCGACGATCTGTTGCCCGCGCTGCGTCGCCATCTCGACGCCCGCGGATTCGACGCGATCGAGTTGGCCCCCGAGGGTGTGTCCATGAACGCGACCCGCCTCGACCCGGCCCATCCGTGGGCCCAGTGGGCCATTGGTTCGATCGAAGCAACCACTTCCACCGAGGTTGCCGTGCTGCCGAACCTGGGCGGCTCGCTGCCCAACGACGTGTTCGCCGACACCCTCGGCCTGCCCACGATCTGGGTGCCTCACTCCTATGCCGGGTGTTCGCAGCACGCACCAAACGAACATGTCCTCGGGTCGGTGTGCCGTCAGGCGTTGCAGATCATGACCGGCCTGTGGTGGGACCTTGGCGACGCCTCGACGGACCGACCATGACCGCCAGAATCACCCTCGTGCTCGACGTCGCCGACCTGGATGTCATGGTCGAGTTCTATGTCGCGGCGCTTGGTTATGTGCGCTTTGGGTCAGTCAACCAATACGCATCGATCACTCCACCGCCCGGCGAGGTCGGTGTCAAGATGATCTTCCAGCGCGTCGACGAGCCAAGAGTGGCCAAGAATCGGCTGCACATCGACATCCACGCCACTGACATCGACGCCGAAGCCGACCGCCTCCAGGGGTTGGGTGCAACGCGGGTCAGACGGGTCGATGAACTCGGATTCGCCTGGGTGGTGATGGCCGACCCTGAAGGCAACGAGTTCTGCGTCGTCCCTACCTAGCCCTGATGTCAGGCCCGATACCCCGCCACCAGGCGGTGCACGAAGTTGCCCCGCTTCTGCCACCGTTTCCCGGGGCCCCAACCTCGGTTGTCGGTGGCAGAAACGCGGTTGAAGGGCGTAGGCGGAACGATAGAGCGAAACCATATATCTATTGGATTCTGCGGTAG
>CAYGMW010000237.1:0-5277 GCA_964350975.1 uncultured Acidimicrobiales bacterium | reverse complement strand
ATCGTCGCGCGTGGTCGACGTCGCTGGTCGTCGCTGCACCGTTGGAGTGTTGGTCCAGGCCAATTACGGCGATCGCCGGCAGCTACGCCTTGATGGTGTGCCCGTTGGTGCCCACATTGGCGCCGATGAGATCCCGCTTCCGACCGACCCGTCGACTGCCGATGCCGGTTCGATCATCATCATCGTCGCCACCGACGCACCCTTAGTGGCTGACCAATGTGCTCGGCTGGCCAAACGGGCCACCGTGGGTCTGGCCCGAGTTGGGGGTGTTGGTGGCAATGGCAGTGGCGATCTGTTCCTTGCGTTTTCGACCCATAACCGTGTGCCGCCAAGCGGCGATGGCCCCTTCGAGGTCGAGACGCTGGGGTCGAGCGCGATGACACCCCTGTTCAACGCCACGGCCGAAGCGGTGGAAGAGTCGATCTGGAACGCGTTGGTCGCGGCCGACACCATGACAGGGCACCTGGGGCGGACCGTTCACCGCGTTCCGCATGATCGGCTCGTCGATGTGGTCTACCGTGCTGCCAGACATCTCTGAGGGGGGAACATGACACTGGCTCCGATCGAACTGATCCGTACCGGCGAAGGCATCACCAATGATTGGTTGACGGGTGTGTTTCGTGCGAGCGGCACGATTGGCGACGACGATTCGGTCGTCGAGCACACCTCGACCACCCTGGGCGACGCGGCAGGCTTGTTGGGCGAATTGTTCCGGGTGCAGCCGGTGTACAGCGACGGCGCCACTGGGCCCGCGTCGGTGATCGTCAAGTTCCCGGCCAGCGACCCGTCGCAGCGCGGTATCGCCGACGCGCTGGGCTTCTACAAGCGTGAGGTCACGTTCTACAACGAGCACACCCAAGGGTTGCCCTTCGGGGTGGCCACGTGTTTCGGCGCGGTCCAAGACACCGAATCGACCGACTTCGTGCTGGTGATGGAAGATCTGGCCCACCTGGAACAGATCGACCAGGTCGCGGGAGCCTCGCTTGACCAGGCCCGGACCTCGATCGAGCAGATCGCCCGGTTTCATGCCATGTGGTGGAACCATGCAGATCTTGAGGTGCTCGGCGAGACGTTCATTCCGTTGTCAGCGCCGTTGTACCTCGTGGCGCTGCCGGGCATCTTCGAAGCCGGGTGGCCCAATTGCGCGGCCCATGAGTCGGCCAACCTGACCGACCAGGTCACCGACTTTGGCAACAACTACAGCGCCAAGCTGCCCTTCATGCTGGGCGAGTTGGCGGCCAACCCCACCTTGATGCATGGCGACTTTCGCGGCGACAACATGATGTTCGACGCCGACGGCAACTTGACGCTGATCGACTTCCAGATCACGGGTGTCGCGAACGGCATGTACGACATTGCCTATTTCATGTGCCAGTCCATCGATGCCGATGTTCGCCATGGTCATGACGCCGAACTGATCCAGCTGTACGTCGACACCCTTGCCGCGGCCGGTATCGACTTCGCCTTCGACGTCGCAATGCGCAAATACCGCATCGCGTTGGCGTTCTGCCTCATCTACGCGGTGGCGTCGTTCCAGGCCTGGGACGTGTTCGATGGTCGTCAACATGAGCTGATGTCAAAGATGCTCAGCCGAACGGTGCGGGCCATCGTCGACAACGACTCGCTCAGCCTGCTCCCATAGTTCGTTGTGCGCCGGATCGCGCCCTCCGGGGCCGGTTCGTTAGCCTCGGTCGTCATGGACGCCCTCTCGCTGCTCAAGAACCATCGGTCGATTCGCAAGTTCACCGAACAACCAGTCGACGACGCCATGGTGGCCGACATCGTGTCGGCCGGTTTGGCCGCGGCGACGTCGTCGAACGTGCAGGCCACCACCGTCATCCGGGTTCGTGATACCGAAACCCGTTCGGCCATCGCGACCCTGGCTGGCGGTCAGAGCTATGTCGAAACCGCCGGTGCGTTCATGGTGTGGTGCGCCGACCTGCATCGCTCCGCCGTCGCATGCGAGATGGCGGGAGGCGAGTTCCACCCGGGTGTGACCGAACACTTCGTGATTGCGGCGGTCGATTGTGCCCTTGCAGCCCAAAACGCTGTGGTCGCCGCAGAGTCGTTGGGCTTGGGGATTTGCTACATCGGCGGAATACGAAACGACCCGGCCCAGGTGACCGAGCTGTTGAAGCTCCCCGACCAGGTGTTTCCCCTGTTTGGGCTGTGCATCGGGTGGCCCGATCAGGATCCAGCGCTCAAGCCCCGCTTGCCCCTGTCGGTGACCCTCAAGGACGAGTTCTACGACGAGACGAACGACCGGGCCGGTATCGAGGCCTACGACGAGCAGATGAGGGCGTACTACCTCGAGCGAACGGGCGGAAAGCTCGACCGGACGTGGAGCGCCGACATGTCAGCCCTCCTCGGCAAGGAGAGCCGCCCTCACATGCGCGGGTACCTCGATGGCCAGGGATTCAGCTTTCGTTGAGCCAGGCGACCAGGGCCGCGACGACGTCTTCGCCACGGTCGTCCTGCAAGAAGTGACCACCGGGCTCGAACGTCTGATGGGGTTGTCCTGCCGCGCCTGGCACCCGGTCGATGAACTCCTGACCCAGCTGGCCGAGCACCCGGTCGCCGGGGCACCACAAGGTGACAAGTGGTTTGGTCCACTGTTCGAGCGACGCCCAAGCGGCGATGTTTTCGGCCACTGATTCGTGTTCGGGCGTGATCGGCACCAGGGTCGGGAACTCACGGGCCCCAGCCATATAGCTCTCATCGGGGAACGGGGCCCGGTAGGCGTCCATCTCGGCGTCGGTCAGGGTGCGAGCGCCCATCGACATCTGCAGCAGGGCCCCACAGTCCATGACCTCCATGGTCTGGGACATGTTCAGCCAGAAATCGAAGCCCTCACCGATGGATTCGCCCACGGGTAGGCCCGTGTTGCCGATGGCGATTCGGCTGAACCGCTCGGGGTCTTCTGCCGCGACACGCAGGCCAATCAGGCCGCCCCAGTCTTGGGCAAACAAGGTGGCGGTGGGCAGCGAGATGGCGTCGAGGAATGCCTTCATCCAGACCACATGACCTGAGTAGGTGTAGGCGGTCCGCTCGACTGGCTTATCGGAGCGGCCAAAGCCGATGAGGTCCGGCGCGATGCATCGGTATCCCGCGGCGACCAGGGGCGGGATCATGCGTCGATACAGGTAGCTCCACGTTGGCTCACCGTGGAGCAACAGCACTACCGGTCCGTCGGCCGGGCCTTCGTCGATGTAGGCCATCCGCATTCCGGCGACCTCGGCGTAGCTGGGTGTGTACCCAAAGTCGGCGATGCCGGTGAAGCGATCGTCAGGAGTGCGCAGGTAGGCAATACCGTCGGCGGTCGTCATTGGGTCGGCCATGGGTGAAACCTAGTGCAATCCGCGGCATCATTACCCAATGCAGTCGGCACGAGAACTCGTCATCCTTGACGGCGGAATGGGCAAACACCTCGAACGAGCAGGTGCCCCATTTCGCCAGCCCGAGTGGTCGGCCCTGGCCCTGATGGAGACGCCAGATCTGGTGCTGGAGGCTCACCGGGCCTTTATCGCGGCTGGTGCCGACGTCATTGTCACCAACACGTATGCGCTCGTGCCGTTCCATATTGGTGAGGATCGCTTCGCCGAACGAGGCGCCGAGCTGGCGTCGCTCGCGGCGCGCCTGGCTCGCCAAGCCGCCGACGAAGCCGACCGCCCGGTCCGTGTGGCGGGTTCGCTTCCACCTCTGTTTGGCTCGTACCAGCCCGAGCTGTTCGTCCCTGAGGCAGCCCCGGCCATGTTGGCGATGCTGGTCGAAGCCCAGGCTCCCTATGTCGACCTGTGGGTGGGCGAGACGCTCAGCTTGATTGCCGAAGCCATTGCGGTGACCAACGCCGTCGCCTCAGGCCCCGGGCCGAACGAGTTGTGGTTGTCGTTCACCGTGCCAGATTCGGTCATCACGCCGACGATCACCCTTCGTTCTGGCGAGTCAATTGCTGCCATGGTCGATGCCGTCGCCGGGCGTTGCGATGCCATCTTGTTCAACTGCTCGCCACCGGAGATGGTCACCCTCGCCCTGGCCGAGCTCGCGGCGGTCCTGGCAACGTTCGACCCGAAGCTGCGCCAGGGTGTGCGGGTTGGGGCCTATGCCAATGGCTTCGAACCGCGGGCCAAGGCGCCCGATGCTGACTATGCGGCCAACACCACCCTGCTCGGTCGGCGCGACGACCTGACCCCCGAGTCGTACCTCGCCACCGCACAAGGATGGGTCGACAGTGGAGTGTCGATTATTGGTGGGTGCTGCCACATGCATACCGAACACATCGACGCCTTGAGCTCGGGGCTGCGCCCGACGACCTAGGGTGGCGCGATGTCAACCGATTCGTCTCTTGCTGGCCACTACTCACAGCCCGAGTTGCTGGCCACGCTGATCGGGGCTCTTGATGCTGCCGGTGTTGCTGGTCAGGACTGCTCGATTGATGACCTTGCTCCGGTCGATGAGTTCCACATCGGCGGACGGAGCGCGACCGAGTCGTTCTGTGCCCGCTTGGGACTCGGTCCGACGATGCAGGTGGTCGACCTCGGCTGCGGCATCGGAGGCCCGGCCCGCTATATGGCATCGACCTATGGTGTCCATGTCACAGGCGTCGACCTCACTGAGGATTTCGTGGCTGTTGCCAGCGCGTTGGCGGCCCGGGCCGGTTTGGCGCACCAGGTCGACTTTGCCAGTGGTAGTGCCCTCGACGTTGATGCGGCCGACGCCAGCTTCGACGTTGCCACGCTGCTGCACGTCGGCATGAATATTGGCGACAAGGCGGCCCTGTTCGAGGAGACCTTCCGGGTCTTGCGGCCCGGTGGGCGTTTCGGCATCTACGACATTGTTCGCACGACCGACGCCGACGTTGCGTACCCCATGCCGTGGGCCACGGATGACTCGATGAGCTGGCTTGGTTCGGTCGCCGACTACGCCGCAGCCGCCGCGCTGGCGGGTTTCGAAACCGTCGAGGTGGTCGATCGGGGCCAGTTCGCCCGCGACTTCTTCATCGAACAAGGTCGTGCCGCGGCAGCGGGCGAACCTCGCCCAGCACTCGGGCTGCACCTCGTGCTCGGCCGTGACGCTGGACTCAAGCTGAAGAATCTGGCCGAGGCGGTCATGGCCGGAACCCTGGCTCCGGCCGAGATGGTGTTCGCCAAGCCGGCCTAGTCAGCTCAGCAAGAGCTGCTCGGGCCGTTCGGTGTCGTGGGCGGCGGCGCGGTTGCTCCAGGTGGCGCTAACCCGACCAGTGTGGTCGATGAGTAGCCAGTGATGATCGACGGATCCGTT
>CAYGMW010000236.1:0-5306 GCA_964350975.1 uncultured Acidimicrobiales bacterium | reverse complement strand
CGGGCTCGGGCCCGACCTCAGCAAGGCCGCCGGCCGGGCGGCCACCGCGGAGTCCGACGGCTACGACGCCGTATGGACTGCCGAAACGAGCCGCGACCCGTTCTTTCCGCTGGCACTCGCGGCGCCGGCGACGTCGTCGCTCACCCTCGGCACCTCCATTGCCGTCGCGTTTGCGCGCAACCCGATGACCCTGGCCAATATCGGCAACGACCTCAACGAGCTCTCGCAGGGCCGTTTCGTGCTCGGCCTGGGCAGCCAGATCAAGCCCCACATCACCAAACGCTTCTCGATGGAGTGGGGTTCGCCCGCAGCGCGCATGCGCGAAATGGTGTTGGCCATGCAAGCCATCTGGGCGTGCTGGAACGACCGCACCAAGCTTGAGTTCCGCGGCGATTTCTACACCCACACCCTCATGACCCCCTTTTTCGACCCTGGCCCCAACCCGTATGGGCCGCCCAAGGTGTTCATTGCTGCGGTCGGGCCGCTGATGACCCAGGTGGCCGGCGAGGTGTGCGATGGCATGTTCGCCCACCCGTTCACGACCGCAGAGTTCATTCGCGACGTCACCGTGCCGTCGCTCGACGCCGGGCGAGCCAAGAGCGGCCGCTCCAGCGCCGACTTCGAGCTCCAGTTGCCAGCCTTCGTGGTCACTGGACCAGACGACGAGACCACAGCCAAGGTCGCGTCGAACGTGCGCAAGCAGATCTCGTTCTATGGCTCCACACCGGCCTACCGTCCCGTGCTCGAACACCACGGCTGGGGCGATCTGCAAACCGAGCTCAACGCATTGTCCAAGCAGGGCCAGTGGGACACCATGGCCGGCCTCATCGACGACGACATCTTGAGCGCGTTTGCCGTGGTCGCCGAGCCGGGCCAGGTCGCAGCCAAGCTCAAGGATCGCTTTGGCGGCCTCGTCGACCGGGTCAGTTTCAACACCATGACCGACCTCGGAACCGAGTTCTGGGCCCCGATCATGTCCGAACTCCAGCAGGGCTGAGTCGTGGCCGCCAAGAAGTCATCGCACCCCAAGAAGAAGCCGTCGACCCAGTGTCTGTGCGGGTCAGGATCCAACTTCAACCAGTGCTGCGGCCCACTGCTACGACGCCAGCAACTCCCCGAAACAGCCGAACAGCTGATGCGTAGCCGCTATGTCGCCTTCGCCAAACGCAACGCGGAATACTTGCGTTACTCGTGGCACCCCGATCACTGCCCACCAAGCATCGGCGAGCTTCCAAGCGATGGATGGGAACCGCTCGTGGTGGTATCGGTCGTCGCTGGTGGCCCCAATGACGACACGGGTACCGTCGAGTTCCGTTCGGGCTATGCCCATGGCGACCACGGCCACGACATCCACGAGGTGAGCCGGTTCGGCCGCCACCAGGGCCGCTGGGTCTACATCGACGGAGCCGTGCCGGGCCAGTGACGCTGAGGCCTGCTAGCTCAGCACGGGAGTGGCGAGGTAGTCGTCGAGCTTTTCTTGGGCCCGATCGCCGAAAAGAATCTCGGCGACTTCGCGCAACCCCTCGGACGCCCTGATTTCGGAGTCGGGGACGACGAGGTCGATCTTGGAGCGGCGCCGCAAGAAGTCTTCGAGCGTCGTGACCATCTCGGTCTTGGCCGCCACGAAGAGCTCGACGCGCAGATAGTCGGCGTTGGCCATGACGTCGACGCCCATGGACGGGTCGGCCTCGATGGCATCAAGCATGTCGAAAGCCCGGCGGCCGTACCGGCGCCACAGCCGCTCGCTGAGCGGCTCGACGTCGGGTTTGGTTCGCAGCGAATCGAGGTGCATCAGGCGGGCCTGGCGGAAAAACGCATCGCGGGTGGCCTTCGCCGGTTCGCCGTACCACGTGCCCGTGTCGGGTTCGAGGGCCAGCCCCAGCTTCTCCATGGCTTCGGCGACCTCTTCGCCGACATTGAGACAGTCGGTGAGCTTGCCGCCGAAGATCGAGATGACGTTGCGTTTGTGGTCGACCTCGATTTCGTGCTTGCGCGACAGCTTCGTCCAGTCAACATCGTCTTGGCGGCTGCCGCCGGTAGCGACGACGAGAGGTCGTACACCACAGCGCTCGGCGATGACATCGGCGGGGGTCAGCGGGTAATCGAGATTCAGGCGGGCATTGATCTGGCCAAGCAAGAAGTCGCGGTCTTCGTCGGTGACATGAGAGTACGGCTCATCCACGCGGGTGTCGGTCGTGCCGATGACTGACCTTCGCCCCATCGGAATGACGTAGAACAGGCGCTCGGTGTCGTCGTAGAACGCCAGCACTCGCTCGTTCTTGGTGATCTGTGGAACGACCAGGTGGATGCCCTTGGAGTACACGATCCGGTGTTCGGTCTCGACCGCGAGTGAGTCGTTCAGGCCGTCGATGAAGGGGCCTGCGGCGTTGATGATCGTGTCGGCGGTCGTGACGAAGCTGCGGCCGGTGTCGTGGTCGACCATCGATGCCTGCCAACGGCCATCGACGCGTTCAGCTGACGTGACTTCGACATAGTTGGCAGCCGCGGCACCCACGTCCATCGCTGAGCGAACGAAACTGAACACGAATCGCGAATCGTTGTCTTTCAGGTAGGCGTCGAAGTACTCGATACCGCCCTTCACCGTGGCCGTGTTGATGATCGGCTCTTCGGCCTCGATGCGTTCCTTGCTCAAGTAGCGCGGCTTGGGGGTCTTCATATTGCCGATGCCCCAGTACGCGGTCGCCCCCAGCGCAGCAAACCACGGCGCATAGGGCCCACCCTCGTCGAGCGCCGCGTAGAACCCGATGTCTTTGATGTTGTCGGGGTAGGCCGCGATGAGCCGATTGCGTGACATACACAGCTTGCGGACCAGCAATAGTTCGTAGTTTTCGAGGTACTTGAAGCCACCCCACACCAGGTTTGACGACTCCTGGCTGGTGAAGCCACCGAAATCGCCGCGGTCGACCAAGGCAACCCGAGCACCGCGACCCGCGAGCACCGCAGCCGCCACGGCTCCGTTGATGCCGCCGCCGATGACGAGGACGTCGAAGTTGCCACCGTCGAGGCGATCCAGGTTGCGTTGGCGAAGAGACAGCGAGTCGTTCACCCCAATGACGCTACCAACGGCCCTTCGTGGTTGACTGGCCATATGGCAGTCGAAAACGAATCGAACATGATGTCCAACCCAGATTGGGCCCAGTTTTCCGGGTCCATCGCGGTGGTGACCGGTGCCGGCTCAGGCATGGGACGCGAGCTTGCGGTTCAGCTGGCGGGCGCTGGTGCTCACCTGGCCCTGAGCGACATCCATCTCGATACCCTGACTGAGACCGTTGCTTTGGCTCGCGCTGCGGCTCCCGGCGAGGTCACGATCAGTGCCCATGTCTGCGATGTCAGCAATGAAGCGGCGGTGGTGGAGTGGCGCGACGCCGTCGTTGCTGACCATCAGACCAGCCACGTCAACTATGTGTTCAACAACGCTGGAATCGGCGGTGGCGGGAGCTTCGTGACCGACGAACGCGATGCCTGGGAGCGCACGTTCAACATCTGCTGGTTCGGCGTCTACTTCTGTTCGCGAGCGTTCATGCCGCTGCTCGTCGCAGCCCCGTATGGCCACCTTGTCAACACCAGCAGCGTCAACGGATTCTGGGCGTCCATCGGTCCGGGGCGGCCCCACACTGCGTACTCGGCGGCCAAGTTTGCGGTCAAGGGTTTCACCGAGGCCCTGATCACCGACCTTCGAGCCAACGCACCCCACGTCAAGGCATCTGTCGTGATGCCGGGACATATCGGAACCAGCATTGCCCTGAACTCGGTGATGGTGCACGGCGGCGAGGTCGACGCCGGAGTCCATGAGGCCGAGAATGCCTTCCGAAATACCGCCCCGACCACATCAGCCCAGGCGTCGTCGATCATCTTGAACGCAGTAGCTCGAGGCGACTGGCGCATCCTGGTCGGCGACGACGCGGTCGTGCTGGACGAGCTGGTGCGGGCGAACCCCGAAGAGGCGTACGAGATGAGCTTCGTCGCAACCATGGTGTCTGCCGGGGCTCTGCCCGGCTTGCTCGCCACCCTCGCCAACGACGACGCTTCCTAAACCATTCCGAGCCCGCTCGGTCGACCCAGTACGGTCGATCGGGTGAAGTTCGAACCCATCCACACGGAACGCCTGATCCTGCGACCGTCGCGCTTGGCCGACGCCCAGGCTGCGTTCGAGCGTCGCAACCACCCCGACGTGGCCCGCTACCAGGACTGGGAGCTGCCCTACACGCTCGAACGAGCCCACAACCGCATGGCCGAGCTTGAGGCCATGGACGGCCCAACCGTCGACAAGGGCTGGTCGCTGACCGTCGTCGAGGCCGCGAACCCGGACCGCATCGTCGGCGACCTGGCCACCCAGCTCCTCTGGGACGGCCGCACCGCGACCGTCGGCTACAGCTTCCTGCCGGAGTACTGGGGCCGCGGGTATGCCACCGAAGCCTCCAAGGCCCTCATCGAGTACCTGTTCACCGTCGTTGGCGTGGGACGGATGGAGTCGTCACTGCACCCTGACAATCCCCCATCGGCGCGGGTCCTCGAAGCGTGCGGAATGACGTTCGAAGGGCTGACCCGCGCATCGTTTTGGGTCGGCGACGAATGCTCCGACGACATGTTGTACGGCATGACCCGGGCCGACTGGGATGCGTGGTGCGCCCGGCCCCGGCACCGACCAGAGCTGGTCGAGCTGGTGCCCGTGACTGGCGACAACGCTGCAGCTGTGGCAAGACTCGCAACCCACAAGTCCCAAGAACGCTTCGTCACCCCGATGCTCGGCAACTTCCGCGATGCCTTAGCGCCGCCCGACTACGACGGCGCCACGGTCGTGCCCTGGTATCGGGCCATCGAGGCCGACGGCGAAATCGTCGGCTTCGTCATGGCCACCGAGATGACCGACGCCCACCCTCAGCCGTACCTGTGGCGGCTGCTCATCGACCGGATGCATCAGCGACGAGGTATCGGATCCACTGTCCTCGACCAGGTCGAGCAGCGCTACCGCGACCTGGGCGCCACTGCGATCGAGGTGTCGTACGCCGAAGGTCCCGGTTCGCCCGCGCCGATGTATCGAGCCCGGGGCTACGAACCCACCGGCCGTGTCGAAGGCGGCGAACTCTTCGCGCTCAAAGGGTTGAACTAAACCGGGCCTGCCACCGATTTGTGTCGTCCTGGCGACGTTTTTCGGCGCCAGGGGGTTCGACGTCAGGCGACGAGGACGGCGCCGGCGAGAGCGACGCCGCTCACCAACCGCCACGCTAAGGCTCCGACACGCAGGGGGGCGCTGCCCCCACGGCGCAGGGAGGCGATCTGGACGC
>CAYGMW010000235.1:0-5328 GCA_964350975.1 uncultured Acidimicrobiales bacterium | reverse complement strand
TCGGCAGCCGCGCTGCGTCGCTGGATGTCGCCAATGTCGACGAGGCGCCGGTCGACCGTGCGCCAGCCCCCGCGCCGCCGGCGCAGGTTCGGGTCCTCAACCTTGACCTTTTCTTCGACGATCAGCACCACGTCGATGCTCAGGTTCGGATGGTCGAGCAATGTCGGCACGCTGACGAGTTGTTCGAAGATGTCGACGAGCTTGCCCCGCTTGGGCGACCGCCGATTGGCCATCCCCTTGCGCACCAGCACCGACTCGACCGCGATCGGGTGCACGATCAGCACCTGGTGGTCATTCAGCAGGCGGTCGAGCTTGTGGCCCATGGCGGCGAGGGATCCGGTTTGCACCTCCACGAGGCGACCATCGGCCTGCACCAAGTCGACCACCATCCCATCGACCGCGACCTCGAAGCGGTCGCCCGGATTGGCATAGTGCTGCTTGAGCGCAGCGTGCAGCGATCCCTCATTCAGGGTTCCGATGTGTGGGTTGACGTCTGACGCTTCGATCGTTCTAGGGTCTCACGTCATCGACGCTCCGGGGAGCACAAGAGGGGGAATCATGAGCGAGCAGACCACCATTCATGGAACAACCGATGCCGGTTGGGAGTCGGTCGCTGACACCTTCGCCGCCGCGTTCGACCGGGGTGAAGAACTGGGTGCGTCCGTCGCGGTGACTCATCACGGCAAGACCGTCGTCGACTTGTGGGCTGGTCATGCAAACCCTCAGGGCGACCCGTGGGAACGCGACACCATCGTCAACGTCTATTCGACCACCAAGACCATGACCACCACCGCGCTCATGATGTGTGTCGACCGAGGATTGGTCGACGTCCATGCCCCGGTTGCGCGGTATTGGCCCGAGTTCGCAGCCAACGGCAAGGAAAACATCACCGTTGCCCAGGTCATGGCCCATACCGCCGGGCTGTCAGGTTTTGATCCACCCATCGCGGCCACCGACCTCTACGACTGGGATGCCCGCGCCGCTCAACTCGCGGGCCAAACACCGTGGTGGGAACCAGGCACTGCGCCCGGATACCACGCGATCACCCACGGCAACCTGATGGGCGAGATCGTGCGCCGCGTCGACGGCCGCTCGCTCGGCACCTTCTTTCGCGAAGAAGTCGCTGAGCCACTCGGCGCCGACTTCCACATCGGCTTCGGCCCCGAACACGATCATCGGTGTGGCGAATTGGTTCCACCGCCCCCGCTCGGGTCAAGCCTCATCGAAGCCGGACTCGGGCCAGACTCGATCCCGGTCAAGACCATGATGAGCGTCCCCCTCGACGCCACCGAACCTCGCACCCGCGAGTGGCGGGCCGCGGAAATTCCGGCCGCTGGAGGGTTCGGCAACGCTCGTTCGGTGGCTCGGGTGCACTCAGCACTTGCATGCGGCGGCAGCATCGACGGAGTGAGGCTCATGGCGCCAGAAACCGTCGAGATGATCCTCGACGAACAGATCGCAGGCATCGATCTCGTGATGATGAACGAGGCTCGGTTTGGTTTGGGCTTCGGACTGTCAACGGAGCTGGTGCCGTTGCCTAACCCTCGGACCTTCTATTGGGGCGGCTGGGGTGGATCGCTCGCCATCATCGACCTCGACGCCGAGCTGACTGTTAGCTATGTCATGAACAAGATGGCCATCGACCTCATGGGTGACGTTCGCGGCACCAGCTTGGCCATGGCGGCGTTTATGGCGGCCTTGGGCGCGTCCTGATCTTGGTTCGTTCATCGGATTAGTTCAATGTTGAATTAGTCGAGTGTTCTCGGTACGATGGACCCATGAGCACTCTCGACGCACTCCACAGCTCCATCGACATCCGTCGGGCTAGCGATCGGTACCCCACCGATTTCGGCTGGCTCGACAGCAAACACAGCTTCAGTTTCGGGAACCACTTCGACCCCACCAACGTCGGCCACGGGCTCCTCATCGTCTCAAACGACGACGTCGTCGCGGCGGGTGGCGGCTTCGGAACCCATCCCCACCGCGACATGGAGATCGTCACCTGGGTCCTCGAGGGCGAACTCGAACACCGCGACTCGGCTGGCCACGAGGGAGTGCTGTATCCCGGTTTGGCCCAGCGCATGAGCGCTGGCCGCGGCATCACTCACTCCGAGATGAACCATTCCCGGACCGAGCCGGTGCACTTCATCCAGATGTGGGTCGTGCCCGACACCGTCGGAGTCGAGCCTGGCTATGCCCAGCGAGACGTCAACGCCGAACTCGCAGCAGGCGGGCTCGTTGCTGTGGCCTCAGGCCAAGGCCACGACACCGCGATCTCGATCCATCAACGAGGCGCGGTGATGTGGGTGGCCCGGATGGCCAACCGCGATTCGGTCACGGTCCCGGACGCGGCGTACGTGCATGTGTTCGTCGCCAAAGGCGCGGTGGACCTTGACGGCGAGTCGCTCGCAACGGCCGACGCGGCCCGGCTGACCGATGCGGGGGCGCTGACGTTGACTGCATCGGCCGACGACACCGAGGTCATCATCTGGGAGAGCGACGCTCAGGCCCGCAGATAGCGATCGTGCCAGTCCAAGATGGCGTCGAATCGTTCGACGCGATGCTTGGGCGAGCCCGACCTCGACAGCTCGTGGCCCTCGCCTGGGAACCGCAAGAACTCGGCCGTCACCCCATTGTCGAGCAGGGTCGCGAAGAACTGTTCGCCCTGGTCGATCGGGCACCGATGGTCGGAATCGGAATGGATCACCAAGCATGGGGTCTCGATGAGGTGGGCTGTCCGCAGGGTGCTGGCCTCCCACAGCTGCGACCAATCGGTGTAGTCACGCTGACCGATGTACAACTCGTCGAACCACAAGCCAATGTCGCTGGCGCCGACAAATGACACCCAGTTGTAGACGCCTCGTTCGGGAACTGCTGACTCGAACCGCCGGTCGAACGACAAGATCTTGGCCGTGATGAGGCCGCCGTAGGACCCGCCCATAATGCCGAGGCGGCTGTTGTCGAGGGCGTCGAACCGCTCGAGCGCAGCGTCGAGCGCGTGCAGCAGGTCGAGGGCATCAGGCGGCTGTGGCATGGCCCAGGTATGCAGCGCTCCGCGAACGAAGTCGTGGCCGTGCCCGCTGGCTCCCCGAGGGTTCGTGGCCACGACGGCATACCCGTGACCGACCTCGACCTGGAACTCGTCGAAGAACCCGAACCCGTACTGGGCCGCGGGCCCGCCGTGGATGTTGAACAGCACCGGGAAGGGGCCATCTCCGCTAGGCAGGTAGACCCAGACGTCGAGTTCGACGCCGTCGTGGGTGGTCACGAAATGGTGGGCGTCGCTCAGCGCAGCGTCGGCGGCGAAGGCAGTGTTGATCGACGACAGCGTGGCCGACCCGTCGGCGGTGAGGAGCACGACCTCACCTGGGTTCGTCGGCGAGGTCGTGGTGGCGATCGTGGTCGACCCGTCGGCGCTGACGCTGATACCGGTCACATAGGGGTGATCGCTCGGCACCTCGTGGTGTGATCCGTCGGCGGCGATCTCGATGATGATCTGGCGACCACGATCCTCGGCCATCACCCGACATGGTCCGTCACCGACCCATTGGGGTCCGCCGGCTGGCACGACGATGTCGCGGTCGAGACCGGGGGCTAGCAGTATTGGTTGCCCACCATCGAGGCGGTACAGGTTGGTGTTCGTGGGCCGGGCGTCGAGGTCGGCCACGCCAGCGGCGTAGACCACGCCGTCTGGGCGATAGGCCACCGAACCCCAGTCGCCAACGCCAACGAGTGCCGTTGGTTCGCCACCGCCGACGTTGATCTCCCAGACCTGGTTTCCGCCGTCAAAGCCCGCTTCGGCATGACCTTCCGCGAGCACCGCGATCGACGATCCGTCGGGCGAGAACACCAGGCCCGATGGCCGCCACGTTGGCAACGTGAGTGGTTCTGCATCGCCCCCCGACGCGGGCATCACATAGGCCCGGGTGATCCGGTCGTGCAGGAATCCGCCACCGTCTGAGCGCCAGTACGGCTCGGTGATGCGGCGCGGTTTGCGGCTGTGTTCGGCATCGTCGAGGCCGTCCCATTCGTCGTGCCACGTGGTTGCAACGAGCCCCAAGGTCGACCCGTTCGGCGACCATTCGGCCTCGCTGACCCCGAGGGCAAACTCGGTGAGCATCTGGGCCTCACCACCGGCTGTCGCCATGATGGCGATCTGGGCCGACTTGTGCGCCACGCTCGCCGAACGCAGGAACAGCAGTTGTGTGCCATCGGGCGACCAGCGGGGACGAGAGTCGCGGCGGCCCGACGTCCATTGGCGACACGACTGTCCGTCCCACAACCAGATCTGCGATTCGTACCGGTCGTCGTCGATATTCGCCTTGGTCACCACAAACGCGGCGAGCGTGCCGTCGGGGTGCAACTGCGGATCGGTGACGGAGCTGAATCGGGCCAAATCTTCGGGAGTCATGCGGTCACGCTAGGCCAACGGGTCACGCACAATCTGACCGACCCACGAAACCGTCGCTCTAGCGACGGTTTTCGGCGCCGGTTGGGCCGCGGCAACTCCGTCGCGACTACGCCAGCAGACGAAGGCAGTCGCCGGTGCCCTCGAAGTTGACCTCAATGTCGACCTGGGTGTCTGGCTCGACGGTGATTGCCAGTTCGCAGACCAGGTCGGTCGTGAGGTCCGGTATGACAGGGCCGGGGCCGATCCCGATGTTGGCTTCGCCCCGCACCACGAGTTCGCCAGCCGGAACTTCGACCTTATAGACGCTGGTGTAGTAGCTCTCGATAGCAGAGGCGCCGGTCGACTCGACAAAGGTGCTCCACAGGGTCGAGTCCACAAGCTCGCCGTCGGCCGTCTCGATCTTCAAGCCCACCTCGAAACCCTCGATGAAGAACCCCTGGACTGGTTCGAGCCTGATGGTCACCGTTCCGGTCTCGCCTTGCGGCGTAGTTCCATCGGGAGCGGCGCTGTCCGGAACCGGAGCCTCATCCCCACATCCGCTGAGCACTCCAAGGCAGAGGACAAATACAAGCAGCGATTTGAACATCATGTTTGTTTGGACGTTGTGAGTGCATTGTTTGGTTCCATGCACCCTGCTCTCACCGGTGGTAGGCCCGGTGGCAGGGTGCGCAGAGTTGTTCGAGTTCGCCGGTGTGGGTCCGGCGGCTGGTCGCGAATGGGGTGGTGTGGTGCAGGTTTGGCAGGTCGGACGACCCGCAGTTCGCACACGTTGGTGAAGCGGTGTGAGCAACCCGTTTCTGGCGAACCGTGGGTCGTCGTGTCGCTCGGGTGGCGTTGATCGGCTTGTGTTCTGCGTCGTGGATGAGGAGCCGGATCGATGCCCGGTCGAGCAGGCTGGTCACTGCATGGTCGGTGAG
>CAYGMW010000234.1:1093-5364 GCA_964350975.1 uncultured Acidimicrobiales bacterium | reverse complement strand
TGCCGTTCAGGACGGTCTACAGCGAAGCCCAGGAGGGCAACTACAAGAGCTGGGACCAGATCGAAGGATCATTCCTCGCCGCCATGTCGGCGTTCGATACCTCCATTGCTGCTTCTGTCGGGGTCGACCTCACCGACGAGGAGAAGTCCGAGCTGGGCGCCGACCTCCAGAACGGCAAGGGCGACTTCTTCAACGATTTGCTCGCTCTTCTCCTCGAGAACTGCTCGGGTATCGACCTGCTCTCGACCCGTCGCAAGGTCCCCGGGTTGATCGTCCCTGTCCACAACCTGGACGGCGTGTACCCCGAGGAGGGTCCGATCAAATTCATGCTCGAGGCCAAGATGATGGGCACCCCAAAGCACATCAACAGCCCGAAGCAGAAGCCCGCGGGGCGCCCAGGATCGGCTGACATCGACAAGCGCGTCAAGGAACTTGCGTTCAAGTGCATTGACCTCAAAGGCGAGTACAGCCGCCTGCGAACAATGGAGGGAACATCACCGACCTCGGGAGGCCCTGGTGGTGGAGATCTCACGACGTGGCTGCGGTCAGTCGATCCGAGGATCTATTTCTGCATCGCAGTCCGTGTCGTGAACGAAGCCGACTTCGAGCGCACCCTTTCCTGGGCACGGACCGCCCAGCAAGTGGTCGATGCGGTCGGTCTCTACTGCTTTGAGCCGGTCGACGACTCGTACACCGCGTACCGCCGGCGCACCGACGTGCCAGCGAGCCTTCAGCTCGAGCGTGTCCTGTACAAGGCCTGCACCGACCTCCAGGCGGCAGCCCAGTGACCTTCCTCGGGCGGGGTGCCCCACCAGTCGCCTGAGCGCAGACGTTGGCCGCCCGACCGTCGGTCGTGCCACCACGACGCAATCCTGCGGCCCCGCCCGCCCGCCAGCCATCGCCAGAGTTGGCCTCGACGAGACGCCATTTCGCGGGTGTATGGGCACACTCGAATACACACCGCACAGTCGGAGTTGATCTTGGACCAATAGCCGAAGCAGGCCTCGCCGTCGACTGACCATTTGGTCACGCCCTTGATGCCTGAGCGATTGATCGCCACCGGAACCGGGCCGCCGTGGGGGATGGCCTTCGATGGGCACGCATCGGCGCACCGGGTGCACTGCTGGCAGAACTGTTCGACCCCGAACGACACGGGCTGGTCGTGGCTCAACGGGAGGTCGGTGAAGATCTTGCCGATCCGAAAACTCGGTCCAAGCTCGGGTGAGATCACCAAGCCGTTGCGTCCGTATTCGCCAATGCCGGCCGCGATCGCCAACGGAATAGCCAACGCGGTGTCGTTCATCGACGGCACGGCCCGGTACCCGAGATTTCGGATGTACTGGGCCAGCGCCAACAACACGACCGCGTCGTGGCTGTAGCCCAGACCGGTCGCCGCGCCAGCGAGCGCTGATGGCGCGGTGGCGATGAGGTCGTTGTCCATGGCTTGGGCGATGACGATGACATGGCCCAGGCCCTCGGGCAGGTCGTTGGGTTTGCCCGAACCGGTCGTGGCCGAGAATCGCTCGGTGTAGAGCCAGCGTTCATCATTAGCCGTGATGCCGACCTGGTTGGCGCCAAGGGTTGTTGCGGCACGTTTGAGATCTTTGGCTGCCTGTTCGGGCGACCCGACGTCGAGGGGTGCATCGGCGCCATCACGCAACATCGACAATGGATCCAAGAAACCGTCACGACGATCCTGGTCTTCGTACATCTCGGTGAACACGTCCGAGACATGCCACGCGGCGTTGCGGAGCGCATAGTCGCGCTGGGTGAACCCCTTGGCCTTGCGCCACGCCGTCAGCGGGCGGCGGTACGTCGCATAGAACCGGTCGCTGTGCTCTGAACGCACTGTCGGGTCCCAAAACGAGCGCGAGAACACGTCGTCGACCTGGCTGAAGCGCTCGAAGTCGGCACCAATGACGAACCCGGCGTTGTGATCGTCAGTGGCAGAAGGCATGGGGTTCGCTAACGGGTCGGCGGGCTCGCGGTTGCAAGAGGTGGAAGTGTGATGCGGTGTAGACCACAATGCCCGATCATGACGCAACTAGTGCTCGGGGTCGACTCTTCAACTGGATCAACCAAGGTCGAAGCCCGCGACCTCGGGTCCGGCCGACTCGTCGCCCGGACGTCGGCCGACCACCCACCGACGCAGCCGCCCGTGAGCGAGCAAGACCCTCAGGCCTGGTGGACTGCGCTGAAATCGGCGGTTCATGAGCTCGGCGATCTGCGCAGCCAGGTCGTGGCCATGTCGGTCGCGGGTCAGCAGCACGGCCTGGTCTGCGTCGACGACCGTGGCGACGTGATACGGCCGGCGAAACTCTGGAACGACACAACGTCTGCGCCCCAAGCAGCAGAGCTCGTCGAACGTTTCGGGGCGAAGTGGTGGGTCGACCACACGTGTTTGGTGCCGGTGGCATCGTTCACGATTACCAAGCTGGCCTGGCTCGAAGCGCACGAGCCCGAAGCGCTCGCCCGGACCGCGAAGGTCATGTTGCCCCACGACTATCTGACGTGGCGCCTCACTGGCAACCATGTGACCGACCGAGGCGACGCTTCCGGAACGGGCTGGTTCGACCCCGTTCGTGGGCATTATCTACCTGACACGTTGGTGGCTGTTTCGCCATCACTTGACGTCGATATGTTGCCGGCGGTGCTCGAACCAACCGAGGCTGCGGGCCAGATTTCGGCCTTGGTTGCCGCCGAGCTGGGCCTGCCGCACGCGGTGATCGTGGGACCGGGCACTGGCGACAACATGGGCGCTGCTCTCGGCCTTGGCCTCGCCCCCGGCGACGTGGCCGTGTCGCTCGGTACCTCGGGTGTGGCCTACATGGTCGCAACGACGCCAGCTCGAGATGTCAGCGGCGCCGTGGCTGGTTTTGCTGACGCGTCTGGCCACTATCTGCCTCTGGTGGCGACCCTGAACGCCACCAAGGTCACCAACACGGTCGCTCAATGGCTTGGCACCGACCCGGCTGGTTTGGCCGACCTAGCCATGGCCCAGGCATCGGCCGGAACCACGGTGTCGTTGGTTCCGTACTTCGACGGCGAACGCTCGCCCAATCTTCCTGACGCCACTGGGTCGTTGATGGGGCTTCGGTCAGGTACCACCCGCGAAGAGTTGGCGCTCGCGGCCCACGACGGGGTGTTGTGTGGTCTGCTCGACGGGGTCGACGCTCTGGCGGCGGCTGTGAATGCTGGCCCGAACGTTTCCGCTGGCACCCTGTGCCTCATCGGCGGCGGAGCCCGTTCGGTCGCCTACCAGCAGCGTGCCGCCGACCTGTTTGGAGCGCCGGTGTTGGTCCCCGACGCTGACGAGATGGTCGCGACCGGTGCTGCGGTTCAAGCCGCGTCGGTAGTCGAGGGTGTTTCGGTCGCCGATGTGGCGAAACGGTGGCCCCTCGCCGCAGGTTCGTGGGTCGAACCCCGCCACGATGCCTCCGACGTGCGCCCCCGTCACCGAGACCTGGTTCGTTCCCTGCATGGCTTCGGGCGGGGAGGTCCTGGTGGGCACAGATAGTCCTCGACGCCTCGCTCGGGTCACTTGGGCAAACGCTGTGGTGGTTGTCGTTTCGGGCTTAATCCTGCTGCAGTTCGCTACGAGCGACTTTCCATGGCAACTTCGGGCTTTCGATACGATCTTGGCTTCGTCGGTCGCCGTTGTTGCGTATCGCTCGGCGAAGGCTCGTTGATGGTTCGTTCCCAGGTCCTCGTTGCAGTTTTCCTCGTCGTCGCGTTGGGGGGTGGTGATGCAACGGTGCCGATCATCGGCGCAAACCGGACCCAACGAGAACGGAGCGAGACACCGTGAAGTGGGCTTCCTTGTTCCTTCTGCTCGGTTGCCTCGGTTGCACGTCAGCCGCTGACCAGGCCACCGCCACGTCGGAGCCACCAGCGCTGGACGTGCCGACCACGACAACAACAACACCGCTCACCATCATTACGTTGGAGTGCCCCGCAATCGGGCCCGAGCGGATGCTGGCTGTAATCGGCCCCGTGTTCACCTGCTCCAACGACTCACCGACCGGACTGGGCGGACGGGCGGTCGAACGGCCAGGCGTCAACGATGCCGAGTCAGCGATTCTTGCCTGGGTCGATGGCCCAACCAGTCAGGAACAAGCGGCGGGTCTCAGCGGCTGGGACTTTCGGGAGTACCCATGGTTCGCCGACTCACTGACCCTTCGACGAGAGGGCTCGACACTGACTATCGACCTCGCCCGGTGGGAACCGATCAACAACTTCTCGACCTTCAACGGCACCGCAGTGTTCATCAC
>CAYGMW010000234.1:0-1083 GCA_964350975.1 uncultured Acidimicrobiales bacterium | reverse complement strand
TCGACCTGACGATCTTAGGCAACCACTGCCCGGTCGTCCTCGGTGAAGGCGAGTACTGCTTCCCGTTCAGCTGGGACGACTTCATGGCGAGCAACCCGCCAACACTCGATGACATCGCTCCTTCGCCCGGTTACGCTGTCGCCGCCGATGCGGTACCAGAGTCTGAGCTGCCCGGTGCAGTCGTGACCGATTGGATCTTTGCTCCACCACGGGTTTCGGTTGTCGGCGTCGACTTCGACGACGTCCTCAACGTCCGCCGTTTCCCTGACCCCGGAAGCGAGATCGTGACACGCTTGGCGCCAACAACCGAAGGCATCACCTCCACCGGGCGGATCCGACGTATCGCCGAGTCGAGTAGTCGCAACTCACTCTGGCTCGAAGTAGCGACAACCGACGGTGCCGGTTGGGTGAACAGTGCCTACGTCGCTGTCATCGGCGGCCCAGGTGACCGGCCAAACGAAACCGACTGGTTCCTCACCGCCCGAGCCGACGGCGTCATGCCAACCGGCGCTTCGGTTGCTGAGGTAGTCGACCGCTTCGCTGCACTCATGACCGACTGGGAAGCCAACTACTACCCCGACGACGACTTCGGTTCAACACCGCGAAGCGCGATCGTCACGGACCCTTCAGACTTCAAATTAGATGGGGTGATCGTCGACATCCGCTCGTTTGGCGACGACGCATCTGCGGGCAGTCGGTATCGACTCGACATCGTCGTAACACCCACCGGATTTGCCTTGGACCGCGTCACGACCCTCGGCTCGATCTGTTCCCGAGGTGGACAACCGGGAGGGTCTTGCCTTTAGGCCGCCACAGACCCCTTGCCGGTTACCGCAGCAGTTGCCGAACCTACTGAAACGATCTAGACCGAAATCCTCGCCGACCGCCGCTCCCGCCGAGCGATGAACACAGCGGTCCGGCAAAGAAACCCGGTCTCGAAGTGCCGAATTGAGCATCAGGACCAGTATTCGGGGGCCGATCGCTGACTCGATCGACGAGGTTCGGACGTTCGAAAGAGCAGCTGCGAACGCCTCGGAGGTATGTGGCGTCGCGTTTGCTGACCGGAACCATCCACCGGCACTC
>CAYGMW010000233.1:0-5383 GCA_964350975.1 uncultured Acidimicrobiales bacterium | reverse complement strand
CTCCCCGGCGGTCCGACTCTTCCTCGACCGCGCAACCGCACTCGACGCCGACCTCGTCCTCGGAACTGATGGTCAACCCCACCGCCCGGATGACCGCCGCGACCAGATCTTCGTCGTGGGAGACCGCACCGAGATCGACGAACCACACGCCGTCGGCGCGGTGTTGGAGCTCGGCGTCACCGATCTCGAGGGCGAGCCGGGTCTTGCCCGCGCCACCGCCGCCGGTGATCGTGACGAGGCGGTGCTCCCCGAGCGACTTCCGGATCCGCAGGATCTCGTCGTCCCGGCCGAGCAACCGTGAACGGGGAACGGGCAGGTTCGTGAGCTCGGGGTTGACGACCCGGAGCGGCGCGAAGGTCGCCGGCCCGAGCTGGTGCACGACCATCGGTTCGACGTGGTCACGCAGCAGTACCGAACCGAGGCTCGTCGTGTCGGTGACGTCGGCCGCGGCCCGAACCGCCTCGGTCAGCAGGACCTGGCCGCCGTGGCCAGCGGACTCGACCCGGGCGGTCGTATTGACGACCGGACCGAAGTAGTCGCCGTCGCGCTCGTGGGCCTCCCCGAGGTGCAGACCCATCCGGACTCTGAGTGCCGGGCCGGGCCAGTCGGCCGCGGCGAGTTCGTGCTGGGCTCGTTGGGCCGCCGCGACGGCGTCGCTCGCCCGGGAGAAGGCGACGGCGAAGGAGTCACCGGCCGTCGTGAAGACGTAGCCACCGTAGGCCTCGACCGCCGATCGCATGATCTGGTCATGGACCTCGAGCGATGCCGACATCGCCCCGGAATCGGCCGACCACAGCCGGGTCGAACCCTCGACATCGGTGAACATGAACGTCACGAGCCCACTCGGCTGGGTGGGTGCCATCACCGGGGTCCGTTCAAACACGGGCGCCTGCATGGTTGGCGCGTGTCGCGCTGGGAACGCAGCGGCCAATTCGAGCACGGCGACCAGTTCGTCGCCCTTGTCCACGCCCACGTCGCCGCGTTATCGCCGGTGCAACGCATGCACGGATGGTATCTAAATGGATACCAACTGACACGATCCGATCCGCTCAGGTGGGAATGACACCGATCTTGGCCCGGGTGTGACCCCGACCGATCTCGGCGACTGCGTCGGCAACGCCGTCCAGCCCAATGGTGCGGTCCATCGCCGGAACGAGCTTGCCCTGTTCGAGCAGCTCGCCCAGAAACACCAGGTCAGCCTCGTTCGGTGAGGCGGTGAACTGATGAAACGTTGCATTGGCTCGCCGGAACGCAAGAGCCAGTCGGGCAATGTGGGGGATTGGCCCTAGCCACTTGTTTGCCTTGGGCCCCGACACCGCAACATACCGACCGCCGGGTCGCATCACTGACACGCACTCAGAGCTCGACCGATTGCCGACATTGTCGACCATGACATCAAATCGGGAGCCGCCGTCAACGAAGTCGGCTGTGGTGTAGTCGATCACGGTGTCGGCCCCGAGGGAGCGAACGAGGTCGACGTTTCGACCACTGCACACTGCGGTGACGGTGGCGCCCATGGCCTTGGCGATCTGCACTGCGAAGGTGCCGACGCCTCCGGCTGCTCCGTTGATGACGACGTGGTCACCGGGCTGGACCTTGCCGTGGGTGCGAAGGGCCTGCACTGCGGTCAGGCCAGCCACACCAGTCGCCCCCGCGTCGGCGAACGACACTGTCGGGGGCTTGATCACAACTGCCCCTTCTCGCACCGTCAGGTAGGGCGAGCAGCCTCCGCCGCTGCATTCGCCAAAGACGTCGTCGCCAACCTTGAGGTGGGCAACGTCGGGTCCAATAGCCACGACGGTGCCAGCGACATCGGCGCCGGGGACGAGCCGTTTTGGCGTGCGGAGCCCGTTCATCAGGCGGATCAGGTAGGGCGTGCCGGTGACGAAGTGCCAGTCGAGGGCGTTCAGCGATGAGGCCTTGACCGCCACCAGCACCTGGTCCTGTGTCGCGGTCGGCACGGGTACCGACTCGATCACAAGCACGTCTGCAGTGCCATAGCGGCGACCAACAACGGCTCGCATCTGTTCGGGAGTCGATTCGTGGGTGTTCGACATGGGGGGCTCCTCAGAAGAAACGTACATCGTACGTTCGCCTCTCATGATGAAACGTACGACGTACGTTGTCAAGGGCGTTTATCATTCGTGACCGGCGAACCGGAGGCACGTGGCAGCACAGGATGTGACCAGACGCGGACCCCTCGATCAGGCCGCCATCGTGGCCGCCGCCATCGAACTGGCCGACGAGGCCGGGGTCGATGCCCTGACGATGCGTGCCCTGGCCGACCGCCTCGGGTTCAAGGTCATGGCCCTGTACAACCATGTGGCCAGCAAGGACGAGCTCCTTGGGCTGATGGTCGAAGCCGTTGCTGGCGAAATTCCCCTCGTTTCGTCTGACGGTGACCCGCTTGAGGCGGTGCGAGACCACGTCGTGGCGACCCGAGCGTGCCTGGTGCGACACCCCTGGGCCGTGTCGCAGTGGCAGCGATATCTCCCCGGCCCGGCACGGACCGACCAGATGGAGAGCCTGCTCAGGACGCTCAACCACAGCGGGTTGAGCCCCGAAACGGCTCATCTCGGCTATCACGCGGTCAACAACCACGTGCTCGGGTACAGCCTCCAAGAGATGGCGATGAGCTTTCCCGGGTCGCAGAGCAGCCTCGAAGAAGCCGCGAACGCCTTCATGGCCTCAATCTCGATCGAGACTCATCCTCACACGATTGCCCATGTCCACGAGCACCTCGATGGCAAGACATCGAGCAGTTTCGAAACTGTGCTCGACATCATCCTCGACGGCCTTCGCCGTCGTGACCACGACGCCGAGGTCTAGACCGTTTCAAGACGGTGATGCGGCTCGGGCGGCAGGGTCCAACGGATCGGGTCGCCAGGGCTGACGGCGCCACCTCGAATCACGACGGCCATCACTCCCGCCAGCCGGGCGAGCGAACCGTCGTTGTTGCGGCCGAGCACCTGTGATTGCAGCCCGGTCTGAAACGCCTCAATCTGGCGGCAGGGGTTACGTAGCCCGGTCAGGCTGACAATGGCGTCGTCACCGATGCACACCGTCGTCCCAGTGGGCAGGTTGACAAGATCGACCCCGGTTGTGGCGATGTTCTCGCCGAGTTCGCCGGGGTTCACGGCAAAACCCCGAGCAGCGAGCTCGTCCAGTAGTTCGCCATGCAGCAGATGGACCTGGCGAAGATTCGGTTGGGTTGGGTCCGCGGCAACACGCGAGCGATGTTTCACCATCGACCCCGCGTGAGCGTCGCCAATGGCACCAATCCCAGCCACGAGTGTGAGCGCATCGACGGGCTGCTTGCTGAAGCTGTGGGTGCTGCTGAGGTGGACTGAGGTGACGGCCGCGTTCATCGCGTCGCTTCGGCTTCGAGGTCGGTTCGGGTGAACAACGCGTGCAGCTCAACATCGGCGGCCGCCAGGTTGTCGACTCCACCTTGTTGTCGATCGATGACGCACACCGCTGTCGTGATCTTGGCGCCGAGACTGCGAAGTTGGCCCACAGACTCCACGATTTGGCCGCCACTGGTCACGACATCTTCGACCACCAACAGTTGTTTGCCAGCAATGTCGGGCCCCTCGGCCAACTTGGCGGTGCCGTAGGACTTGGCCTGTTTGCGAACAAAAACAGTTGGGATGCCGGTTGCAAGCGACAAGGCGGTGGCGATTGGAATGCCGCCTAGTTCGAGCCCGGCGAGCAGTTCGGTCCCGTCAGGAATGAGCGGCACCAGACGGGCGGTGATCATGGCCAACGTCGCAGGGTCGGACTCGAACTGGTATTTGTCGAAATAGACGTCGGCCGTGACGCCGGATCGCAGCACGAACGTTCCCTCGAGTTGGGCGAGTTGGGTGATGCGACGAGCGAGTTCGGTCCGTTCCATCCCACGAGTCTGGCGCAACGGGGCGGGCCGAGTGGCCTACTCGCTGGCGGACTGGGTCACCCAGTAGTCCTGCATGAGTTCGCCGATCCAGTCGGGTTGTCTGACCTCGGTGCGGGGCCCAAACTCACGAACGTGGGGTTTGATGTCGAGCACCGGAGTGCCCTCGATGGCGTCGAGGCCACGCACCGTCACCAACAGGCCGGCCACCGAGATCAGCTCGCATATCGTGACGCCGATCCGGTTCGGTCGGGCTTTCGCTCGCTGGGCGAAGATCCCGACGAGGGGCCAGTCAGGGCGGTTCCGAGGATGGCGGGCCCCGAGATTGACCCTGGTCTCGTCGACCTGATCGAACACGAAGACCACCTCGATGTGGGAGAAATCGTCAAGGCCGGCGAGCACTTCGGCGCCGAAGCGGTCGGCGTCGAGGGCAATCGAGCTGACAACATCACCCCAGTCGTCGTCGATTGCTTCGGTTCGCGGGCACGACACGGTTCCGATCGCGGCCATGGTGAAGGTTGGGGTCATCGCGTCATTCTGGCCCGGGTGGCAGCACTGATGCCGTCAAGCTCGCAGCGGAACGCCCCGTCGGGGCTTCCCCGCCGATAGCGGGCGATTACGCTCGGCTCCTGATGTACCTGCCTCGACATTTCGCGGAAGACGACGCCAAGGTTGTTTCGCGACTGGTGAGTAGTTGTGGTTTTGGTCACCTGGTGTGCCACGACGAGGATGGACTCGCGTCGACGCCGGTGCCGTTTGTGGTCGACAACGGGATGACATCAGTTCGAGCCCATCTGGCTCGACCGAATCCGATGTGGCGCCGGGCTCCGTGTGACGCGTTGCTGATCGTCCCGGTGGCTGATGCCTATGTGTCGCCGAGTTGGTACCCAGCCAAGGCCGTTGACGGCAAGGTTGTGCCCACCTGGAACTATGAGGTCGTCCATCTGCATGGCCGTCTCGAGGTGCGGGACGATGCGGCATGGATCCGCCGTCAGATTGGTGACCTGACCAACCTGAACGAATCGTCAATGCCCAAGCCGTGGGCGGTCGAGGACGCGCCCGACGATTACATCGAGGCGCACGCGAGGGCGATCATCGGTATTGAGCTCCTGGTCGAGCGCGTTGATGCCAAGCGCAAGCTGAGCCAGAACCGGTCTGATGCCGACCGTCAGGGTGTTATCGAGGGTTTGAAAGGTCGAACCGGCCAGTCCACCCCGATCGCCGACGCCATGGGTGCGTTTGGCGGGCCGCCCGAGGGCTAGCTCAACAACAGTTGTTGCTGGCTGTGGCTCATGTGGGCTGGATCGGCTCGTGAGGCATCGTGGGCTGGGGCCGGGTTGGTCCAGGTGGAGATGACCCGTCCGGTCTGGTCGATGAGCCGCCATTGGTGGTCGCCGGTGCCGTGGTGGAGGGTGGCTCCCATGCGATGCAACTGCCGGTGATGGGTCGGGCAGCGCAGGGCCAGGTTTTCGACCGCGGTGGGTCCACCGT
>CAYGMW010000232.1:0-5412 GCA_964350975.1 uncultured Acidimicrobiales bacterium | reverse complement strand
GGCCAGTGTGGAAGAGGTTGTCAGCCGGAACAATTTGATCAATCATGGTCACTTTGTCGAGGCGAACGACCCGATCGGTTCATTTTGTGGCCCACTGCGACACGATTGAGTTGGCCGCAAACACCGCCGATAGGCAGTCGATACAGAAATGTCCAACGGCATGAACCGATTGCCCTGTTCGATACGACAGACCCCTGATGAACCAGATCGACACCGACGCTGAAGACCGGGCCCTCATTGCCCGGATCGCGCGTGGCGATCAGAGCGCACTCGAGCAGCTGTACCGCCGACACGCATCGTGGATGACAGCTCGCCTCGAGAGTCGCTGTGCTGATTCGGACCTGGTCGACATGGCCGTGCAGGACACCTTCGTGTCGGTGTGGAAGACAGCCAAGAAGTACCGCGGCGATGGCCACGTGGGCGCCTGGCTGTGGGGCATTGCTGTTCGCAGACTCATCGATCAGCTGCGCAAGAAACGGCCAGCGCCCATGGCACCCGACGCGGTGGCCGCAGCCCAGGGTGCCCATGGAGCAATCGGTTTCGAGGATGCCCTGATCGACAGCGGAGCCCACGGTTGGGTCGGGCCCGCGATGAAACAACTCCACCCCGATCTGCAAGCAGTGCTGATTGTCACCGTCCTCGATGGACTGTCCACCAAGGAGGCGGCCCACCTGCTCGGCGTGCCTCAAGGCACCGTCAAGACCCGGCTGATGCGGGCCCGCCAACAACTGCAGGAGGCAATGTCGTGATACACCCCACCGACCAGGCCCGAATCGACCGCAACTGGCGGGCCATCACGATCGAACTCAACGCCCCTCGTCCTGGACGATTCGAAGCCATGCTTCGTCGAGTTGGGCTTCCGGCTCATCTGAGCCGCCTCGTCGTGGCCACCCCCGCGTTGCGACGGTCGTGGTTTGTGGCCACCGGCCTTGTGATGGTGCTTGGTCTCACCGTTGACGCCCAGGCCGGACGGGCTGGGTTGTTGCCGTTGTTACTGCTCGCTCCCTTGTTGCCGGTAATGGGAGTGTCGTTGGCCTACGGATTGGAAGCCGATCCGGCCCACGAGGCGTCACTCGCCACCCCGATGAGTGGCTTGCGGCTCGTGCTGACACGGGCCGCCACGGTGGTCGCGTTCTCGGTCGTCTTGCTGGGGGTGGTGTCGCTGATTGGTTCGACTCGGGCGACTGCGCCGATGATGGCGTTCAGCTGGCTGCTTCCTGCGCTGGGCACCACTGCCGCGACACTTGCGCTGATGACCGTCCTCGCGCCGCGGCGGGCCGCCATGTGCGTGGCAATGGCGTGGGTGATCGTGGTGCTTCTGGCAAGAGGCGCGAGCGGAGATCCGCTTGCGGCGTTTGGCCTCATGGGTCAGGTGAGCATGAGCCTGGTCGCCGTGGTCGGTGTGGCGTTGGCCTTCGTGCGTCGCGAACACTTCGACCTGTTGGGTGTTCGATCGTGACGTACTTCGCCCGATCGGCCACCATGCCGGCCCAAGTCTTGGCCTTTGGACTCACGAAACGGCTCGGTGCCAGCGAGGTGCTGAGCGACGTCGACATTTCGGCCCAACGCGGTGTCATCACCCTGCTTGGTCCAAATGGGGCAGGTAAGACGACGCTACTGCGCTGTTTGGCGACCATCAGCGCCGTCGATTCCGGTTCGCTACTGATCGACGGTCTCGACCCGGCCCATGAGACCGACCGCGTCGAGATCCGACGGCGCCTGGGCTACCTGCCTCAGCGGCCGGGGATCGCCCCATCGGCCCGAGTGTTTGACGTGGTCGACTATGTCGCGGTGCTCAAAGGGATCGGCGACGAGCGGGTGCGGCGCCATCTCGCCTACGACGTTTTGGACCGGGTTGGGTTGGCCGATCGGGCCCACGATCGGGTCGCCGATTTGTCCGGCGGCATGGTGCAGCGTCTCGGTTTGGCCCAAGCGCTCATCGGTAATCCGAGCCTGCTGCTGCTCGACGAACCGTCAGCCGGACTCGACCCCGACGAACGTTTCCGCCTGCGAGAAATCGTGGCGGAGCGCCGCCACACCACCACCGTGTTCCAGTCGACCCACCTCATCGACGAAGCGGCGCTGAGCGACCAGATCCTGGTGCTCGACGGCGGGCGACTGCGTTTCGTCGGCACACCGCAGGCCTTGGCCGAGTCGGCCCGCGGTCGGGCATGGACCCAACCCGAACCTCCGGCATCAGGTCGAGCTCACTGGAAACAGGCCGACGGCCGGTACCGATGCCTCGGCGACCCTCCACCTCATGCCCAGCTGACCGAACCCACCGTCGAAGACGGCTACCTACTGCTCCGAGCATCGAGCACCATCAGCGGTCATCGCCCAGAAGCATCTTGGCAAAGTTTGCCAAGATGCCTAGACTGACTCAAGATGTCCACCATGAACGTGTCGCTGCCCGACAACCTCAAAGGTTTTGTCGACTCCCAAGTCAGCCAAGGCAACTACGGCTCAACAAGCGAATACGTACGCGAGCTGATCCGACGCGACCACGACCGCCGCCAGCTCCGGGCCGCCCTGCTCGAAGGCGCCCGTTCCCCCATCGCCGGCACCGCTGACGCCAGATACTTTGCGACCCTTCGAGACCGCGTCCAGACAGACTCCTAGAGCCGGCGTGCAGGTCAACCTTCGAACCCTCGCGGTCGCCGACATCGATGCCGCCACGGACTACTACCTCGATAACGCTGGCCGCCAGATCGCTCTCGGATTCGTAGACGCGCTCGAGGCCGCGCTCAGCCACCTCTGCGAGCATCCGCTCACTGGGTCGCTCCAATTTGCCTACGAGGTCGAGATTCCCGAGCTTCGCAGCTGGCCGGTCAAGAGCTTTCCTTACCTGGTTTTCTACGTGCCCGAAGACGAACACATCGACGTCTGGCGCGTGCTTCACGCTCAACAAGACCTCCCAGCCCACCTCAGCTTGTAGTGACCCCGACGGGGCGCTCGTCGCTGATCACTGACACCCGCTCGCCGTAGCGGCTGTTGGGGTAGTAGTCCCAAACGGCGTGATGCTGGGTGCATCGGTTATCCCACAAGGTGAGCGTGTTGGGCTCCCAGCGCACCCGTGCGTGCAACCTCGGCGTTGTCGCGATCATGTCGTAGAGCGACTGAAGCAGCGCCTTGCTCTCCCACTTGCGGAGTCCCTTGATGTGGGACGTGAAGCCGGAGTTGACGTAGAGCACCTTCTTGCCGGTCACCGGATGCACCGAAACAACGGGGTGCTCACTTCGGGGGTAGCCACCCTCGGGCGGGGTCGTGTTGTAGGCGCCGACATAGGGAATGCCACCGTCATGCACCGCGGTCAGGCCCTCGAGGAACTCCTGCATCGGGGGCGACAACAGCTCGTACGCCAGATACATGTCGGCGTACAAGGTGTCGCCTCCCCCACACGCCGGGGTTTCGGTGATGTACAGCGCCGAGGCGAGCGGCGGATGGGCGTCGCAGGTAACGTCGGTGTGCCAGTCGTCGCCGGCCGTGTAGCGGGAGTCCTTCGTGGTCTTGACCACGAGGATTTCAGGATCGTTGTGGCGGTTGTGGTTGAGCGGATGCACGTGCAGGTCGCCGAAGTATCGGCCGAACGCCTTGTGGGCCTCGCGGTCGAGGTGCTGATCTCGAAACACCAGAACAGCCCAATCGGCCCACGCCTGACGCAGGTCGGCCAACTGCTGATCGTCGAGCGGCTTCGAGAGGTCGAGGCCATCAATCTCGGCGCCAAGGTGCGGCGTCAAGGTGGTCAGCCCAAAGCTGGAGTAGGTCGTTTGTGGCTCCATGATCGTCATTGCAGGCTCCTGATTCGACGGCTGGTTCGTCCGAGACAGCCGACGCTAGTACCGCGACCCACTTCGACAACAAGGCCAGCACCGGCGAGTAGCTCCCGTGGCATGATCAGACCACGACGGGACCAGTGCATGGTGGAACACACACTTCGATCATCTCGGCGATCGACCGGCGGATCCGCTCCGCTCTGTCGCTGGCCGTGACATTCGATTGATGTATACGATAGATGTATGCCATCGACACGAACGCAGGTGTACCTGACCGATGAACAGCGTCGGCGGATCGACCGGGTCGCGGAGGCCGAGGGCGTGACAATGGCCCAGGTGATCCGCCGCGCCGTCGACGAATATCTCGATGACAGACCCGACGCCGACGCTGCGCTCGCTGCCACATTTGGCGCTGCCCCGGATGCAACCGCGCCTTCTCGCGACGGCTGGTCCCGTGGCTGACCTTCTCGTTGACACTGACGTCTTCATCGATCACCTACGCGGTGCGAACGAGTTTCAACCCAAACGGCACCGAGTGCACTATTCGGTGGTGACCAGAGCCGAGCTGTTCGCGGGCAACTCAGCCACCGATCTGTGCTCTCGGCTCCTCGCTCCGTTTCGCGAGATCGACGTTGACCGCTCGATCGCCGAACGGGCCGGGCGAATCGTTCGAGAAACGGGCACACGCCTTCCCGACGCGCTCATCGCAGCAACCGCTCTCGAGCGAGGGTTCAGCGTGGTGACCCGGAACCGCAAGCATTTCGAGCCGATCAGAGGCATCCGCCTACGAGCGATCGACTAACGGCGGCAAGAAGCCAAGCAGTTCTCAGCAGCCAGACTTCCGGGCTCTTCGGAGGTTGTCCTCGATCCAAATCAGGATCGGATCAGCCGCCGATGCGCCGTGAATCTGGACTCGATCGAATCGGTGTCGCCCAGCAACCCGCTTCGACAACAAGGCCAGCACCTGCCAGCATCACTGGGTGCCAAACACTGCGTTGATCATCGAGGTGCCCGACGCCGAGCTACTGGTCCACGAGTGGCGGGCCCTGCACGACCCGGTTGCCAACAACGGTACTCCGGCCCACATCACGGTCCTGTACCCGTTCGTCGAGCTCGGCCTTCTGGACGATGCACTGTCACCACTGAGCGCCGTGTTGTCGAGCTGCGCCCCGTTCGCGTTCACCCTGACGAGAGTCGACGAGTTTCCCGGGGCGATTTGGCTTCGACCAGAACCCGACGAAGCGTTTCGAACACTCACCAAGAAGATCTGGAGTCGGTTCCCGGACTACCCGCCATACGGCGGCCGCCACCCGGACTCGCAGCCTCATCTCACAATTGCGCTCAGCGACGCGACCGACAACCAGGCTGAGCTCATGAGCGCCATCACGTCAGCACTCGCAGGCCAGTTGCCTCTCGAAATCACAGCGACAGCGCTGTCCGTCTTCGTTTCCGATGACGATGGCACGTGGCAGCGCTTGGCCTCGCTGCCGCTTGGAGGTTGAACCAATGGACACATCGACCCTGACCGGCGATTCGGTGACCATACGACCCGTCACCGACTCGGTCATCTCAGCGCTCGATGCCTTGGCATCGCAGGCTGACGGCGAAGGAATCAGGATCGTGAAGCGGGTCGTCGACG
>CAYGMW010000231.1:0-5417 GCA_964350975.1 uncultured Acidimicrobiales bacterium | reverse complement strand
GCTCGGGCCGCGGTGGCTGGGGTCGCGGTCCGGCACCCTTGCCGCCGCGCAACACCCCAAGGGCCGACCTCAGCGACGCCTCATAGCCGTCAACCCGAGACCGGTGTCGCAGCACGGCGGTCAGCTCACGCTCAACCGAAAGAACATCCATACACAACAGCGCATCACGGTGATGCAACTGCAGCGTGAGGTGTTCCGGCGCTGTTTCCATACATCACACACTATCGAACCTACGTTCGATCGACAACAAGAAAACGCCCGTTTTTATTGAGTTTTCTACAGCGCCAACGCTGCGATCAGGTGCACTCGTTCGGCACTGCCGCCGTTGAGGGCAGTGTGGTAGCCGCGGGTGTCAGTGAAGTAGACCGATCCGTCTGCAGGCAGGTGGGTGACGTGGTGGTTGACCACAAACAACGACCCGGGGTTGGAGATGATCGGCACGTGCAGGCGCGGCTCGGGGTCGCGGTGCCACGAGTTGCAGTTGTACGACCCCTTCACATTGACGCGCACTCGCCCAATCGGAAACAAGCTCTGCAGGGTCGCGACGACGGTCTCGAAGTACGTGCCCGCATAGTCGGGGTTGAACTCACTGAACGCGGCCTCGTCGACGAGGTCTTCGAAGGGTTCTTCGACATAGCGCTCATCGGCGCGCATCCAGTAACGGCCGGACAAGTCGTTGGAACTGAGCTCCCTGACGCCCGGTCGACGGGTGAGGGCCAGGGTGCCAAAACCGAGGTGCTGGTGGTCGCCGGCTACGCCGGTTCGGACTACACATTCGTGGTAGGCCTCGACGAGCAGGTCGAGGTCGAAGGCCAACGCGAGCCGTTCGATGCCCGGTCCGGGAACGAACCGAGCAACCGATTCCGTCGCCGCAGAACCGGCCGCGTCAGGGTTGTTGGCGAGTCGTTGAAGGAGCTGGTCGGCGCTCAGATCGGCGCTGTCGGCAGATGCTCGCTCGCTCACGGGGTCGCACCCGATGACGCGGCCGGCCCTGACGGGACGGTCTCGATGGCGACGATGGGCCGGGCGAGGCCGCTTCGGGCCAACGAACCCAAGAAGGGCTGGTCGGAGAAGGTGAAGGTGCCGCCGTCGGAGGCAACGAGCAGATAGCCGTTGCCATAGGCCGCCATATCGACCACGGGTTGGTTCAGCGACTGGCCCGGAGCCAAAACGCCAGGCACCGACCCGGCGAAGCGGGCGTCGCCGAAGGCAAACACTCCCCCGTCGGCGCCGACGAGCCAGTAGCCGTCGCCGGTGCTGGTTGCCACCATCGACACCACATCGGCGGCGAGTCCTGCTGGCCCAACGAGTCCCGGCAGTGAGCCGTGGAAGCGGGCGTCGCCGAAGGCAAACACTCCCCCGTCAGCGGCGACCATCCAGTAGCCGTCGCCGCTGGGTGTGGCCGCCCCGTCGACGATCGGAGCGGCCAGGTCGATGCCAAACACGTCGCCGTGCCACTGCATCGAGCCGACCACCGACACCGCTCCATCGACGCCGAACAGGGCAAGGCCCTGCCCATCGGGCGCCGCGCCGCCAGCCGCGAACTGGGGGCCCGGATACACGGCCGGGAAGATCACTTCAGGTAGCTCGGCGGCGGAGTGGGCTTCGAACCCGCCGTCGGACCACAACAGCCAGTAGCCGTCCCCATCGGGGTCGGCGATGAGGTCGACGGCATCGGCCAGGTTTCGACCCCCCGCATAGGTCGCTGACCCGAACGAATAGACCTGCCCTTGGTCGGCCAGCAGCCAATACCCCGGGGTCGACCCGGCGTCGGTAGTCAAGATGTTGAGGCCAGTGACCTCGTCGATCCAGCCCGTCGCCGAGGCCACCCGGCTCCACCCGACCGGTGCGTCCGCGGTGCAACCCGACACCCCAAACGACGACACCCCGATGAGTCGCTGCTGCCCTGCGACATCGGCGGTGACCGGGCCGCCGCTGTCGCCCGAACACGATCGGGCGTCGCTGCCGTCAAGTTCGACGCCGCACAAGAAGTTGGCGTCGTCGAAGCCCACAAATCGATCCAGACAGGTGCGGGCCGAGTCCAGCCGCATCACAGCGAACCGGGGCTCGGTCGGGTTGTCGTTCAGGCCCTCGGTCACGCCGTAGCCCGACACTCTCGTGACGGCTCGATCGGCGATCAGCTGGCGTTCGGTCGCGGTATCCACCACGTTCAGCACCGGCCAGGTGACGGCCTCGGCGAGCTCGATGAGGGCCAGGTCGACCGTTCGAGACAGATGAACGCCGTCCCAGGTGGGGTGCACGACAATCGATGCGACCGCGACCGCTACCGCCTCGGACCCTGCGACCACCTCGATGTCGGCCGGCGTCAGCTGGGTGCCGTCGCGGTCGACGCAATGGGCTGCGGTCAGCGCCCAGGTGGGGGCGATGAGGGCCGCGCTACAGACCCGCCGACCGTCGCTGGCGCGACGAAGGAGCAACGCAGTATCAGACCCATCTTGTGATCCGTACACGATCGTCTGCGGTTCGCCAGGGTCGGGCTGAGGGGTCGGCAGGGTTGCGCCACCGGCGGGAACCGCCGCGAGCGCGACCGCAACCGCGACCGCAACGGCCGTCATCACCGATCGGAGTTGGGAGCGATGCCGGCTCACGGTTCGATGATCGCAAACCCGATGTCGGGCGTTTCGACTGCGCTCAGCACTCGACGCAGCAAGGCCTCGTCGCCGTCAACGGCGATGTCGCCGCCGGCCCGTAGAGCGTCGTACTGGGCAACGGTGTCGGCGATCAGGGCGGCCAAGTGGCGTGACTCGGTGGTCAGCGTCGCCACCGCGTCGTCGTCGAGACGCCCCGGTATGTGGTGGATGGCCCGATGGGCGATTCCGAGCACGTGGGGTGCGCCACCGATCACGAGGTTGATCGAGAACCTCAGTCCGGCGAGGGCGTCGTGATCGATACGGACCCCCAAGATGTCGACGACGTGTTCGACCGTCAACGCGTCCGACATGGCCCGGCGCCGCATCGGCATCGAACCTGGCGACCCGCGGCGCAACTCCTGAGCTCCGGTGAGGTACACGTTGCGCCACGTCGCGGCCTCCGACTGGTAGCCGAGCTGTTCATAGGCATCGGCGAGCAGCAGTCGGGCCGCAACATTGGTGGGGTCGGCGAACACCAGGTGGTTGACGACCTCGGCCACCCACCGGTAGTCGCCGGCATCGAAGCTGGCCCGAGCCTTGCGCAGCACCTCGTCGGCCCCGCCCATGAACTCGACGTATCGGACGCCGGCTTCACTCGGCGGATGGGGGTTCAGGTTGGCCGGGTTGGAGTCCCACCAGCCGAGATAACGCTGGTAGATGGCCTTGGTGTTGTGGCTGACGGTGCCGTAGTACTCCCGGCAGTGCGATTCGGCCGCGAATTCGGCCGGCAGCACGAGGGCTTCGGCGATTTCTTTCGGTGTGAGGCCCTGGTTGGCCAGGCGCATGGTCTGGTCGTGGAGCCAGCGGTACATGTCGCGTTGTTGTTCAAGGAACAGGAGACTGTCGCTGGCGCCGAAGCGGGGCCAATGGTGCGATGCAAACACCACGTCGGTGTCGGCGCCGAACAGCTCGATGGCTTCGTTGATGTACTTGCTCCACCGCAGCGAGTCTCGAACCAAAGCGCCGCGCTGGGTCAAGATGTTGTGCATGGTGTGAGAACAGTTCTCGGCCATGCACAACAGCGACAAGTCCGGGAAGAAGAAGTTCATCTCCGCGGGGGCTTCGGTGTCGGGCGTGTACTGGAACACGATGCGGATGCCGTCGACAACAAGTTCTTCGCCGGTGGTGGCGATGTCGATGGTCGGGGCGATCACCCCGTTGGGCCCGAGGGGGGTGACCTTGCCGAGGCCGCTGTCGACATGGGCCCGCTCGTTGCGGGGCAGCAGCGGCCCGAACTGATACGTCGCGCGCCGAGCCATGGCCGGTCCGGCGATGACGTTTTCGCCAATGACTTCGTCCATGAACCCGAATGGGGCGATGATCTGGACGTCGCCGGCATCGACGGCCGCCTGGGTGGTGACGCCTTGGACCCCGCCGAAGTGGTCGACATGGCTGTGGGTGTAGAGCACCGCGGTGACGGGCCGTTCGCCCAAGGTGTCGTTGGCCAGCTTGAGGCACGCGGCCGCGGTCAGTTCGGTGGTGAGCGGGTCGATGATGACCCAGCCGGTATCGCCCGCGATGAACGTGATGTTCGACAGGTCATAACCTCGGGCCTGCCACACACCGGGCACGACCTCAAACAGGCCGTGGATGGCGTTGAGCTGGGCTTGGCGCCACAGGCTCGGGTTGACAGTGTCGGGGTGGGCCGTGAGCTCGGGAGCGTGGTCGGTGCCGGCCCGGCAGAAGTCGTGGGTGTGGGTGTCCCAGACCATATTGCCGTTCCACTCGATCCGGCCGCCCTCGAGTTGGGCGATCAGCCCGTGGGTGGCCCGTATGAGGTCGGCTTCGTCGTCGAACACCATGGCGGCTGCGACCCGATGGTTCTCCATCGCCGTCGGCAGCGTTGCGTCCTTGGGTTGGCGTGGGTCCTCAGCGTCACCTGCGTCAGTCATGACGTGCAGTGCAGTGCCTCAGACGGGCTGAGTCAAACAATCGGGCCACAAAATCCTGCGGCCGGCCGATCATTCGTCGCGCAGTACCGCAATGTCGTGGGGATGCGACTCGCGCAGGCCCGCTCCGGTGACCTTGGTGAGGCGGGTGCGGTAGCGAAGGTCGTCGAGGTCGGCAGCACCGGCGTACCCCATGCCGCTGCGCAGACCACCCACGAGTTGGCCCACCAATTCGGTGAGACGACCCGCGTAGCGGACCCGTCCTTCGACACCTTCAGGAACGTGTTTGCCCGACTTTTGGGCCGTGCCGTAACGGTCGGAGGCTCGGCCTCGCATCGCACCGGCTGAACCCATGCCTCGGTAGGTCTTCCACATGGCACCGTCGACCAGTTCGAGTTCGCCTGGGGCCTCGTCGGTTCCGGCCAGCACATTGCCAACCATGACCGCGTCGGCTCCGGCCACGAAGGCCTTCACGACATCGCCCGATGTGACCACGCCACCGTCGGCGATGATCGGCACACCAAGTTCGCGGCCAGCCTGGGCGCATTCGAAGATGGCGCTCATCTGGGGCATGCCCGCGCCGGCAACGATGCGCGTGGTGCAAATCGAACCAGCACCCACGCCCACCTTGACGATGTCGGCGCCGGCTTGCACGAGGGCGTGAACACCTTCGGCGGTCACCACATTGCCGCCAACCACGGTGAGGTCGGGCCAGCCCTTCTTGATGGTCATGACGGCATCGATCACGCCGCGGGTGTGGCCGTGCGCGGTGTCGATGAAGATGGCGTCGACACCCGCAGCGGCGAGAGCTTCGACGCGCTCTGCGGTGTCGGTCACGCCAACCGCAGCACCAACACGCAGTCGGCCCTGGCTGTCG
>CAYGMW010000230.1:0-5443 GCA_964350975.1 uncultured Acidimicrobiales bacterium | reverse complement strand
CCACACCGAGATGGAGTACTCCGTGCCGGCAGAGGTCGGACCCGAGTGCTTCCATGCGATCCGCACACTCATCGCGTCGTCGTTCCCCGAGCTCGAATGGCCTTTGGAGTACCGCAATGTGGCCCAAGACGATGTGTGGATGAGCCCAGCCAATGGCCGCCCAACGGTCACGATCTCAGTACATCAGGCCCACGGGCTGGCCGATGAGCCCCTGTTTCGGGCGTGCGAAGAGATCTTCGTCAACGCCGGTGGCCGACCCCATTGGGGCAAGGTTCACTTCTTGAACTCCAGTGTTCTGCGTCCAGCCCACCGGGACTGGGACGCGTGGTGGGCAGTACGAGACCGGCTCGATCCGCAGGGTCGGTTCGTCACGAGCCATCTCGAACAGCTCCGCGGCTGAAGCCAGCGCTAGACGATGACCCGGTAACGGCGGGTCTCAACCGGGCGCACCACCAGGTCAGCCCAGGCCGCAGCCAGCCGGTCGACTGCGTCGGCCAGCACCTCAACGGGTTGCCCAAAGGGAAGCCGCAGATAGTGCCTGGCCCGACCATCAGGTGAGCTCACGTTCCCGCTGACCAAACCCACCCCATGGCGTTGCGCATGGGCGATGAAGGTCCGGGCATCGTCGAGCGGCAGCTCGACCCATAAACACACACCACCGTCAGGCACCTCGAAGCGCCACTCGGGGATCTGGCGTCGCAGCCCGTCGACCAGTGCGTCGCGGCGGCGACGCAGCTCTGCTTGCCGGGCCCGCGACAGTCCCTGATCTGACGGCAACAGCTCTGAGGCAATCATCTGGCTGGCGATTGGAATCCCGAGATCCATCACAGCCTTGAGCCTCGACAACCGATCGATCTCGCGCTCATTGGCCCGAACCCATCCAATACGCAGGCCGCCCCACAGCGACTTGGAGGTGGAGCCAACGGTGAGCACATTGGCAAGCGGCCCGGACGGATGAATGGCGAGCGGCCGTGGCGGATCTCGGTCCACGACCAGGTCGACCAGGGTTCGGTCGTCGATCACGAAGGTGTCCCAGCCCTTCACCAGGTCGGCCAAGGCTGCCCGGCGCTCTTCGGGGAACACCGCTCCGGTCGGGTTGTGCACGTTTGGCATGAGGTACACGAGGGCCGGATCGACACGCCTGACCGCCCGGTCGAGGCGTTCGACGTCGACTCCATGCTCGTCGATGGGAACAGTGTGCAGCCGACCCCGCAGGGCTGACACGAGGTCGATCATGCCGGGGTAGGTGAGCTCTTCGATCACACACAGCTCGTCAGGAGCCATATGGAGCTGGCAGATCAGCGCCAACGCTTGCTGAGCGCCATTCGTGACGAGCACCTCGTGAGCCGAGGTCTCAAGTCCAGCGCGTGTCATTCGCGCTGCGATCTGTTCGCGTAATGCTGGGAGTCCGGCCGGGTAATAGCCCGTGCCTTCCAACTCGCGCTGCCAACGCTCGGCCGGAAGCTCAAACGACGCCGTCGGCAGATCGTTGACCCCGATCCAATACGCGCTGCGCATGTCGACGACCTCGTCGACGGGGTGATCGAGCATTCCTTCGTAGATCCCGCCTTGGGCGGGCACCGGGTCGAACACCGCAACCTCGTCGGTTCGGTGCCGATCCACGCCGAGGGGGCCGCTGCCCGCGCGGGTGGCGATGCGATTTCGGCGTCGCAACTCGTCGTAGGCCGACACCACCGTCCCGCGCGACACGTGGAGTTCTGCGGCGAGGCGTCGTTCGGCGGGCAAACGGGCACCAGCCTCAAGGCGGCCGGCGCGAATGAGCTCGTCGAGGGCGTCGGCGAGGGTCGCGTACAACGGACCGGGTTCGCCACCCCACGACCCCAGCGCCAGCGCGATCTGAGTTTCGTCCATGCCAGCCCCTCGTTTCGTGGGCCAATTCAGCACATTGGATCAGCCCACGTCAAATAATTGGCTCAGTGGACCGCCAATGGCCCGTAGATTGGACCAGGTCCAATTCCTCACACTGGATCAGGTAGCTATCCCCCCACGATCGGAAAGGTCGAAACATGCACACCACACTCACCCCTGAATTCCAGTCGACATTCGACGAGCTGCTGCAGGCATCGAACCTCGCCCACACGCTGCGTTCCATCGCCGCCGATTTCGAGACGCGTGCCGACGCCGCGACCCAGCTGATTCACACCCGGGTCGATATGGCCGCGGTTCGATCCCGACTCAACTAGAGCCAGCCCCTCAACCAAACGGGGGACAAACAGGGTTGCCCAGACCGACCCGGCACCGCACCGCGTGCGGCCACGTAACCTGAACCAATGTCGCTTCCGCCGCTGCTTCGTCATCTGCCGGAGAGCGACGACCCCGACGATCTCCTCATAGGATTCCTCGGATACGCCGAAGAACTCGGAGTCGAGCTCTACCCGGCCCAAGAAGAAGCCATCCTCGAACTCCTCGGTGGCTCCAATGTGGTGCTGAACACACCAACGGGATCGGGCAAGTCGCTGGTCGCAGCAGCCGCCCACTTCGCGGCGCTCGCGACCGGCCGGAAGAGCTGGTACACGGCGCCGATCAAGGCCCTCGTCTCGGAGAAGTTCTTCGACCTCTGCCGGGCCTTTGGCAGCGATCGAGTCGGCATGATCACCGGCGATGCCTCGGTCAATCCCCAGGCACCGATCGTGTGCTGCACCGCGGAGATCTTGGCCAACTTGTCGCTCCGCGACGGGCCCTACGCACCTGCTGACCTCGTCATCATGGACGAGTTTCACTACTACTCCGATCGCGATCGCGGGTGGGCGTGGCAGGTGCCACTGCTCGAATTGACCCAAGCCCAGTTCTTATTGATGTCGGCCACATTGGGCCCGACCGAGGACTTCGAGCAATACATGACCGCCCTGACGGGCCGCCCATCGGTCACCGTCAAGTCGCCGACTCGACCCGTTCCCCTCGACTACGCCTACGTCACGACGCCGATGCACGAGACGATCGACAAGCTGCTCGAACTGCGCCAAGCGCCCGTGTACATCGTGCACTTCACCCAAAAATCGGCCACCGACACCGCCCAAGCCTTGACCTCGATCGATGTGTTGTCCAAGGACGAAAAGGCGGCGGTGAAGGCCGCTGTGGGCGGCTTTAGTTTCGACAGCGCCTTCGGTGTCGACCTCAAGCGTTACGTGATGGCCGGCATCGGAGTCCACCACGCGGGGCTGCTTCCCAAATATCGCCTCCTGGTCGAAAAGCTGGCCCAAGAAGGACTGCTCAAGGTCATCTGTGGCACCGACACACTCGGTGTAGGGGTGAATGTCCCAATCCGCACCGTGCTGTTCACCCAGCTGTGCAAGTTCGACGGCGAACGAACCCGAATCTTGACCGTGCGCGACTTCCAACAGATCGCGGGTCGGGCTGGCCGCAAGGGATTCGACGACAAGGGTTCGGTATGGTGCCAAGCGCCACCCCACGTCATTGAGAACCTGCGCCTCGAAGACAAGGCCGATGGCGACCCCAAGAAGCTGCGCAAGATCCAGCGCAAGAAGCCACCCGAGCGGGGTTACACCCACTGGGACGACAGTACGTTCACCAAGCTGTCGCAAGGCCAACCAGAACCACTGAGGTCCCGTTTCTCTGTCAGCCATTCGATGCTGCTGCACCTGCTCGATCGTCCCGGCGACGGGTGTGCCGCCACACGATCGCTCATGGTCAAGAACCATGACGAACGTCCCCGCCAGCGGTCGAATATCCGGCGGTCGATCGCGATGTATCGAGCCCTCGTCGACGCCAACATCATCGAGCTGCTCGACCGCCCCGACGACGATGGCCGCCTCGTCAGGGTAAACCTCGACCTCCAAGACAACTTCGCTCTCAACCAGCCTCTGTCACTTTTTGCCGTTGAGTTCTTGAGCGTCATCGACACCGCCGTTGCGGGCCATGCCCTCGATGTGGTGACCGTCATCGAATCGGTGTTGGAGAACCCCGGCGTCGTGCTGGCCCAGCAGCTCAATGTGGCCAAGGGCGAGCTCATCAACGAGATGAAGATGGCTGGCGTCGAATACGAAGAGCGTATGGAGCGCCTCGAACACGTCACGTGGCCCCAACCCAACCGCGACGAACTGTGGGCCGCATTCGGCACCTGGTCGGTCCATCACCCCTGGATCGGCGCACACACGGTGCGCCCCAAGTCGATCGTGCGCGACATGTTCGAACGGGCCATGACCTTCAAGGAGTACGTCAACCACTACAGCCTCAAGGGAGCTGAAGGGGTGCTGCTGCGCTACCTGTCAGACGCCTTCAAAGCCTTATCGCAAACAGTGCCCGCAGACCTGCGCACCGACGAGGTCGACGACATCATCGAATGGCTCGGGGCCCTGGTTCGCCACGTCGACAGCAGCCTCATTGATGAGTGGGAACGCCTCACCAACCCGGACCCTGACGACGATGGCGAGGTTCGCCCTCCGGTTCCGGTCGACATCACAACCAACACCCGAGCCTTCACCGTGATGGTTCGCAACGAGGTGTTCCGTTGGCTTGGTCTGCTGGCCGGCGAACGCTACGGAACCTTGTCCGACATGCTCAAGCCCACCGCCCAGCCATGGTCAGGCGAAGACCTCGACGACGCGTTTGGCCCGTACTGGGAAGAACACGACGCGGTTGGCCTCGACGCAGTGGCCCGCGGTGCGGCCTACTTCGAAGTCACCATGGGTGCCGACGAATGGCTGGTCACCCAGATCATTGCCGACCCGGCAGATCATCGAGAATGGCGTCTCAAGGTCCGAGTCGACCTCGCCACCAGCCGCGACGCGGACCGTCCGGCCCTCGACTTGCTCGCGATCGAACGACTCTAGACCTCATCACAGCGACGACCCGACGAGCCACACACACTCATAGGGGTCGAGCACGATGTCGTCAGCCATGTCCCGGCCGGTCAATACGTCGACGCCTCCCCCACCCTCGATGGCGACTGATCGGTCCGTCACATTGTGCAGTGCGACCACCGAGTCGATGCCGTCAATCGAGGTCCGCCGCAACGCAACCAGCTCGGGACCGAGATCGAGTGCTTCCTGAGGGGCCTCAGGGTGGAAGGCCCGATGGCGCCCACGGACATCGAGTCGGTGCCTGAGGCCGGCCACGACGGTCTGGGCCCGCTCATTGGTGGCCAGGCGATCGCGCAGCTGTTCGAGTGTCAGCTGACCCCGGTTGATCGAACGGGACCGGCCCGTCTCGGCCGCCAGACCAGCGAAATTCTCCGACGCCATCACCGCGTGCACATACAACGCAGGAATGCCGCGCACGGAGAACATGATGGTGTGAGCCGCCAAGAAACGAGCCACGTCGACGGCTTCGGAGGCTGGGTCATCAGACAAGCTGGCCAAGGTCGACCACAAGGTTGCGTTCAGCTCATAGGGCCGGGGCCCATCAGGAGTTGCGGCCATCGACACGAACCCGCCGCGCGCCACGACGGCGTCGGCCATCTCGT
>CAYGMW010000229.1:0-5452 GCA_964350975.1 uncultured Acidimicrobiales bacterium | reverse complement strand
CGTCGAAGTTCTCCGCGAAGCGGCTGTCGGGGTTCTCGGCGACCTTGGCTTCGGCGTCGGCTACCAGGGTGTCGATGGCGGCGTCAACGTCGACACCAGCCGCTTCGGCGAGTTCGGCGAGTGTCGAACCGTCGGCGATTCCCGCCTCAACGGCAGCCCGGTCGAGGCCAAGTGCGTCGATGAGCGAACCGCCCCGGCCGCCGTGGTGGCCCATGCCCTCGCTGTGCTCATGTGGTGCGGTGTTGGTCGTGTCGGTGGTGTCGGTGGAGGTTTGGGCGCCGACGGCGACGGCGCCGCCGAGGATCAGGCCCGGTACTGCGAGAGCTGCGAAGAGCTTGCGCTTCATGTGATCGACCTTTCAGGATGCGCCGTCAGTGGCGCTGTTTCGTTCGGCCCTCAGGGAAGGGCCAGCTGCTTACGAGTCCCACTGTGCGCGTGGTTCCTGAACGAATCTTGAGACGAAGATGAGAAAACCGTAAGAACCGGCAAAGATGAGCCCATGTCGACACCAGCACCCAAGTTCGAGACCCTGACCGTTGCTGTTGATGGGCGTCGTGGCGCCCTCACGCTCAACCGCCCCAGCCAGCTCAACCCGCTCTCGACTGAGACCCTGTTCGAGATTGCGGCCGCGGCACGCTGGTTCGACACCCACCCTGACCTTCGAGTGGTGGTGGTCACCGGAGCCGGTCGGGCATTCAGCGCCGGAGCCGACGTGAGCGCGTTCGGCGAATCATCTGACCTTGACCCGCGCGACGGAGCCGACTCGGGTCGCCTGATGGCCGATGCGGTCGAGGCCATGCGCGCCGTCACCATTGCCCGCATCAACGGGCCGTGTGTCGGCGGGGGACTGGTGCTCGCCGCTGCATGCGACCTGCGTATCTGCGTCGACACGGCATACATGTCGATCCCCGAAATCGACCTCGGCATCCCGCTCGCATGGGGAGGTATTCCACGCCTCGTGCGCGAGATCGGTCCCGCCCTCACCAAAGAACTGGTGATGACGTGTCGCCCATTCACCGCCGCCGAAGCCAAGGCCGCCGGCTTCTTGAACCGGGTTGTGACCGCGGACGAACTCGACGATGCCGTCGACCAGCTGGCCGACCAGCTTGCGGCCAAACCCCGCCACCCGGTGCAGCTCACCAAGGCCGGCGTCAACGCCGTCACGATGTCGATGGTCGGAACCCAGCGCCACTGGTCCGACGCCGACAGCCTCCTGGCTGGCTTGCGTGACCCCGAAGGCCGAGCCTCAGCGGCCGCCTACCTCGAACGCATCCGCACTCGGCGCAGCGCCCAGTAACTCCGTCGGGTTAGGCCAGGGTGAACTCGAGGGTGAAGATGCCGATGTCGTTGGAGAACTGGTCGGTGATGAAGAAAAACACCATGTCGGGTTCGCCGTTGAGGTTCGACGGGGTGTCGAAGCGCAGCCGGAAGGTCACCCGGTCTTCTCCGGCCGACACCGCGTCGGCGATCAGTTCGGCGACGTCGCACGACAACGCAGTCGCTTCGACGTCGGGAACACAGGTCACCGATCCGTTGTCGACGGCTCGGTCGGTCTCCGTTGGCGGGAACGACGCGTCGTCGACCAGGGTTGCGGTCAGCTCGCCCAGGGTGCCGAACGGGTCGCCAGTGATGTCCTGCATTGCTTGAGAGCGCAAGGTGACCGAGGTGAAGTCGGCGCCGGTCAAGGTGTCGGTGACATCGTCGAGACCGAACGTCACCCACGCTTCCAAACCTTCGCCTGCGGGCACATCTTCGGCCAACTCATCGCCGATCAACATCGCGAAGGCCGCTCCGTCGCTGGAGCTGAGCGCCGTACCTTCGAGGCTGCGACCCTGGTTCGGAACCACTACCCGGCTCGCTGATTCTTCAAGCGCTGCGGGAAACGGCGACACGACATCCAGCATGTCGACGACGAAGATGAGGGCCTGGTTCGGGCCAATGTCGCCGCCGGCTCCCGATTCGCCGTACGCCAGATCGGCAGGGATGATGAGCTCGCGGCGGCCGCCGACGAACATGCCGGCAAAGCCTTGGTCCCAGCCCTGGATGACCTGACCAACACCGAGGACGAACTCAAAGGGTTGGCCCCGATCCCAGGACGAGTCGAACTGCACCCCGTCTTCGTATCGCACGCCGACATACTGCACCGTCACCGTGCTGCCGACGACGGCCTCGGCGCCGGTGCCGGTGATCAAGTCCGTGATGACGAGCTCGGTCGGCACCGGGTCGGATCGACCGAGCACCACGGGCTTGGTATCCAAACTCTGGGTTCCGGCTTCCGTCGTCGCTGCAGTGGTGGCGGTCGAGTCGTCGCCAGCTTCAGTGCTGGCCAGCTCGGTGGCTTCGACCGGATCGGCATCGCCGCTGGACTCTGAGCTTGTTGCACACCCAGTGGCGAACAGCGCGAACGCAAAAACAAGCGCGAGTAGGCCGCGGCGATGGAGTGGGGGGCGAATCATGGGAGAAAACCTCGTCTCTGAACGTCGGACAGGGTAGGTCGATACAATCCAGCAATGGCGTCACGAAGTTCAGTCCCCATCCTTGAGCGACAGTCAACCAACCCCATGCTCACCCGAGCAGCCTTCTCTGAAGGCCGAGGGCCCATCATCAGCGGCGACCCCTCGACCCAGAGCAGCGTCTCCGATACGTGGGCAGCCATTGCGGCGACCTTTGTGGTGTTCGCCGTTGCCTTCGGTGCTGGCTGGTGGATTGCCGACAAGGTGTCGTTCGGCTTGGTATTCGCCGCGGCCATTGTTGGCTTCGGCATTGCCATCTTCACCGCGGTGAAGCCCACCACGGCCCCGGTCACCGCACCGCTGTATGCCGTTGTTGAGGGCATCTTCGTTGGCGGGTTGTCCCGCTACTACGAGGTGCAGTACGACGGCATCGTGCTCCAAGCCGGCATCTTGACCGCCGCCGTCTACGCCGGCATGTGGTTCATGTATGCCACCGGCCGTCTACGCCTCACGCCGAAGCTGCAAAAGGTCATCATCACGTCCACGATGGCCATTGCTGCGACCTATCTCATCAGCTTCGTGCTCGGCCTGTTTGGCGGCGAGGTTCCCTTCATCCATGACAGCGGTCCGATCGGTATCGGCATCTCGCTCGTCATCGTGGGTATTGCGTCGCTGAACCTGCTGCTCGACTTCGACTACATCGACCGACTCAACTCTGAGCCCCACGAGCGCTGGCAGGACTGGTTCGCGGCGATGGGTCTGCTCATTACTGTGGTGTGGATCTATATCGAGCTGCTCCGCCTGATTTCCAAGCTGCGCGACTAGCAATCCACCTCGCTCGACCCAGATGCTCGGCCCGACGCGGGCCGAGCATCTGCGCGTCTGGGTCCCAAACGTTGGCCTACAGGGTGAACCGCATGTCGTTGATGAGCGCTCCCGGTAGGCGTGCCGATTCAGTTGAGCGAGCGCCATAACTGAGCGGGTCGAGGAGGACCTCGGCGGTGTCGGTCAGGCCCGCGAGCCGGTCCCCGAAGAGGCCGAAGGCACTGTCGTCGAATCGCAGTGCGTTGACCGGAGCCACGATCTCGCCGTCTTCGACCCAGAACGTCGCAAACCGAGTCATGCCTGTGGTGCGGCAGTTGGCCCGGTCCGAAAAGTTCAGATACCACAGGTTTGCGACATACAGGCCGGTGCCGAGGGCGGCCATCGTGCTGTCGCTCGCAATGCTGCCGGGCGCCATCTCGATCGAGGCCGGGGCTTCCCACGACGATGCCCCGTTGGTCGCGACGTCGAACTCCTTGGCCGACCGTGGCGATACCAGATGGCTATCGAAGCGTCCGCCGCTGATGAGCGACACCGCGTCAGGGCGCAAGAATCCTTGGCCCTGGAAGTTTGGAGCGACACCACCAGCGGTGTTCTCGCGGATGGTCATCTCTGGCGAGAACGTGAGCCCGTCGGTCACCATCTTGAGCAGGGGCGCGTCCATGGACTTGTGGGCTCGAAGGCTGAACCCACCCCACGACAACATGTCGGTCAGCTCCTTGACCGCGACCGGTGTGAGGTAGGTCCGGTAGTCGCCAGGGGTCAGGCTGATGGGTTCTCGGCGCAAGGCGTCGAGCTGCTGGCGCTGGGCTGCGATCTTGGTCGCAAACACCGACTCGTCCCAGTCGAATCCGGCGTATCCCTGCTTGGTGGCCTTGTCGGCTCGCAAGTACAACGACCAGTCGAGGTTGAACGTGGTGCTGTCGAACCAGTTGCGTTGGCCAAGGGAGTTCGCAAAGGCGGAGAACTGGCGGCCCGCAGCCCAGATGCCAACAAAGTCGTCGTTGCCGGCTTCGGAACGGACAGTGTCGATGATGTCGTCGCCTGCGGGTGACGTGCCGGTGTTGGTGTGCTCGCTGGACGTCACCTCGGTGGCGTACATGAAGTACGGATCGTCCGGAACGACGGCGCGCTGTTCGCGCATCGAGGCAATCGACTTCGCAACCGCAGCGCGGTCGGCGTCGGCTTGACCCGACAGGCCGAGTGATGCAGTGGCGTGGCGAGCACCCGATGAGAGGTCGAGTTCGACCGAAAGCTGCTGTACTGATCCGGCCTGGCGGACCTTGCCGCCGGTGAAACGGACGAAGTCGCTGGTCTCGCCGCCGAACGACGCCAACAACACCTCGTCGCCGGTGAGCAGCGACGTGGCGTGGCTGGACAGGTCGTCGATATAGCCGCGGGTGTCGGTCATGATTCGGCTCCGAAGACTTCGACGTTGGAGAACCGGCACGGCGGCGATGCGTGGCCCACCCAGATGACCTGTGAGGGTTCGCCCTTGCCGCAGTTGCCAACGCCCATGACCTGGAACGTCGATGGGTCGCCGACGCCGGACAAGCTGCGCCAGAACGTCGACGAGATGCCGCGGTAGCTCGGGTTTCGCACGACGGTGGTGAGTTCGCCGTCTTCGATCATCGTCCCGCGTTCGCAGCTGAACTGGAACTTGTTGCGGCTGTCATCGATCGACCACGAGATATTGGTCTCGAGGTACACACCCCGCTCAATGCCACCGATCAGGTCAGCAAAACTGCTGTCGCCCGGCTCGATGTTGAGGTTCGCCATCCGGTCGATCGGAGCCCGGTTCCACGCCGACGAACGCGAGTTGGCGACGCCTTCCATCCCGGCGCGCTGCTGGCTCAAGGCGCCGCCGAGGGGACGGACCAAGATGCCGTCCTTGATCAGATGTTGGCGCTGCGCGGGTGTGCCTTCGTCGTCGAATTCGTAGCTGGCGAGCTGGCCATCGACGGTTGGGTCAAAGGTGACGTTGAGCAGCTCTGACCCGTATTGGAAGGTGCCGAACATGTCGGCGGTCACAAAGCTGGTGCCAGCGAAGTTGCGCTCGTCGCCCAAGATGCGGTCGAGTTCGAGCGGATGGCCGATGGACTCATGGATCTGGAGTGCCATCTGGTCGGGGGCCAGCACGAGTTCGGTGGTTTCGGTGGGGCAATTCGGCGCCGACA
>CAYGMW010000228.1:0-5460 GCA_964350975.1 uncultured Acidimicrobiales bacterium | reverse complement strand
CGCCTGATGACTGGGCCGCCGTCGTGGCCACGACCCTCGAAGCGCATGGCCGCATCGACGGCTTGGTTAACAACGCAGGCGTCTTCTTGATCCGGTCGATGATGCAGACCTCCCTCGACGACTACCGACGACTGACTGAGATCAACCAGACGGGTGTGTTTCTCGGCATGCAGGCCGTCGGTGGCGCCATGATCGAACAGGGCTCGGGCAGCATCGTCAATATCAGCTCGGTGGCTGGGCTGCGCGGTGCTGGGGGCAGTGCGTTTGCCTATGCGGCAGCGAAATGGGCGGTGCGTGGTATGACGAAATCAGCCGCGGTCGAACTGGGCCCGCATGGCATTCGGGTCAACAGCGTGCACCCCGGCATCATCGAGACTGCGATGCTTGAAGAATTCACCGTGCTTGGTGATGCGTGGCACGAGGCGTTGCGAAGCAGGATTCCGCTGGGCAGAACCGCCGCGGCCGACGAGGTCGCCGAGATGGTGGCCTTTTTGTTGTCTGACGCAGCGAGCTATTGCAGCGGCCACGAGTTCGTGGTCGACGGGGCGATGATGGCCTAGGCGCGATCGAGGAGCAACGAGCAAGGCTCGCTGACGTCGCCCGAACGCTCACGCGATGATCACGACTGGTGTGCCTTGGGGAAGCCGACCCGCGAGCCGGCGGATGAGGTCGTTGTGGGTGCGCACACAACCAGCCGAAACGTCTTGACCGATGAGGTTCGGATGATCCGTGCCGTGGATGGCGATCTGGCCGTTTCCGCCACCAAATTCGCTGAGCGCCTCTGAGTAGTGCGCGAGCCCAATCGCGTACGGGCCATAGATCGTCGACCCAGGAGTGGCGAGCACCTCGGTGACATACGTGAGTCCAGTCGGTGTGGGGGAGTCGGCAGCGCCGACGGCAATTTCGCCCCGCAGCACGACGTCGTGGCCCTCGAACAAGGTCAGCTCGCGGTCGCTGAGGTCGATCACCACCAACAGATCGGTCCACGTGATGTCAACCTCGGTGGCCTTCACCCAGGCCCTCGACTCGTTCGGTCGTTGATCGAGGCGTACCTGAAGCCATTCCGGTCCCGGTTCGCCGACCACCGACAAGACCCGATGGGCGCCATAGCCGGTGGTTGCTGAGACCTCGCCTAGGCGTTCGCCATCCGGGCCGTCGTAGATGGTGATCGATCCCGAGGGTCGGGCGATATAGGTGGCGCCGATGCCGATCTCTTCATGCACCAGACGACTCGGGGCCGCCTGGTCGATCGTCGGTCCAACGGTTGCCTCCACTGCGACTGGCTGTGCATTCGGCGCTGCCGGAGTCGACGCGGCGACGCCGACTTGCATGTGCAGCGCGACAACAATTGCCGCCACCACACCGACAGACCCGGCGATGAACTTCATGAATCAGCCGGTGTACTCAGGCACCGTGATGATTGGTACCGACGGTGGCTCGCGATCTGGGGGCGGCGGGGTCGTGGAGACCTGGACGCGCACCTGGGCTTGATCGGCGCCGCACTTTGCGTCGCTCACGACATAGGTGAACGTATCGTCGCCTTCGAAATTCAGACCTGGCGAATAGGTGATGGAGCCATTGGACTCCGTGGCGGTACCGGATCCCGGCCGAGCCACCGATTCGATGGTCAAGGTATCGCCGTCGAAGTCTTTGTCGTTGACGAGCACGTCGATCACCACCGATTCGCCCGGAGCCACCCACACCTCGTCGTCGAGAGCGAGTGGAGCGTTGTTGATGCCGCCGAGGTTGTCGAGGCCAACACAGCTGCCGTCGTCGGCCGCGTCGGCGTTGCTCATCGACGCAATGCCACCGATCGAAATCAGCATCACCGCGACGCGTGCCGCCCACTTGAAAGTCATGTCCTCCCGTCGGCCGGTAGGGGCCAAGCGTTGAGGCCAGCGGCTGAGGTTGTCGAGAACAGATCGGACGTAGCGCCCTCGAGCGCTCCAGGAAGCGGGTTGGCGTGGATGATCGCAACCCGCTGCACGGCACGCGTCATGGCTACATACAACGCCCTGAGCCCATACGCGGTACCGCCGGCGATGAGTGATGGTTCGACCACGACCACGGCGTCGAACTCAAGACCCTTGGAGTCGACCGCGGCCATCACCGCTATCGACGACCCAGTCGCCGACGGCAGCTTCGCCACGAGATTGGTCAGCGCTTCGACCTGGCTCGCCGCGGCCAAGATGGCGACCGACGTCAGCTCGGTCGTCCAGTTTGTTGCGACCGCTACTGCGTCGGTCAACAAGTTGGGTCCGTTGCTGGTGATGACCTCGGGTGGCTGACCACCTTCGCGAACCGAGGTAGACGGGTTGACTCCCGGAGCGGCGAACGGAAGCAACACCGACGCCGCGTCCAGCAGGGCCGCGGGCAAGCGGTAGCCCACCGTGAGTTCGGCGACTCGGCCGTCGGCGACCCCAAGGTGATCGATCGTGTCTTGCCACGAGGTCTGAGATGCCGGCGTGGTCGCTTGGGCGAGATCGCCCAGGATCGTGGCCGAACCTCGACGGGCCCGCCGGCCGATGAGGCGAAGCGCCATCGCCGAGAGGTCCTGGGCCTCGTCGACCACGATGTGCCCATAGTTGTTGCCGCCACCACCATTCAGCATGTGTTCGAGTTCGGCCAGCAACACCAGGTCGGCTGAGGTCCATGGCTCGTCATCGACGCGTGGGGCGTTGGGTCGGGCCAGCGACGCTCGCTCGGCATCGGTGAGCACGTCGGATAAAACGGCGTCGCGGGTTGGGCCACCTGAGTACAGCTGACGCAACAACTGCGAGGAGCTTTGTGACGGCCAGATCTTGTCGATGACGGTGTTGTACTGGCGCGACTTCAGTAGCTGGGTTCGCAGCGTGTCGGCTTGGGGTCGTTCGCCGGGGTGTCGGGCGAAGCGTCGCTCGAGCATGGCCTTTGCGAGTGCCTGGCGAGTGCCTTCGCGGGCGCTGTTGAGTGGCCCGCCTCGGTTGAGGGCTTGGTCGATGAGGTCGGCTACATCGGACTCTTCGAGTCGCAGGACCCGATGGCCAAGCGGAGCTTCGATGGCGCTGACGTTGATGTGATGTCTGGCGAGGGCTCGCAATACGTCGACCATCACGATGCTGCCCTTGACGGCCGCAGCAGCGTCTGAGTCTCCTGGGGTTGCGAATCGGCGCGGGTCGGCCAGCCCGTCGATCGTGAGCTGGGTCACTGCATGTTCACCAAGCGATGGCAAGACCTGGGAGATGTAGCGCAGGAACCGCTGGTTTGGTCCGACGACCAGGACCCCTTCGCGGCTCAGGCGTTCGCGGTGTTCGTACATCAAGAACGCGGCGCGGTGGAGCCCAACGGCCGTCTTGCCGGTACCCGGTCCGCCTTGCACAACGATCGTTTCGTCGATGGGCGCGCGAATGACCTCGTCTTGTTCGGCCTGGATGGTGGCGACAATGTCGCGCATCTCGCCGGTTCTGGCCCGTTCGAGTTCGGCGATCAGGGGGTCGGGGACTCCGCCACCGCCGTGGTGGTCGGGATCGTCGAAGCGTTCTTCGAACACGGCGACCACTTCGTGGTCCTCGATCGTGTGTCGTAGCCGGGCGTCGAGGTCGAAGGGGTCAGCGAATGTCGCTCGGTAAAACGGCGTGGCCGCTGGCGCGCGCCAGTCAACGACGTAGGCCTCGCCAGCGTGGTCCTCGATATGGCGTCGGCCGACGTAGAACTCGCCGTCGGGCCCGTCGATCGAACCGAAGAACAACCCGTTGGGGTCATCATCCATGGTTCGCAGACGCTGACGAAGGGTCCATTCGGCCACCTGGGCGTCGTATTCATTGGCCGCGTCAGCCGCGTCAGCGGCCCGCTCTGTGCGGTTGCGCATCTGGGCCAAGAACTGGCGAGCCGCGTCATGACGGGCCTGTTCGGTGTCCCTGCGGACGTTGTCTGTCATCGATCATCTCCGACGTTGCGAACCGAGCTTCGCGAAACGTCCGCAGCATCAATGCCCGTCGACGTAGGACGATCAATTGTAGCTGGCAGATGTTGACGAAATCATCGGGAAGTACTGGTCGGTCAAACGGTGGGTGCCGCTGGCCGATGCCACTCGCCCTTGGTCGATCAGGCCGAGCAGATGAGCATGAACCGACTTGGACGCCGCAGGCCACAGCTTTGGGTTGACGTGTTGGTACAGGCGCCGTACCAGCGCCTCGATGTCGGTGTCGCCCTGGGTGAGGGCATCGAGCACTTGGTGCTCGCGCTCTCTGCGGTGATCAATCAGGGCCCGCACGAACGTGTGCGGCTCGACGATGGGGTTGCCATGGGTGGGCCAATAGGTTGTGTCAGATCGATCGAGCAGCTTGTGAAGGCTGGTCAGGTAGTCGGTCATATTGCCGTCGGGCGGGCCAATCACCGATGTCGACCAGCCCATCACATGGTCGCCCGTGAATAGCCCGTTGGCCTCGGTCCACTCGAAGCACAGATGGTTCGAGGTGTGACCAGGCGTGTGGACGGCAACCAGTGTCCAGCCGTCGCCTGAGATCGCGTCGCCATCGCGTAACTCGACGTCGGGTGCGTAGTCGACATCGACTCCACCGTCGGCATGCTCGTCGGTTGACGGCTCATCGCCGGCGGGGGGCGAGATGCCCGCCGACGACGCGATCTCGTCGTCGTCAGTGATGCCGAAGTCGATGATGTCGCTTGGGTCGCGTTCGGTCAGTGTCGGGTGCGGAGCGCAGCCCACCACGGTTGCCCCGGTGTGTTGAGCCAGCTTTTTCGCCAGAGGTGAATGATCGCGGTGGGTGTGCGTGACCGCGATATGTGTGACGGTTCGGTCGTGCAGGGCTGCAGTCAGTGCCGCGAAGTGATCCGCGTTGTCTGGCCCAGGGTCGATCACCACGGTGGAGCTGTGGTCGCCCACGATGTATGTCCCAGTGCCACGGAACGTGAACTTCGACGGGTTTGGCGCCACCAGCCGACACAAACCGGGCTGTATGTGTTGCAACACTCCGGCAGTGCCGTCAAAGTCAAGATCGAAGCGGGGAGACATGATCTCTCCATCATGTCGCAGCTGATCGGTTTGGGCCCAGAAGCGACCGCTGGCTGGGGTTTTCCGGTCTAGGATGTGCTGGCGCGAACGCTGGGAGTGCTGACCGTGACGGCCAAAGCAAATCGAAACATCCTTGCGGTGGTCTTGATCGTTTTCGGAGCGATCCTCGTCGCCGTGTCGCCGGTATCAGCCGACGACGATGCCCAGGCTGTCTGTTCTGACGTCACCGTCGTGTTCGACGATCTTGGTCAGGGCCCGCTGAGCAAAAACCAGGTCACCCTTGGCCCGGTTCCGATCGCCCTTGCGGCTGGCACCTATGACGTCTACCTCATCTCTGAGGACCTCACCCACGGCGAGGGTCTGTACACCGACCAAACCCACGAGCAGTGGTTCGTCGTGCTCGACTCGGGATACACCAGCCCCGTCACGCCGGACATCCCCGACGCCGA
>CAYGMW010000227.1:0-5530 GCA_964350975.1 uncultured Acidimicrobiales bacterium | reverse complement strand
TTAGCGGTCGAGGGTGCCTTCGCCTTCGATCCACCAGCGCAGCGGTACGTGGGGTTCGCCGTCGGCGGCCAGCCCGGCTGCGGTGTCGCCGTTGTAGGCGACTCGTTTGTCGGCCATGGTGACGTACTTGGTGGGGTCGCCGATGAGGGCTCGTCGGCGGCCGCCGCGGTCTTCGATCGGGCAACACACGAACAGGGCCCAGTCGCGGTGGGCCAGTTCGATATCGATCGTGGCTGCTGGCGACGCCTTGCCGCTGCGCCAGTTATAGACGAGGTATTCGGCGTCGTCACCCAGGGTCGAGAGGACGAACCGGTCGCGGATGACACTGTCGTCGGACCCGGCGTGCAGGGCGACGACATAGTGCCAGCGGCCCGAACGAGCCGTCGACCACAACAAACCGTCGTTGCTTGACCAGTCGCGAAACAGGCTCTGGTCGGCGGTCGCGATCGGCGCATCAGGCTTCATCAGCAGCCCGTCGGGGCGGCACAAGCGGTCGACAATTGACACATCGGTGCGGCCGATGCGGTCTCCGATGGCCACCACCCCGGCTGACATGGCAGACAACAGAGCCTCGACTTCGGGGTAGGGGTCGCCATCGATGGCGTCGGTCGCCCCATCGAGGCCCATGGTGAAGAAGCAGTCCTTCGACGTGACCAGCCCCAGCGACGCAGCCAAACGGTTCACCGTCAGGTACCAGTGCCACAACAGGGCCGGATCGGCCGCGAAGCGATAGTCGTCGCTGGTGCGCACTGCGATGATTCGGTCGAGTTCGACCGTGGCCATGAAGTCGCCAGGCGTGGCCATGCACCACATGAGGGTCATGTCGGCCTCGGCGGCGAGTTCGTCGAGCCCACGTTGCCAGGCCATGGCCCGACCGGGGACCTCGCGCAACTGCCGAACCCTGAACCACGCGGGCATCATCCAGTCCTGCTGGATACACGTCGCGCCCCACGACACGGCGTCGTCGAACCAGCGGCGAAAGAACTGCTGGTCGACCGGATGGGCTGCCTTGTCGACCCACCATTCGCCATCGTCGAGATAGGGCGACTGGGTCGAGATGTGGCGGCTGTGCAGTGTGAGCGGGGGATTACCGAGCCGGGTCGCGAGGCCCGCGACGCCGTCAGGCAGCACATCGTCGCGGCCGACCCATTCGAGCATTCCGGTCGGCGGCACCTCGGGCAGATAGCCAATCTCGGACACGGGGCGGGTCACCTCGTGTCGATAGAACCAGCTGTCGAGTTCGACGGCCTTCACCGGAACCTGAAGCTCTCGCAGTTCGGCCAGCTTGTTCTCGAGCGTGGTCGACAGGTCGAACCCGGCCTCGGTGCGATACCAATATGCGGCCCCGTTGTCGGTCCAGTACGACAGGTGCGACACGATCGGATCCGCATAGCGGTCGAGGCGCGAGGTGTTGCGAGCAGCTCGAACGTCTCGGCCCCACTGGGCCATCAGGGCCGCAGCCGACGGCCCCCGGTAGATGCCGATCGTGGTGTCGAACTCTTCGTCGACGTCGTCGAGGTCGCCATGCCAACCCCATCGCAGGCCGTGCACCCCGTCGTCGTCTTGAACAATGGCGAAGATCTGCTCGTGCCATGAATCGAGCGGGGCCAACAAACAGCACATGCCGTCGCGGTTTTGCAGGATGACGGGCATGAGAACTGGTGGCGAAAACAGGTTGGGTGCAGGCGAGAAGTCGAACGGCTTGGTTCTCGAACCCACGAGCGGCATGGCGAACTGGGTGAACGCATAGCCGAGGATCTTGATGTCGGAGTCGAGGGCGTCGAGGTCGATGTCGACATAGACGGTTGGTTCGTGGAAACGACCAGACCCAAAGCCACGCATGGGCTCTTTAGCTGCCAGGCGAAGCCGGTCGCCAAGATCGTCGAAATGGACGCTGTCAGGAACCTCAGCGCGAACATCGAGCACGAAATGTGGATCCATGACCGAAGTGTGGCACTTGGCGTTGCTCAGATGACGATGTTGACCATCTTGGCCGGAACCACAATGACCTTGCGGACCGTGTGGCCCTCGATGAGTTCTTGGATGCGAGGGTCGGCCAAGGCCGCGGCTTCGATGGTGGCCGCGTCGGCATCGGCGGGCAGCACTAGCCGCGACCGCACCTTGCCCTTGATCTGGACCGGGATCTCGATCTCGTCTTCGACCAACAACGCGGGGTCGGCCTCGGGGAAGTCGGCGTAGATGACCGAACCCGACTGACCCATCCGCGACCACAACTCCTCGGCTACGTGAGGCACCAACGGCGCAATCATGCGAACCAGGGCATCGGCCACCTCGACCGGGGTCGGGCCGTCGAGCTTGGTCAGCTCATTGTTCAGCTCGGTGATACGCGCAATCGAGGTGTTGAACCGCAGATTGTCCATGTCGGACCGCACCGCAGCGATGGTCTTGTGCAGCTTGCGGCGCAGCTCGTCAGACGGCGCATCGTTGGTGAGGGTCAGCTCGCCGGTGTATTCGTCGACCAGGTTGCGCCATATGCGCTGCAACAAGCGATGCGACCCAACGACCGACTTGGTTTCCCACGGCCGGTCCTGATCGATCGGGCCCATGAACATCTCATAGAGCCGCAAGGTGTCGGCGCCATAGGTGACATACATGTCGTCGGGGGTGACCGAATTCTTCAGCGACTTGCCCATCTTGCCGTACTGGCGAACGACCGGCATGCCGTTGTGGGTGTAGCCGTCGGCCGTTTCGACGACCTCGTCGGCTTCGACATAGATGCCACGCTCGTCGATGTAGGCGAAGGCCTGGATGTAACCCTGGTTGATCAGGCGCTTGAACGGCTCGGGCGTGCTGACATGGCCCAAATCGAACAACACCTTGTGCCAGAAGCGGGCGTACAACAGGTGCAACACCGCGTGTTCGACACCGCCGACGTACAAGTCGACGCCGCCGCCACCCATCCAGTACTGCTCTGATTCGGTGTTGGCGATGATGTCGTCGCTGACCGGATCGATATAGCGCAGGTAATACCAGCACGACCCGGCCCACTGGGGCATCGTGTTCAGGTCGCGGCGATAGGTCTGCAAGCCGTCACCCAAGTCGAGGTCGACGGTGGTCCACTCGGTGGCGCGACCCAGCGGCGGTTCGGGTTCGGAGTTCTCGTCGAGCTCGCGTGGAGCCCAGTCGATCAGTTCTGGCAGGTTGACGGGCAGCTCCGATTCGGGCACCGAGCGGGCATGGCCAGTGTCGTCGAACACGATCGGGATCGGTTCGCCCCAATAGCGCTGACGGGCGAACAACCAGTCGCGCAGCTTGGTGGTGACGGTGCCTTCGCCCCAGCCGTTGTCGGCCAGGTGGGCAATCATGGTCGACTTGGCCTCGTCGACGTCCATGCCGTTCAAGAAGTCGCTATTGATCGCGGGCCCGGTACCGGTGAAGGCCTTGCCGTCGAAATCGGCGGGCGGCTCGACGGTGCGGATGATGTCGAGATCGAACGCCTCGGCGAACTCCCAGTCGCGTTCGTCCTGTCCGGGAACGGCCATGATTGCGCCCGTGCCATAACCCATCAGCACATAGTCGGCAATAAACACCGGGATCTCGGCGCCATTGACCGGGTTGACCGCAAACGCTCCGGTGAACACACCCGTCTTGGTCTTGTTGTCCTGGCGGTCCATGTCGCTCAGCAACGAGGTGCGGAGACGGTATGCGGCAATGGCTTCGGCGGGGGTGGCGGCGTCGCCGGACGATGCTGGTTTGGTGACCTCGCCGGTCCAGGCTGGTTTGGTGCCCTCGGGCCAGGCTGCGGTCGCGATCTCGTCGACCAGCGGATGCTCGGGCGCCAGCACCATATAGGTGGCCCCGAAGAGGGTGTCGGGGCGGGTGGTGAACACCCGGATGGTCGCGTCGGCGCTGTCAGCGCTGGTTGCACCTGAAACTGCGAAGTCGATGTGGGCGCCTTCGGATCGGCCGATCCAGTTGCGCTGCATGGTCTTGATGCTGTCGGTCCAGTCGAGCAGATCGAGGTCGTCGATCAGGCGCTCCGCGTAGGCGGTGATGCGCATCATCCACTGCTTCAACGGCCGGCGGAACACGGGGTGGTTGCCCCGGTCGCTCAACCCTTCGGCGGTGACCTCTTCGTTCGCCAACACCGTGCCCAGGGCCGGACACCAGTTGACCGGGGCCTCTGACACATACGCCAGCCGGTAGCTGTCGATCTCGTCGGCCTGCTCGCTTCGGCTCAGCGCAGCCCAGGGGCGACCGCTTGACGTGGACCTGGTGCCGGCCACCAACTCGGCCTCCAGTTCGGCAATGGGGCGAGCCTTGTTGGCGTCGGTGTCGAACCAGCTGTTGAAGATCTGGACGAAAATCCACTGGGTCCAGCGGTAGTAGGCCCCGTCGGTGGTGGCGATCGAGCGCCGGTCGTCGTGACCCAAACCCAGCCGCGCCAACTGGCGGCTCATGTTGGCAATATTGGCTTCGGTGTTGGTGCGCGGGTGCTGGCCGGTCTGGCGAGCGTGTTCCTCGGCGGGCAGGCCGAAGGCGTCATAACCCATGGTGTGCAAGACGTTGAACCCCGTCATGCGCTTGAAGCGGGCGTAGACGTCAGTCGAGATGTAGCCCAACGGATGGCCAACATGCAGGCCAGTACCCGAGGGGTAGGGGAACATGTCCATGATGAACAGCTTCGGCCGCTGTGCGAGGTCGGCAGGCCCGTCGGCGGGGCCTTCGGTGAGGCTGCCGGCCGGATTCGGGGTGTGATAGGTGCCGGTGGCGCGCCACTTCGCCTGCCACGCGGTTTCGATCGCGTCGGCCAGGGCCGCGTCGTAGCGGTGGCGCGGAACGTTGGAGTCGATTTCAGTCACCGAACGAGTCTAGAGAACCAGCCTTGCGCCGAGTTGCGGCATTTGGGTTGCGACCCTGGCCGGATCTAACTTCGGCGACCATGAAGATCGAACCAGTCAGCGAGCACGTTGGCGCGTTGGTGACCGACATTGACCTGCGTCAGGTCGACGACGCTGACGTGGCGGCGCTGATCGAAGCGTGGGGTGCCTATGGCGTGCTGTTCTTTCAGGACCAAACCCTGACGCCTGACGAACACATCGCCTTCGCCGAACGATTCGCCCCGATTGATGTCAACAAGTTCTTCGGCACCGTCGACGGCTACCCCCAGATCGCCCAGGTGCTCAAGGAACCCGACCAGGACAAGAACATCGGTGGGGGATGGCACACCGACCACAGCTACGACACCGAGCCCGCGTGGGGTTCGATCCTGTTGGCCCGCGAGACCCCACCAACCGGTGGCGACACCATGTTTGCCAGCGTTGGTGCGGCCTATGACGCCCTGTCAGACGGTCTCAAGGCAACGCTTGCTGGGTTGAAGGTGCGCCACTCGAATCGGCACGTCTTTGGTTCGACCGGGTACTCGACGAAGGCCAACGAGGGCCGAATCAATGCCAACGACCATCTGTTGAGCGACGCAGTGCATCCAGCGGTAGTGCTGCATCCCGTCAGCGGCCGCAAGTTGATTCGTTGAGAACGTAGCAGCGAGGTGGGACAGCGATCCGGTCGC
>CAYGMW010000226.1:0-5552 GCA_964350975.1 uncultured Acidimicrobiales bacterium | reverse complement strand
GACGGGACCAGACCGGTGAACCAATCGGCGTAGTCGGCCCCAGGGTCGATGCCGAACAGCGACAGATACGGCGCAGTCACTGCTGATGCGGTGGCCTCGACGAGGGCTCGAAGATCGTCGGGCGATGATTCAATGACGTCGTGCCAGACACCGAGGACGACACCCTGGTTCGGCACGCGGAACGACTCGATGCGGGCCCGCTCGGCTGCTGCGAGCATGGTGCCGGCCATGTCGTCGAACAGGGCGGAAATGACGGCACCAAAGGTGTTTTCGTCGCGCAGCATCGGCGCTGCGGCTTGAAGCCCGGCCTGGAATTCATCGAGGCGAAGTGACTGATCGACATTGATCACCGAGTGCACACCCATCACGCCGGCGAGGGCCGAGACAACCGCACCACCCAACGAGTGACCGACGAGGCGCACATCGGTGAGTCCGCATTCGGTGATGACCGCAGCGAGGTCGCCGGCCATGGTTGCCAGGTCATAGGGCGCTACTGCCGCTGACTGCCCATGGCCCCGTAGATCGGGCACCACCACCTGGAACTGCCCCGAGAGCCGTTGCGTGATGGGGTCCCAGCTGCGGCCCGATTCGGTGATGCCGTGAACCAGCATCACTGTGGGACCTGATCCGGAGATCTCCACATGGAGCGAGGTTCCGTCGGGGGCTGAAATGGTGGACATCTCGATAACTTATCCAATCGATGCAGCCGGCACCTCTCCGACAAGGGCTTGAGTCGCGGTGACAGGAATGAACTTCAGTTCACGGCTGGAGTGTCCGATGTGTCTTCTATGGATCGCGGCACTCCGACACTGTTGACGATGGGTGAGCTGGCTTCGCTTCGTCAGTCGATCTCGTCGTTCACCACCGCCGCTGAGCTCGATGCCATGCTTCGCCACGATCCGCGTATCGGCAGCTTCGTTGTTCGACACCAGTCGCGGATCACCCTCGTCGACCGCTCTGAGTTTTACGAGCGGCTCACCCGCGGTACCGCCCTCGGCCTGATGATCCGGCGCCGTCGGACTCTCGGAGCGATGTTTGGCTCCGACTTTTGTGACGATGCACCCCACCACGCAAGCGACCTTGCGCTCGACGTCGGCCTCGGCCTGATGGCCAACGCCGGGGTGTCTGCGGCATCGGATCTGCTGGTTCGATTCGAGTCGGGTCGCTTCGGAACCGTGCCGGTGGTGGCCGTTCTTGAAGTTGTTGCTGCGGCCCACGCGGCCCAGCACGAAGCTGTGGTGCAGAGCGAAAGCCGACTGCGGGCCCTGTTGCGCTCGACGTCTGACGCGATCATCGTTGCCGATGCCCAGAACCGCATCGTCTACGCGAGCCCCGCGTACGAAACGCTGACCGGCGTGGCTGCGGCTGATGCGATCGGTACCGGTGGCTATGACCGCATCCATCGCGACGACATCGACGCATTTGCCGCAGCGGTCGAACGCTCGATAGCGAATCCTCACGCCTCCCTGCACTGCGAGGTGAGGGTCCAGCACACGAACGGCAGATGGCTGTGGTGCTTGATCAAGGGCCAGCCCATGTTCGACGACCCATCGATCGGTGGGTTTGTTGTCAACATCAGCGACATCACCGAGAGTCGCCACCTGCGTGAGGGTCTGCGTCACCAGGCTGAACACGACGGTTTGACTGGCCTGGCAAATCGCCATGTGTTCTTCGACCGTCTTCGCCAGATGCAGGCGGGCCCGACGAAGCAGAAACGCTCGGGCTCACGGAGCGAGCCGATACCAAAGATCGGGATCGTGTATTTCGATCTCGACGGCTTCAAAGACATCAACGACAGCCTGGGCCACGCTGCTGGCGATGTGGTGCTGACCGAGGTGGCACAACGGCTGCGGCCGCTGCTTCGAACCGGCGATCTGTTGGCGCGACTTGGAGGCGACGAGTTCGCCGCGCTGGTCGCAGTCGACGACGACGCAGCGTTGGGCCGGGTTGCCAGTCGACTCAGCGAAGCCTTGCAACAGCCGGTGCTCGTCGGCGACCGTTACATCTCGATTGCTGCGAGTTTCGGTGTGGCGTCGGCGCTACCGGCGCAGGTTGAGGGCACCGAACTCGTGCGTCGAGCTGATGCTGCGATGTATGCGGCGAAGCGTCAAGGACGCAACTGCATTGCCGAGTGGTCCGACGAGCTTCCCGAGGAAGCCACGGCAGCTCAGGAACGGGCCCGCCTGCTGCGAACTCGCAGCCTCGGCGGTTGATCCACGCCGAAGCGCTCACTCCTCGGTTCGAGTGACCGATGGATAGAGATGTCATCGCGCGCCCTGATTCCGACATGGATGGTCATGGTGGTCTTGTTGGCTGGTGCTCAGCTGATCATGCCCGTGACCGACGTCGGTCAAGCCGAGTTTGGCTCCGAACTGGCCCTGTTTTGGCTCGTTGTCATCGCGGCGTCGCTGTGTGTTGTTACAGCGTTCGCCGTGTTGGTGCGCGCCTGGTTCGACGACACCGCTGAACTCGGGCTCATAGGGTCGTTCTTCATGGCGGTTTCGGTGCTACCGCTCGTCCACGGCATCACCACGCCGGGTGTGCTCGTTGGGGCCAACGAAGCCACGATGACCTCCGTTTTGTGGGCCGGCCCGTTGGCGGTAGTGGCGTCGGTCCCCATGTTGATTCCACGACGCATGGCCTCGTCGATCCTGCAGCGGTGGCGCCTGTGGGTCGGGGCGAACGTCGCCTTGCAGTTCGGAATCGCAGCCCTGCTGCTGGTCGTGCCGACGGCCTTGCCATTGGCCCCCATGGGTTCGCTGAGCGCACGGATCTTGGCCGCAGCAGTGTTTGCGGCATGCCTTGCGCTGTCGTTTCGCCACATCAGGCTGTACCGGATCAGCCAGAACCCGATGTCGTTCGCCGTCTCAGCGGCATACATCCTGGTGGCGTCAAGCGTGCTGGTCTGGGTGAACGATTCGCCGATGACATTCGGCTTCTGGTTGGCGCATGTGCTCGATATCTGCGGGGTCTTCCTTGGCACGGTGGTCGGGTTTGTTGCCTATCGCCGTGGACAACTCGACCGCCTGATCTTGAAGCCGCTCGTGGCGCGCGACCCACTGGACGCTCTCGAACTCGGGCTCGAGCCAGTAGTGCGCCGCTTCGTTGCTGACCTTGAAGACAAAGACGAGGTGACACACGAACATGTGAAGCGCACCGCGGAACTAGCTATCAGGCTGGCCGAAGCCTGTGGGATGCGTGGCACCGATCTGCGGACGACAGGTATTGCGGCGCTGCTACACGACGTCGGCAAGCTCGAGATCGACGACGCGGTGCTGAACAAGCCCGGACGGCTGACCGACGACGAGTTCGATCACATCAAGACCCACACCCTCATCGGGGAGCGGCTGCTGGCCGCTTCCGACGGGCTGGCACACATTGGACCCATCGTGAAACAGCATCACGAACGCATCGACGGGCGGGGGTACCCCAACGGTGTCCTGGGTGCCGCCATCCACCCGATGGCGAAGATCATCGCGGTGTGCGACGCCTTCGACGCAATGGCGCACACTCGCCAGTACCGCGAGGGTATGGGTATCGAACGAGCGCTTGGCATCCTGCAGGAACACGCGGGCAGCCAGTGGGACGAGAACGTGGTGGCCCACATGGTCCATCTGGTTCGTACCGATGGTGTGCCGGCCGCCCCGACGGTTCTGGCCGATGTTGGTCGCAGCGCGTCGTCGTGTTGTGGCGACGTCATGGCTGAGCTCACAGCGCGCTAGCCGAGCGCTGGTCACCGAGCCGCGTCGACAGCAGCGATCAGTTCATCGACCGATGGCCGGTCGGCCGGTCCTTTGGCCCAGTGGGCCCACCGCAGGATGCCTTGAGCGTCGATGACGATATCGCCGCCCAGCTGCATCGTGTCTTCGACCGGAGCGCGCAGCTTTCGCCACGCTCCGGCTGTCATGAGCTGGATGTATTTGCGAACAACGGTCGTGCCCCAGATCCGCCACCACGGCCCGCGACCAAAGCCATAGGCCGCATACACCGAACGGTCGCGGTCGATGAGGATCGGAAATGGCAGCCGGTTGGTGTGCTGATAGGTGTCGATGTCATCGGGATCAGAAAACATCACGAGCACGACGTTGGCCTCAGTGCCGAACTCGTCGAGGCGATCGCGCACGGCGGTCGCATGTGCCGCGCACGGCAGTCAATGCACGTGACGGTGGAAGATCAGCACCGTCGGGCGGCCGAGGTGATCTGACAGCTTCCACGTGGTGCCGCCAGCGTCGGCAAGTTCAATCTCGGGGGCCGGCTGGCCAACCTCAGGTCGCATCGTTTGACCCTAACGACCCGCCACCGATTCTCGGGGCCCCAACAGCCCGATTTTCGGTGGCAGAAGAGGGCTGGAGCGGGGATCAGAGGTGGATGACGAGCCCGGCGGCAGTGCGTTGGATCCTCACCTGGCTCAGATCGTCGACTCGGGCATCTGGTTCGATGGTCCACTCGATGCCTCCGACCGCAACCACCATGCACCCTGCTGCTCGCGCGGCCCGGCCGCCGCTCGGGGAGTCTTCGAAGGCCACACACCGGTGTGGGTCGAGACCCAGTCGCTGGGCGCCAGTCAGGAAGGGTTCGGGATGGGGTTTGCCCATCGTCACGTCCTCTGCCGTGACCCGCTGGGGAGGCATCGGTATACCGGCGCCAGCCCAGCGAGCCTCGGCCAGGCGCCGCGAGGCACTCGTCACGGCGCACCACTCGTGGGGTCGCAATGAGTTGAGCAGGGCAACGGCTCCACCGATCGGTGGAGTGTCGGATGCGCCGTCGATCTCCAACTGTTCCAGATCGGCGACGGCCTGGGTGAGGCGGCTGCCAGACAGGAATCGGCCCAAGGTGTCCTCGGCCCTGACACCGATGAGTTGGGTGAGGAGTTCGTTGACGTTCAGGCCGTAGGCCTCGGCGATCGTCGTCCACGCGGCATCGACCTGCTGGGCAGAATCGACCAGCACACCGTCGTTGTCGAACAGCAACCCGCTACATCCAAGCCTCACCGCAGCAGACTATCCGCCCCTCTTTCCATAGATCCCCAGATGCTGTCGGTATCGAATTCAGCGAACTACAACGCCACACCACCGGCTCACCGCGGCCCCGCGCACGAAGCGAGGTGCACCCGGAACGGTGATGTCATCATGGCTGTCCCACCCCCTCAGTAGATTTCATCGACATGGAAACGGTGTCGATCGAGCTTCGCAGCCGAGATGAGCTTGCCGCGTTGGATGTCCCAACCTTGGAAGCGTTGTTACTCGACACGGGCCGTTTCAACTCGCGTATGGCCGGGTTCGAGGCTGCCGTTCGTTCGGCTCTTGGTAAGGCCCGTAGCGGCCAACCGAGTCCTGCTGGTGGCGGCGATCGCAGGTCCCGCCCGGCGCCACCATCACCCGACAACGGCCCTGCACCTACTCCGGCCCCGTCGTCGAAAGCCGAACTGAAGGCCATCAACAGGTCCCGTCGTTTGGACGCCCACCCTGACGTGGCTGACGCGTTGGAGCAGGGCCTGATCAATGTCGAACAAGCCGACGCGATCATTGCGGCCAAGGTGTCGAAGGAACGCA
>CAYGMW010000225.1:1642-5559 GCA_964350975.1 uncultured Acidimicrobiales bacterium | reverse complement strand
CACCCACCCGGAACCCCGGAATGCGAGAAGTGTTCAGGGTTTCGGCCACTACTCCCTGGCCGGCGAACGCGGCGTCGCCATGCACGAGCACCGGCAACACCGGGAATGAGCCGCGAGGGTCGGTCTGGTCTTCGAGGGCTCGAGCCATACCGACAACCACTGGGTCGACAGCTTCGAGGTGAGACGGGTTCGGGGCCAGCGTGACCGGTATCTGGGCTCCGGAGCGGGCCGTAAAGACCGTCTCAGCCCCGAGGTGGTACTTGACGTCGCCAGTGCCTTGGATGGTGTCGGGGTTGATGAACCCTTCGAACTGACGGAAAAGCTGATGATGGTCCTGACCCATGATGTTGGTCAGGACGTTGAGTCGGCCGCGATGGGCCATACCGATCACTGCGTGGGTCTGGCCGGCATCGGCTGCCGACTGCAGGATCTCGTCGATCAGCGGAATAGCCGACTCGGCGCCTTCGATGCCGAAACGCTTCTGGCCGACGTACCGCTTGCCCAAGAAGTGTTCGAAACCTTCGGCCTCGCTCAGCCGCGACAGCAGGTGGAGCTGATTTTCGGGGCTGAGAGGTTCCTTTTTGGCCTCGACCTTGCCCTGGATCCACGCCTTTTCTTCGGCCGCCTGGATGTGCATGTATTCGATGCCAATGGTGCGCGAGTACGCGTCGCGCAGCAGGCCCAAGATGTCGCCAAGCGACATCCACTCGGGACCATTGAGATCGTCGGTCAGGAACTCACGATCGAGATCCCACAAGGTGAGCCCATAGGACGCCGGATCGAGCTCGTCGGGCATGGTGCGGTCTTGCAGGCCCAACGGATCAAGGTCGGCAATGAGGTGGCCTCGCACCCGATACATCTGGATCAGCTTGCGGACCTGCATCTGCTTCTGCAACAAGGTGGCATCGCCGCGGTGCTTGTTGGTGTCTTGGCGCCACTTGACCGTCGAGTACGGAATACCCATCGACGCAAACAGGCGCTCGTAGAACTCGTCAGCGCCCAGCAGCAGCTCGTGCAGCTTGCGCAAGAACATGCCCGATTCGGCACCTTGCACAATGCGGTGGTCGTAGGTGTTGGAGATCGTGATGACCTTCGAAACGCCGATCTCAGCCAGCGTGCTCGGGTCTGATCCCGCGAACTCGGCCGGGTAGGCAATGGCACCCACGCCGACGATGGCCGACTGGCCAGGCATGAGGCGCGGGACCGACTGAAGGGTGCCGATGCCTCCAACGTTGGTGAGCGACACCGTGGTGCCGGCAAAGTCATCAGGCGTGATCTTCGAAGTCAGCGTGCGCTTGACGAGGTCGTCGTAGACGTCGACAAACTGACGGAAGTCAAGGGTGTCGGCCTTTTTGACACACGGCACCATCAAGGTGCGAGATCCGTCGCGCTTTTCGACGTCGACGGCGAGACCCAGACCGACGTGTTCGTGGTGGATGACCCGTGGCTTGCCTTCGTCGTCGGCGTAGTACGACGACGACATCGCCGGAACAGCCTTCAGCGCCTCGACGAGGGCGAAGGCGATCAGATGGGTGAACGACACCTTGCTTTGACCAGTGCGCCCAAGGTGACCGTTGATGATCTTGCGGTTGACCTCGAGCAGCTTGGCCGGAACCTGGCGGTACGACGTGGCAGTTGGAACCTCAAGCGAGCGCTCCATGTTTTCGACAATGCGAGCGCCAACACCACGAATGGGCTCATCGACGTCGCCTGTCGCCGCCGGCGGCGCAGCCGCTGGGGCTGCAGGCGCGGGCGCTGGAGCGGCCGCTGGGGCCGGAGCGGCCGCTGGTGTCCCGTTGGACGACAACGGCGTCGGCCATCCGGTGGCTGCAGGAATCGTCGCGGCAGCAGCAATCGCTGGTGGCGCAGGCGTCGACGCTTCGGTCAGCGCTGGATCGCCGTCAGCAGACTCAAAAAAGGCACGCCACTCGGGCGTTACGGCGGCGGGATTGGCCCGGTAGATCTCGTATTGCTCTTCTGCGAGCCATGCGTTGGGGCCAAGTTGAGAAGGGGTGTCGGTCACAACGTCCGATGTTACCGATTAGCGACCCTGACTCGTGGGTGATGTTGGCCCGGTAGCTTGACATGTCGACAGATCGCCAGCAGGAGGCCGCCATGAGCGCCGAATTCATTTACACGATGCGCAATGTGAACCGGTTCTATCCGCCCGACCGTGAGGTTCTGCGCGACGTCACCCTGGCGTTCTATCCCGGCGCAAAGATTGGCGTGCTTGGCCACAACGGTTCGGGCAAGTCCTCACTGTTGCGCATCATGGCCGGCCACGACGACGGCTACACCGGCGAAGCCCGCCTTAGCCCGGGCTTTACCGCTGGATATCTCGAGCAGGAACCCACACTCGACCCCGACAAGGACGTGTACGGCAACGTCATGGACGGTGTTGCGGTCACCCAAGGCCTGCTCGACCGCTATAACGAGGTCATGGCCATGTGGGCCGACCCCGACGCCGACTACGAAAAGATCGGCGCCGAGCAGGCCGAACTCGAAGCCAAGATCGAAGCAGCCGACGCGTGGGAACTCGATCGCCAGGTTCAGATTGCGATGGACGCTCTGCGCGTGCCGCCGGCCGACGCCGATGTCACCGTCTTGTCAGGCGGCGAGCGGCGGCGTGTGGCCTTGTGCCGCTTGTTGTTGTCTCGCCCAGACCTGCTGCTCCTTGACGAACCAACCAACCACCTCGACGCCGAGTCGGTGGCCTGGCTCGAACGATTCCTCAAGGACTACTCCGGCACCGTCATTGCGGTGACCCACGACCGGTACTTCCTCGACAATGTTGCGGGCTGGATCCTTGAGGTCGATCACGGCAAGACCATCCCGTACGAGGGCAACTATTCCGGCTGGCTCGAGCAGAAGAAGAAGCGGCTCGAGATGAAGGAAAAGACCGAGTCGGCAATGCAGCGCACCCTCAACCAGGAACTCGACTGGGTGCGCATGAACCCCAAGGGCCGCCAGTCAAAGAACAAGGCTCGACTGGGCGCCTACGACGAGTTGCTCGCGAAGTCCAAAGAATCCCGCGAGCAGCAGTCAAAGCTCGAGATGGTCATCCCGGCCAACAAGCGCCTCGGCGACGTTGTCATCATCGCCGACGGAGTCCGCAAGGGCTTCGACGACAAGCTGCTGATGGAAGACCTCACCTTCAACCTGCCACCCGCTGGCATTGTTGGTGTGATTGGGCCCAACGGCGCCGGCAAGACGACCTTGTTCCGCCTGATCACGGGCGCCGAGGAACCCGATGCTGGAACCATCACGGTCGGCAAGACGGTCGAACTCGCCTATGTCGACCAGAGCCGCGACACCCTCGATCCCGACGCCAACGTGTACGACGAGATCACCGGCGGGCACGACACGGTGGTGCTCGGCAACCGCGAGATGCACGGACGCAGCTATGTGGCGTCGTTCAACTTCAAGGGCCCTGACCAGACCAAGCGGGTCGGCGATCTGTCTGGTGGTGAGCGCAACCGAGTCCATCTGGCCAAGGTGCTGAAGAAGGGCGGCAATGTGTTGCTGCTCGACGAGCCCACGAACGACCTCGACGTCGACACTCTTCGTTCGCTCGAAGAGGCGCTGCTGGCCTATCCGGGCTGCGCCATCGTCACCAGCCACGACCGCTGGTTCCTCGACCGAGTGGCCACCCACGTGCTTGCCTTCGAGGGAGACTCCCAAGTGCGCTGGTTCGAGGGCAACTTCAGCGAATACGAGGCGTTCCGCAAGCGCGAGATGGGCATTGCGGCCGACCAGCCGATGCGCATCAAATACAAGCCACTCGCGCGCTGATTTCAAACCCTCGATAGTTACATGAGTGTAATTACACCCTGAGCGCGAAAAATGGCCTCTGACCTGCGCATTCGCGCGGTTCGCGCGAGTTCTTCGCGCGGGTCGCGCGACCATCACCCCATTGA
>CAYGMW010000225.1:0-1542 GCA_964350975.1 uncultured Acidimicrobiales bacterium | reverse complement strand
TTCGCGCGGTTCGCGCGAGTTCTTCGCGCGGGTCGCGCGACCATCACCCCATTGAGTGAGATCTCCAACTAGGTTGCGACCTCGACTTGAGGTCGATGGACGGGCCCGGCGGAGCCGAACGGAGCAAGATGGCAAGCAAGCAGCAAACAAACAAGTGGACGAGTCGTGCCGCACGCCGAACAGTGGATGCCGGGAACTCGGCCTACTGCGCTGGTTGTGGCGAGCTCATCAAGTTCCGCGCCAAGGTTCGGGCGTACCAGATCATTTGCAATGTGTACGTCAAGAACAAGTGGGACCGGGTCGAGCACTACCACGAGGAATGCTACGAAGCGGCAGACAGCCCCTTCGGAGCTCCCCCCGAGGAGTAGATCAACCCCGCCCAACGAAAGATGCCCCGGTCGACCAAGACCGGGGCATCTTTCGTTATGGACCACCAACCAGCGTTCCTGCCGCCAAAACTCGGCGCCAGAGCGCCGGTTTTCGGTGGCAGAAACGAGGGGTTACAGGATCTGGGACAAGAAGAGCTTGGTGCGATCTTCGGTCGGGGCAGTGAAGAAGTGCTCGGGTGTACCCACTTCGACGATCTCGCCGCTCTCCATGAAGATGATGCGGTCGGCGACTTCTCGGGCGAAACCCATCTCGTGGGTGACCACGATCATCGTCATGCCAGAGCGGGCCAGCTCCTTCATGACGTCGAGCACCTCTTTGATCATCTCCGGGTCGAGAGCCGACGTTGGTTCATCGAACAACATGACCCGGGGTTCCATCGCGAGCGATCGAGCGATGGCAACACGCTGCTGCTGACCACCTGACAGCTGGCCTGGGAACTTGTCGGCCTGTTCGGGGATACCAACGCGCTCGAGCAACTCACGGGCCTTGGTTTCGGCGTCGGCCTTCGACTGCTTGCGAACCCACCGAGGAGCAAGCGTGATGTTGTCGAGCACCGTGAGATGGGGGAACAGGTTGAACTGCTGGAAGACCATGCCCACTTCCGAGCGGATCTTTTCGATGTTGCGCACATCGTTCGTCAGCTCAACACCATCAACAATGATCTGGCCGCCCTGATGCACTTCAAGGCGGTTGATGCAGCGGATCCAAGTCGACTTGCCCGAACCCGATGGTCCGAGCACGACGACCACCTCGCGCTCTTTGATGGTGGCTGAGACTCCCTTGAGGGCTTGGAAGTCGCCGTACCACTTGTCGACCCCATTGCAGACGATCATGTCGTTGCGCAACGAGTCCTGGAGTGACATTGCTTCGCTCATCGGTCACCAACTCCCAGCTTCTTTTCGAGTTTCTGTGAATACTTCGACATTGCGTACGAACCAGCCCAGTACAACAAACACACGAAGAGCAAGCCCTCGCGTTTGTGGCCGATGAAGTTGATCGGCTGGCTCTGGTTCGGAACCACACTGTTGGCAATACGAAGGAAGTCAATGACGCCGATGATGGCGAACAGCGATGTTTCCTTGTAGCTCGCGATTGCTTGTCCAACCAAGGGCGGGATCGACACCCGCAACGCTTGGGGCAACACGATCAGGC
>CAYGMW010000224.1:0-5573 GCA_964350975.1 uncultured Acidimicrobiales bacterium | reverse complement strand
ACCTCGCTGTGGGAAGTCACCCAAGTCGACTACGCCGCCGACACGACCGCGTGGCACCTTGATGCAGCCGAAGCCATCATTTCCGGAGCCGCCGTTCCTCCCGAACCACCCCGGCCCGACCTCACGGTGAGCCGACCGCCAGAACAGCGAGAGGTCGAACGCGAAGCCGAACGAGCCGACGAACGGCATCGGGTCGATTCTCGTCTCGATAACCGCCAGCGCAGCCCCCGCGTCGAGCCCAGACAACAACGGCGCGACCAATGGAACCCGCCGAAAACCCGCGGCAGCAGTCTGGGCGACATCGTGACCGGGATCCTGGTAGGCGGCATGCTCAACGGAGGCGGAGGCGGACGACGGGCCCCGCGGCGATACGACGGTGGCGGTTCGCTCGGTAGTTTCGGCGGATTCGGCGGTTCGGGAGGCTCCGGATCACGGTCACGCGGCGGAAGCGGGTCGATCTCACGCGGAGGCAGCGGGAGCCGTAGCCGCTGAGTTCGGGGTCGGCGTCGGCCTCTGCAGAGCGAGACGGCCGCAGTGCGAATACGATGCTGCGCATGTTTAAGCGCATCATCACCTATGTCCGCACCTGGTTCCGCGGGAAGGCCGAATCGGCCATGAACCCCGAGATCGAAATCGAGATGGCCATCGAGGAGGCGCGTAAGCAGGATGCTGCGTTGCGCACCCAGGCCGCAAAGGTGATCGCCCACCGCACCAAGCTCGAACAGAGGATCGAAAAGACCGCTGACGAGGTCGCCGAAGCCCGCGAAATGGCCAAGGCTGCGTTGATGCGCGCCGAGAAGGCAAAGAACGAAGGCGACACCGACGGTGTCGTCAAGTGGACCAACTCGGCATCGAGCCTGGCCATGAAGCTCACCGCGGTCGAGAACAATCTCGACGGCCTCAAGGGGCAGTACGAGATGGCGATCGATCAGAGCAACCAAGCCAAGAGCGCGGTCGAGCAAAACGCCATGCGCGTTCAGGAACTGGCCGCCAAGCGCATGGAACTGCTCGGCGCAATCGAGCAGGCCAAGATGCAAGAGGCCGTCAACGACGCGTTGACCTCATTGAACGCGACCGTTGACCGCGACGCCCCGAGCCTGTCGAAGGTCGAAGACAAGATCAACGACCGCCTCGCCGAGGCCAAGGCCAAGACCGAGCTGCGCACAGCAACTCCAGAAGGCGCCGAAGCCGAACTGCGCGAAGCCGTGTCGCTGAGCCGGGCTGACGACAAGCTGGCCGAACTGCGCGCTGAGCTGGGCCTCGACGTCGCTGGCGAGCTCGAAAGCTGAGTTCGGGTTAGCCAATCGAACGAAGGTCGACCACGAAGATCAACGTTTCGTTCGGGGCAATCACGCCGCCGGCGCCGCGGGCGCCGTAACCAAGTTCGGACGGGATGGTCAGGCGACGGCGGCCGCCGACCTTCATCCCGGCTACGCCCCGGTCCCATCCGGCAATCACCTGGCCAGCGCCGAGGCGGAACGAGAACGGTGCCCCCCGATTCCAGGAGGCATCGAACTCGGTACCCGTCGACCACGACACGCCGACATAGTCGACGTTCACGGTGGCGCCAGGCGCTGGTTCGGAGCCATCGCCGACCACGAGGTCTTCGATGAGTAGTTCGGTTGGTGCGGGGCCGTCGGGTACGACGACTTCAGGCTTAGTGTTCAGATCCACGGGCGGCAACGGTAGCGGTAGCGGCCATTGCCTCCACCCGGCTCACGAGGGCACCACATGCAGGGCGGCCATGCACTTCGACGACAGCGCAATTGAACAAGCAGCCGAAATGACCGCATCGCTCGTGGACGGCGAAGGGTTGTTGTTTGCTCTCGACATCGACGACGTCGAAGCAGTCAAACAACTGCTGGTGATGATCATGCTCGGGGCCGCTCCGCACCGCTTCGCCAGTGGTCTCGCACTGACGTTCTTCTTGGTGCCTCCTGCCGCGCTCGGAGTGAACGTCGAGCCAGGCGACACATCGCTAGCGCTCGTCGGTCCGGGCTTGGCATCAACTGACGAAGTTATCGGCGACCTCGGACGCGCGCCTGACGCAACGGTGCTCGCCGGGGTGATCCTGGCTGGCGAACAAGAACGCCTTCAGGGCATCGCCGCCACGGCTGGGTTCACGGTCGGTTTCGTGGCCGCCACACCACTGAAGCTGTATCCGTTTAGCCCCGACGACGACAACGAGGTGGTGTTGACGATGAACAAGGCCGTCGGTCGCGTGCCCACCTAGTCGAACCGGGGAGCGTCTCGACGACCCAGGCTTCGCTGGGCAACCTCGACGACGGCGCTGCCTCGGACTTCGAACGACACCACTGATCGGGCCTCGTACACGCCTTGGCGCTGGCGACCCGTGACTTGGTCGAGCCGCATCGACTCGATGATCGGCAGGAGAGCCACAGCCCGGAACCCCTCGCCACGCCCAGCCGAGGATCGCTTGTCTTCGCGAATGAGTTCGTTGGAGTTCCAGACCCACGTGTCGTCGACGTTGATCAGGCGCGAAGTGTGGCTGCTCGCGGAAGTGGCCAACACGATGCTGGGGCACACCACGAAGGGCGCACGAACCCACGGGGCTACGGCCAGACCGTCATCGACGAAACCAATCTCGAACGCTTCGTCGATGATCGCGTCCTGGTCGCCGCTGGCGAGGGCCCGCTGTTGTTGTTCGGACCGGACCGCGGCGGCCAACCCGGCCAGCGTGACGTCGTCGAGCCACTGGCACAGTTCGGCGCTCGCGAGAGGTCTGAACCGGAACGTTTCGGCGAGCTCGATCATTGAGGTATCCACGCACCCAGGATGCATGAGGGGTGGGACACAGAGCAGCGATAGTGTCGCGACCCTGGAGCCGAGGAGGGGTCGATGGAACTGTGGCAAATGGGTGCCAGGGAGCTGGCAACAGCCATTTCGCGTCGCGACACATCAAGCGTCGAGGTTGTAGAGGCTCACCTGGAGCGAATCGCCCAGGTCAACCCAAAGCTGAACGCGGTCACCCGCGTGCTCGACACGGCCCGCGCCGCCGCAGCTGCAGCCGACGCCCACCAGTCCAGCGGAGGCGTGCTTGGCCCTCTCCACGGTGTGCCGTTCACGATCAAGGAGAACCTCGATTGTGTCGGGTCGCCAACCACTCAAGGCCTTGTCGCCTTCGCCGAGGCCATGCCTCCACTGGATGCGCCAGTCGTTGAGCGGATGAAGGCTGCCGGCGCAATCCCCTTGGCCCGCACCAACCTGCCAGACCTCGGGCTCAGGGTCCATACCGATTCGGGCCTGCATGGGCTGACCCGCAACCCTCGCAATCACGAGCGCACGGCGGGTGGTTCGAGTGGGGGCGAGGCTGCGTCGCTGGCATCGGGAATGTCACCGATTGGTTTGGGCAACGACATTGGCGGCTCGTTGCGAAACCCAGCGTTTTGTTGCGGCGTGACCTCACTCAAGCCGAGTTTTGGTCGGATTCCGTCGGCATCGTCGCTCGAACCGATGAGCAGCCCGATCTCGAGCCAGCTCATGGCCGTTGAAGGGCCCATGGCCCGCACGGTCGCCGACGTCAGACTCGGCTTGGAGTTGCTCGCCGGGCCCCACCCGCGCGATCCGTGGAGCCTCCCGCTCCCCTTGATCGGTCCGCCGGTCGAGCGCAAGGTCGCGTTGGTTCCTGAGCCCGCCGGTGGCTCGACCGACCCGTCGATCAGCGCCAGCGTTCGCCGTGCCGGCGACGCCTTGGCTGACCTTGGGTACGAAGTCGAAGAAGTCAGCCCACCGATGATCGAAGAAGCCCACGCTGTGTGGACTGAGTGGCTCGGCGGCGACCTGCTGCCCCTGCTGCCACTGCTCGAGATGGTCATGTCGGCCGACGCCATGACCTTTTTGAACACCACCCGCGCCACCTCGGCCGAACCCACCCATGCGAGTTCCGTTCAGACCCTGGTGCGTCGCCATGTGGTGGCTCGAGCGTGGTCGGAGTTCCAATCGCAGTGGCCCATCATCATCGGCCCGGTCTGGTGCGCACCTGCGTTTCGGCACGGCTACGACATCGAAAGTGCCGACACCACCGCTGATGTGCTCTCGTTGTTGAGGTTCGTGACCCCAATGAACTTGCTCGGCCTGCCCTCCGCGGTCACCGGGGTAGGCCACCTCGACGACGGCATGCCTGCCGCGGTGCAAATTGTCGCTGACCGCGGCCGCGACGACGTCAGCCTTGATGTGGCTCAAGCGCTCGAGGACGTCTTCGGGCCCTCGTCGACCTGCGATCCAGCTTGGTAGCCCGAGAAACCACCAGCGCCCCCACCTCGACGTCGTGGTACCGATTCCGCGGCTGGCAGGTAGTGGGCGCTGGCGGTGTGTTGCAGGCGATCTACACCGCGTTCATCCTCCAGGCCTACGGCCAGTACGCCGTCTTGCTCGAGCGAGATTTCGGCTGGAGCAAATCGATCTTGTCGGTCGGCTACTCGCTCAACCGCGCCGAGTCGGCCCTCCTCGGACCAATCCAGGGCTGGGCCCTTGACCGGTACGGCGCCAAACGGGTTGCTCGCCTTGGAGCGGTCGTCGGAGGCGGCGGTTTGCTGGCGTTCAGCCAGATCCAGACCCTGTGGCAATTCTTCGCCGCGTTTGTGTTTGTATCGATCGGTGCGAGCTTGTGTGGCTTCTTGACGGTCACGACTGCCGTGGTGCGCTGGTTCGAACGTAACCGGGCCAAAGCGCTTTCGCTGTCGGGAATGGGGTTCGCTGTTGGCGGAGCGATGATCCCGATCGTTGTGTGGTCCATGGAGCAGTACTCGTGGCGGTGGACCGCTGCGGTATCTGCGGTGATCTTCTTCGCGACGGGCTGGATGCTGGCCCCACTGCTCGAAGGCTCTCCAGCCGACTTCGACACGGTGGTCGACGGTTCGCTGCCAAGCGAGCGTGACACCACCACCCGACCCGAGGGGCTCGCGACCGTTCACTTCACGGCCAAGCAGGCCATGCGCACGCGGGCATTCTGGATGATCAGCCTCGGCCACATGAGCGCCCTGTTTGTGGTGGGAGCTGTCTTGGCCCACTTGTCGTTGTTCTTGACCTCCGAGCAGGGGTACGACCTCCAGAGCGCCAGCTATGTCGCCGGGGCGCTGCCGATGGTCCAGCTGGTTGGGATGGCGATCGGCGGCTGGCTGGGAGACCGCTTCAACAAGCGCCTGATTGCCTCTGTTGCCATGGTCGGCCATTCGGTTGGACTGTTGATCTTGGCCTATGCGTCGAATCATCTGATGATCTGGGTCTTCGTGGTGCTACATGGCTTGGCGTGGGGTGCACGCGGCCCCCTGATGCAGGCCCTGCGCGCCGACTACTTCGGCTCGACCAGCTTCGGGTCGATCATGGGCGTGAGCTCGCTCATCGTGATGACCGGCACCGTGCTGGGGCCCTTGATCGCTGGGATCCTCGCCGACCAGACGGGCAGCTACCGGATGGGTTTCACAATCATTGCCGGCATCACCTTTGTCGGCATGATGTTCTTCGTGCTCGCAACGCCGCCCCAACCACCGGGAGCCGACGACGTGGTCGACGCCGATTCAGCGGGCGAGACGACGGCCGCCGGGGCCTAGATC
>CAYGMW010000223.1:0-5573 GCA_964350975.1 uncultured Acidimicrobiales bacterium | reverse complement strand
ACTCCGACGGCAAGTTCCTGTGGCCAGGGTTCGGCGACAACAGCCGTGTCCTCAAGTGGGTGCTCGAGCGGGTCAACAACTCCGGCGACGCCATCGCCACGCCGATCGGCAACGTTCCAACCCACGACGGCCTCGACGTCAGCGGGCTTGGCCTCGATAGCGAGCAACTGGACGAATTGTTGTCCGTCAACCGCGACGAATGGCTGGCCGAAGTCGACTCCATCCGCGAGTTTTACGCCTCCGTGGGTGAGCGGCTTCCAGCCGAGTTGTCCAGCCAGGTCGACGCCCTCGAAGCCCGGCTGACCGCCTCGGCCTAATCCAACTCCGGAGCAGTGCGTTCGAGCAGCTCCCGACAGGTCCGGACCGTCTGACCAATCAGGTCAGACGGTCCGATCTGCACTCCAGCAATCTCGGTGCACAAGTGGGCGGCTTGGGCCACCACCCCGTCGCCGGTCAGTGCCACGCCCGTGTCGCGGGCGATTCGGCTCGCTAAGGCGTCCCATTCTGCGCTGACCTCGTCGAGTTCAGGAACGCCGAAGAAGTGGCCGATCGGTGCCGAATGCCGCAACTGCAGTAGCGGCGACCGAGACATGAGCACCACCAGGCGCGTGCCGTGTTCGAGTTGAGCCCGTTGATCGTCGGAGTATCGGGTCCAGACCGAACACCGCGCTTGGCACGACCGGGGCCGCACACCCCAGACCGTCGACGCGTCGCGGGTTGAGCACACCGTCAGTGCGTCGCCCACGCGGCTGAATTCTTCTCTCAGGTAGCGCTGCCACGCCTGGGGCGACGTTGCGGGCTCGCGATCGCGGATCGATACCGCGACATAGCGCTGGGACCGGTTGTGAGCGCAGTCGTCATCGTCGAGATCGGCCCATCGGCTGGCACGACCGCCCACGTCGTTGGCCAGACGGGACGGGTCGGCCGGATGCCCGAGCACCGACTCCCACGCCAGGTGGCCCCCGTATTCGGCAATGAGATGCAAGATCGCGAGCAGTTGCACGGTCTGGCCCCGACGCCACCGGATGGCCAAGACCTCGAGCAAGAGCGAATACAGCGGCACGAACGACGCCAAAGCGCCGCTTGGTCCATCGGCGCGATTGGGAAACGACACCTCGCGCGCTGCGTCGCGCAGTGCTGTTGGCAACAGCCCGCCATGTTCGGGCTGGTCGCCAAGCAGCACGTCTTCGAGGTCGAGACGCAGCAAACGGGTGCCAAAGGTCGTGAGAGCAGTCAGCTCATCGGAACCGAACCCCGACGCCTCAGCTGCAGCTCGGGCTTCCGCGAACCGGCAGGCATCGAGATGGATGCCTGCCAGTTCGATCCCTGGAACAGAACCAGCCAGGATCAGATACTCAAGACCGTGCGCAAGCCAAGACCAGACTGCATGTCGGCGACGGCATCGTTGATCTCTGACAGCGGACGGGTCGCGGTGACCATGGCATCAAGGTCGAGCTTGCCCGAACGCCACAAGTTGATGAGCCGAGGGAACTCGTGATGCGGGTTGCTCGAACCCAAGAAGCAACCCTGGAGCTTCTTTTCGCCCATCGCGAACGTGATGGCATGCACATTGATCATGTCCGTGATGCGAGGCACACCGACGAGGGTGGCCATGCCACCGTTACGGATCGAGGCCAAACACACCTCAGCCAATGCCGACGAACCCACAGCTTCGAACGCGTGGTCGACGCCACGACCGCCGAGCAGCTCGAGCACCTGGGCTGGCACCTCTCCCGCACCGGGGTCAATCGTGTCGGTGACACCGAAGTGGCGGCTTTGTTCGCGGCGCCCCTCATTCATGTCGACACCAATGATGCGGGCTGCTCCAGCAATGCGGGCACCCTGGACAATGGAGATACCAATACCGCCGAGGCCAATGACCATGACGGTGTCGCCGGGCTGGACCTTGGCGGTGTTGATCGCAGCACCGACGCCGGTCTGCACGGCGCAACCGATCACCGAAGCAACATCGAGCGGTGTGTCATCGGGCACCTTCACCGCGGCCGACGCGGGAACAACGGTGTACTCCGCGAACGACGCCAGGTTGACTCCCATGCGATGTACGGTCTCGCCGCCTCGCGTCAGTCGCGTGCCGCCGTCGGGAAACAAGCCGCCCGCGGAGCGTTCGCACAGGGTCATCTGGCCCCGGACACAGAAGAAACACCGGCCACACGGTGGGCGCAACGACAAGATGACCTTGTCGCCCTCGACGAGGTCAAGGACGCCTTCACCTACGTCGGTGACGATGCCGCCAGCCTCGTGACCCAACAGCATCGGCATCACGCCAGGCAGCGAGCCGTCGATGAAGTGGAGGTCAGAATGGCACAGCCCGCAGTTGTGCAGCTGCACCTTGACCTCGCCGGCACGGGGCGACTCAATCTCGACGTCGTCTACGAGCTGGAGAGGTTGTCCGGCTTCGGTCAACAGGGCTGCGCGCATGGTGGTCCTTGGTTGGTTCAGCAGTGGGTCGAGTTGCTCGCTCGACATCTCGTGGGACCGACGGTAGCGACTAAACCAACCCTGGCGCCAAACGAGCTAGGCCATCAAGAACATGGCCCGAATACCAAGGCCCATGATCCACAAGGTTCCGAGGCCATACAACAGATAGAGGTGACCCTCGACCTGTTGGCGGTAGCTGTACAAGATCGCGATGCTGATGGTGGTCAAGAAGCCATAGAACATGTGGAACCCGGTGGCTTCGACCTCGTCCACGTTCTGGGCAATGACACCGAGGACCACCTGGATCATCATGAGCACTTGGGCCACGCCCACGGCCCACCACATCAAGCGGTGGCGTACCGATTCGATCCAGTTCGCGGCCAATACCCACGAACCGGCCAGACCATTAGCGATAACAACAACCCAGGCGAACTGGGCATGGAATTCGACCACCCGTGCAGTCTGCCAGCGCCGGGACTACACAGTTGCAGCTTCGCGGGCTTCGTTTGAGCGAATCCGAGCTTCTTCGGCTGACTGGGCCGCAAGATCGACGAGTTCGTGGATCTCGTCGTCGGTAAAACCAGCCTGCTGACGGAACGAACGGGCCAAGTGAACCGGTGACTTGTCGTCTTCGCTCCGGAAGCCGCCAAGGCTGAACAATTTGTCGACAGTGCGCTGGAACTCAAGGGCCTTGGCCTGGCGCGGCTTGTCGTTGGCTGTGACCTTGCGAAGCCAGTCTGAGCCCATCTTCACGTGGGTGACCTCGTCGGCGAGCATCCAGTCTTCGCAGAAGTACAACACCGGGTCGCCGCTCAGGTCGCCAAAGTCGCGCATGGTGTTGAACACATCGATGGCGAGACCTTCGAGGGCCCGGTTGACGCCTGTGAGGCGCAACATCGGGTCATCGTTGCACGCGGCTTCGAACAAGAACACCTGCTCATCGAACTCGCCAATGTCGGTGCCCATGTGCTCGTTGAGCTTGAGGGAGATCTCGCAATGGCGAGCCTCGTCCCAGCACTGGCGGGCCATGTCGAGCTTCATTTCGAAGGGAACCTCGTCGGCGCCGGTTCCCACTTCGAAGTCCCAGCACGTGCGGCCAGCACCCTCGAGGGCTTGGATTTCGCCGGTGAAGATGCCGTGCATCAGGGCCCGAGCCGCGTCGGGGGCTTCGGGGTTCTTGTGCTGAAGGTTGTTGCCACCTTCGGTTTCGCGGATTTCTCGAACGCGGGCGTTTCGGGGGTCAAAGATCGAGTCTTCGAGACGAGTGCGGTTGAATCGTGCGTCGCGGGCCAACTCGTCGGCTTTCATCATGCGCTTCATGCATGTTCCCCTTTGTTCGTAACGGCGAATCTACCAATCCATCGGCAAGATCGGCGAGTTCTGTATGACAGATCAGCGAGCCCGAGCTAACAGATGCACGAGAACCGACAGGTTGCGGACCTCGCTGTGGCCGTCGCTGAGGTCGAGTTCAGCCGGCCGTCGAGACTGGGTGTCGCTCAGGGCAACTGAATCCAAGGCCCGCAACACGCCGACGTCGAGACCTCCTGACACCAGATCGTTGATGTCGTTCACCAGGTGGCGTCCTGATCCACCTGCTTGTTTGACGAGGGCTCGAACCAGCATCCTGAGCAAGGCACACGCGCTGGCCGGAGACAGATCGGCAATCGCTGCGGCCTCGGCGTACAGGGGCAACAGGCCAGGAGCGAGCGGCGGGGTTTCGTCGGGACTCATGGAGCATCACCAAACAGCGAGGTTTCTCGGGCCGCATCGGGTCCAACGGGAGGTCTTGTCCGGATGAACCATTCGGTTCCGAAGGCCATCTCGAACACCTCGGGTGGCATAGCCAAAAAGAACGACGACTCGTCGATCTGGCTGGCGTGAGCCGCCATGGCGCGACGCTTGACTGCAACCACTGACGTGACATCGACTGCCGTGGTGATGATCTCGTCGGGCGAACCAAACGTGTCGGCTTCGGAGATGTCAGGCATGTCCGGCATGTCCGGCGCATCGGGTGCCGCCTCGACGGACTGTGCGGCCGCCGCTTGCAGTTCGGCGATCCGCGTTCGGTTCATTGTCGACTCATAGACGCGAGCGGTGCCAGCGATCTCGGCAGCACGATGACCAACCCGGTGCACCTGGATGTGGTCGGGATGTCCATAACCGCCGTGGTGGTCATAACAGGTCAACACGTCGGCGTTTTCTTCGGCCAAAATGACCGCCAAATGCTGGGCTGCGGCTTCGACATCGGCCTGCCAAAAGCACTCCGGATCGTCGTTGGTTGGTTCGCCGGCCATGCCCGAGTCGCGGTAGCCAAGGAACTCCAAGCGGGCCGCGCCCAGCACTTCGGCCGAGATGCGCTGCTCGGCTTCGCGGCGTTCGCCCAAGGTCTCCCCTGCGGCCAAGAAACCGTCGTTGACCTCGCCACATTCGCCCCGGGTTGCCACCACGAGCACCACCCGGTGGCCCGCATCGGCGGCCATGCGCATCACACCACCCGTCGCGATGGCCTCATCGTCGGGGTGGGCATGGAACGCCACCAAGGTGGCCACTAGGCCACCGCCCCAGATGCCTTGAGCTCAGCGATAGCAGCATGGTCAAGACCCAGTTCGGCCAACAGCGCATCGGTGTTGGCCCCAGCCGCAGCTTGGGCGGTGGTCAACTCAGGCGGAGTGTGGCTAAAGCGCGGCGACGGATTGGGCTGCAACACCCCATCGAGTTCGGTGAACGTGCCGCGCTCGACGTTGTGAGGATGCGCGGCCGCCTCGTCGAGCGACAGCACCGGGGCAAAACACACGTCGGTGTGCTCCATGAGCTCGCACCACTCGGCCCTGGTCTTGGTCTTGAACCGCTCGGCCACGATGGCCTTGGCCGCTGGCCAGTCCGAGCGCGACATCTGGGGCGGCAACTCGCCGGCCAAACCGGTCTTTTCGAGGAACAGCGCGTAGAACTGGGGTTCGATCGACCCCACTGACACGTACTCGCCGTCGGCGCATTCGTACACGTCATAGAAATGGGCACCCGTGTCGAGCAGGTTGGTTCCGCGCTCGTTGTGCATGCCCATGGCCCTAAACGAAAAGAACATCGACATCAGCGTGGCTGCACCGTCGACCATGGCCGCGTCGACCACCTGACCC
>CAYGMW010000222.1:0-5612 GCA_964350975.1 uncultured Acidimicrobiales bacterium | reverse complement strand
GACACGACCCGGTAGTGGTAGGTCGTTGAGCAGGTGAGGTCGGCCATATCGACCCGATGGACGTTGGAGGTCAGCACCGCGTCGAGTTCGAGGCCATAGCTCGTTGATGTTCCGACCAGGACCGATCCGGTTGCTTGTTCGTCGGTGGTCCAGGTGATGGTTGCGGTCGTGGGTCCAGCATCAACCGACACGTTCTCAATGAACGGGTCGCACGGGTAGGTGGCGAACTGGACGGTAGAGGTGGACTCGACGGTGCCGTCGACCAGGGTGGTCGACGCTTCGACCTCATAGGTGCTGTCGCACAAGAGGTCGGTCAGGGCGATGAGGTGGTTGCTGATGGCCCGGTCGGGCCCGTCCACGAGCACGTCCGGAGCAGTTGCTGGGTTCTCCTCATTGGGGACGAGGCGATAGATCACATGGCCATGGCCCGGTTGGGTTGACTCCCACGAGATGTCGGCGCTGGTCATCGTGGCGACCACGCGAATCGCCGGCGCCGATGCAGCGCACGGTGCGGTGCTCAGGATCTGTTCGTCGCTGCTGGTGACGACCTGATCCGCGTCGGTTGAGATGACCACATAGTGGTAGTCGGTGTTGCAATCCAGCCCAGTCAGCGCAGTGGTATGGGTGATGGCTGGTTCGGCCAGCACGATCGCTCGCCCAAAAGATGAGGTTGGCCCGTAGACAACCGTCGCGGTCGTCGGGGAGTCGGTCTGCCAGCGCAGAGTGGCTGAGCTCACACCGATGTCGACTGCTTCGAGCGACGTGATCTCAGCGGCCGCGATGGGTCCGCTGTTCACGACAGCGAGCATCGATGCGAGGATCATCGTTGCGAGTGCCCGCGCGACGGATCGTGTACTGCTTCGGCTTGCCATGTCGAGGTGTCCTTTGGCGATGGTGATCCATCGGCCGGCGCGGCACCAAAGTTCAGTACATCGCGACAACTTGTCGCGACGACTGCTGGGTCAGACCCGGTCCTGATGGCGCCTGGTGGCGTCGGCATCGGAGCCGAAGTGTTCGTCTGCGGCCAAGATGTCCTCGCTGCGATATCCAAGCAAGAACAACACCGCGTCGAGATACGGCACCGACACCGCCGTGTCGGCAGCATCGCGCACGAGGGCTTTGGCATTGAAGGCAATGCCTAAACCGGCGGCCTGCAGCATGTTCAGGTCGTTGGCACCGTCGCCCACCGCGACCGTCTGAGTGAGCGGTATCTCATAGGACGCCGCCAGTTCGCGCAACAACACCGCCTTGCGCTCGGCGTCGATGATCGGGCCGACCAGGCCGCCGGTGAGAGCCCCGTCGACCACCTCGAGAACATTTCCATAGGCGTGATCGAGGCCGAGGCGCTCGGCCAGATGGTCGGTGAAGTACTGGAACCCACCGGAGATGATCGCCGTGCGCAAGCCGAGCCGATGCAGGGTGCGGATAAAGGTTGCGGCCCCCGGGGTCAGACGCACCCGGTCGCGGGCCCGGATGAGTGCTGCCTCGTCGAGCCCCGCGAGTAGGGCCACCCGTTCGCGAAGCGACGTCTCGAAGTCGAGTTCGCCGGCCATGGCCCGGATGGTGATCTCGTGGACCTGAGCGCCCACGCAGGCCTCGTCGGCGAGCAGGTCGATGATCTCGTCTTGGATGAGGGTCTGATCGACGTCGAGCACGACGAGGCGCTTATTGCGCCGCCCGACCATCTCGCGCTGCACGGCCACATCGAAGTGATGCTCCGAGGCGATTTTCACCATGGCTTCGCGCAGCTCGTCTTCGTCGGCGTCAACGACGAGGAACTCATAGGACATGACCGGGGTACGGCTCAGGCGCCAGATCCGGTCGATATTGCCGCCGGCTTTGGCAATCGCGGCGGTGGCTGAAGCCAAACACGCCGGGCTGAGCTCTCGCGCCAACACCGTGACCGCGTGCTTGACCCGGATCGGGGTCGGGGTCGGGTCGACGGGTTCGAAGTGCACCTGCATGCCGTGCTCCCAGCCGAACAACAGCAGTTCGCGCAGCAGGTCGCGCCCGGTGGGCACCCGGATCAAGATGCCGAGGTTGAGCCGCCCCCGGATCACGACCTGTTCGATATCACCAACCTCAGCGCCGGCCTCGCCAAGGATCGACAATAAGTCGGTGGTGAGGCCAGGGGCGTCTTGCCCGGTGACCGACACGAGGATGGTTTCGTTGCCGTGTGCTGGTGATCCTGCCATCGTGGGTCGGTCAGCCAACGCGGTCGAGCACGTCGCTCAGGTCGGCAACAAGATCGTCGGCCGATTCGATGCCGACCGACAAGCGGATGAGGTCGGCTGGTACTTCCAGGTCAGATCCAGCCACCGAGGCGTGGGTCATAATGCCCGGGTGCTCGATGAGTGACTCGACGCCGCCCAAGGACTCAGCCAGGGTGAACAGCCGGGTTTCGGCGGCAACTTTCATAGCCACGTCGAGTCCGCCGCGCAAGCGGAACGACACCATGCCACCGAAGTTGCGCATCTGGCGGGTGGCGATGTCGTGGCCCGGATGCTCAGCAAGGCCCGGGTACAGCACCTTGCTGACGGCCCGATGCTTGACCAGCATCTCGACGACGCGTTCGGCGTTGGCGCAGTGGCGATCCATCCGCACCGCGAGCGTCTTGACACCTCGGAGCTGCAAGAAGCAGTCGAACGGGCCAGGGACCGCACCGACCGCGTTCTGCAGATATCGAAGATCGGCAGCCCATTCGGCGTTGTTCGTCGCGACAAAACCGCCAACAGTGTCGCTATGGCCGCCGAGATATTTGGTGGACGAATGCACAACCGCATCGGCGCCGAGCGCCAGCGGGTTCTGCAAATACGGCGAGGCGAAGGTGTTGTCGACGACCAGCTTGGCGCCCATCGAGTGGGTGATCTCGGCAATGGCGGCAATATCGACGACCGTCAGCAAGGGGTTGGTCGGGGTTTCGACCCAGACCAGCTTGGTGGCCCGGTCCCATGACTCGACCAGCGCGGCCGGGTTCGTCAGATCGACCGCGGTGTGTCGCACCCCGTGGTTGCCGAACACATTGTTGATGATGCGGTACGTGCCGCCATAGGCATCGTTACCCAAGTACAAGTGGTCGCCCGGGCTGAGACGGCGCAACAAGGTGTCGGTCGCGGCCATACCGCTGGCGAAGGCCAGTCCATGCGCGGCGCCTTCGAGGGCCGCCACACACACCTCAAGCGCGGTGCGCGTCGGGTTGCCCGTTCTGGCGTACTCATAACCAAGGTGCTCACCAACCGCGGGCTGGGCGAACGTCGATGTTTGGAAGATGGGCGGAATCACCGCGCCGGTGATGGGTTCGGGGTCCTGACCCGCGTGCAGGGCACGGGTCTCGAAGCCGTCGGTGGGTTGGTCGACGCTCATGGGTGATGTTCCGATGTCATGGTTGAAGCTCGGGTGTCAATGTGTCGAGTTCGGGCGACAGGTAGTTGAGCACATCGGAGCGGGTCAAGATGGTGCATGGGCGCCCCCCTTTGAGCACAAGTAGTGCCGACGACGTGTCGAGCTTGGCCACGGCAAGCTCGATGGGTTGCCCGGTCCCGATCGTGGGCAGCGATACGTTCATGTACTGCTCGACGGGCTGATCGAGCACCGCAGGGTTACCGAACGCGACGTCCATGAGGCGCAGTTCGTTGACCGAACCCATCACCTCGGCCGCAGCCAGGGGCCAGTCGTTCTTGGCCACGGGGAGCTGGCTGATGTCGTGTTTGCGCATGGCCTTGATGGCATCGCGCACCGTTTCGTGAGGTCGCACATAGATGAGCTCGGTGTCACCGCGCCGAGCATCGATCACCTCGCCGACGCTGACGCCGGTGGCGGTCGTCAAGAAGCCGTATTCGGCCATCCAGGCATCATTGAAGATCTTCGACAGGTACCCCCGGCCCGAGTCGGGGAGTAACACAACGACCAGGTCATCAGGGCCGAGTTCTTCACCGAGTTCAAGCGCGGCCGCCATGGCCGTGCCGCACGATCCGCCGATCAGGAGGCCCTCTTCGTGGGAGACCTTGCGGGCCATGGCAAAGCTGTCGGCATCGCTCACCGCAATCACACGGTCGACCACATCGGGGTCATAGGTGGTCGGCCAGAAGTCTTCGCCCACACCTTCCACTAAGTACGGTCGCCCCGAGCCACCCGAATAGACCGACCCCTCGGGGTCGGCGGCGATGATCTGGATGGCGGGATTCATCTGTTTGAGGTAGCGACCCACACCACCGAGGGTGCCGCCTGTGCCGGCGCCGGCGACGAAATGGGTGATCTTGCCATCGGTCTGGCGCCAGATCTCAGGCCCCGTCGAGGCAAAGTGAGCGTCTGGATTGATGGGGTTGAAGTACTGGTTTGGCCGGTACGCGTTGGGGATCTCGTTCACGAGTCGTTCGGCGGTTGAGTAGTACGACTCTGGGTCCTCGGGTGCAACCGCTACGGGACAGACGACGACCTCGGCTCCATAGGCGCGCAACAAGTCGACCTTTTCCGGGGCCACCTTGTCGGTCATCACGAATACGCACTTGTAGCCCCGCTGGGCCGCAACAATGGCCAAGCCGACTCCGGTGTTGCCCGAGGTTGGTTCGACAATGGTTCCGCCCGGAACCAGCTCACCACTGCGTTCGGCTGCTTCGATCATCGCCAGCGCGGGGCGATCCTTTGACGAACCGCCGGGGTTCATCATCTCGACCTTGGCCACGACCTGACAGCTCAGATGGCCTGCGACCTGGGGCAAACGCACCATCGGGGTGTTCCCGATGAGGTCGATGACGGAATCGGCAATATCCATAGGAGTTCCCCCGGCAGATGACAGGCAGTTGGTCTATTCAACCTGCCCGAACCGGGTCGTCTTCCCACAGAGCGCACATATTTGTGAAAATGTCTGGTCGACGCTCGAGGCCCAGTGAGCTCTCGCCGGCGCTGGATTACGTCAGGGCGACGGCGAGCCCGGCGATCGATGCGATGACCACGGCCACGATGATCACTGTGGCGGTGGCGAACCACAAGAAGAAGTCGTCGTCATCGTCAGCGTCGGACATGGGAGCTCCAGAAGGTGTCGTGTCGGGACGGGTCCCGATGCGGCCAGTGGCAGATCCTAGACGCTCGCGGCCGTCGAATCGACAGCGAACGCGCCGAAAAGTGCGTGAACGCAGACGACTGCGGTCGACAGGCCTTCGGTGAGTTGGGCTTCGGTCGCGGGAACAGGTCGTGCGCTGGCGCTGCGCCGCGCCCCCAGAGCTGCTGAACGAAGAGCAGCTACACCCAGAACGAGTGCTGCCGTCGTGGCTGTCGCGTTGTTGGCCGCGGCCGTTGGCGTCACCAGCCCACTCGGCAATGTCGACGAGGCCTCCGCAATCTCGGTCGACCCGATCGTGCTCGAGATGACGGGGCCCGCCTCGGGCACGGCCCTGATCGGCGAACAGGTCAACTTTCGGTTCGCCATGACCAACCCGGCGTCGACCGGGACCCGAGATTTGTACAACACGACCCTCCGGGTCGTGCTGCCGAACGGGACGTCGCTCGTCAGCGCAAGCCACCCAATTGCGGCGGCCATCGCCAACCGGCCATCTTTTGGGTACACCACCCTGATCTTGGCCAACCTTGTCGATCTGGGGCTCGGGTCGTCGGCA
>CAYGMW010000221.1:1220-5693 GCA_964350975.1 uncultured Acidimicrobiales bacterium | reverse complement strand
CCGCTGCCCCATCGACCCACGTGTCCGGTCAGCAGGGCCAGGTTGCACAGGGCCAGCACATTGTCGACCGCGTTGTGGTGTTCGGTGATGCCCAGGGTCCACAGGATCTGGGCCGACTCGGCCGTGGCATACGCGTGGGCCATCTCTTGAATGACCGCGGCCGGGATGCCGGTGAGTTCTTCGCCCCGCTCCAACGTGTAGCTGTCGACCGCGGCGCGATAGGCGTCGAAACCCGCCGTCGAATGGTCGACGAAGGCCCGGTTGACCAGGCCCGCAGCGATGATCTCGCGTCCGACGGTGTTGGCCAACGCCACATCGGAACCGAGTTCAAGGCCCAGCCAGACGTCGGCAAATTGGGCGCTCGAGGTTCGGCGGGGGTCGACGGCGTACATGACAGCCCCGGCGTCGAGGGCCTTCATCACATGGTGGAAGTAAATGGGATGGGCTTCGCGGGCGTTGGAACCCCACAACAAGATCACGTCAGCGGTCTCTACCTCGACATAGGACGAGGTACCGCCGCCTGCTCCAAAGACTGTCGCCAGACCGACGACACTGGGGGCGTGTCAGGTTCTGTTGCAGGAGTCGATGTTGTTCGACCCCATTGCGACCCGGATGAACTTCTGGGCTGCATAGTTCATCTCGTTGGTGGCCTTCGAGCAGCTGAACACGCCCACGGCGCCAGGGCCCTTGGCCTTGGCGGCCGATAGGCCGGCAACGGCCCGATCGAGGGCTTCGTCCCAGGTGGCCGGCCTCAGCTCGCCGTTCTCGCGCACGAGTGGGCTGGTGAGCCGGGGGCGGGGAAGGTGTTGGCGACGTGATCGCCGCTCCATGGTGCTCGTCATGGTGGACGTCCTCGGTGCTGCTGTGGCCCTCTCGGGAGCGGCCAAATCGTACTTCAGGTCGCAACAGGTCGCCGTCAGGAATGGAACCGGCCCACAATGCGGGACAGGCCCCAGTGCCGGTAAAGCACGCCGACTCGTGGTGGCGAGCCCGGTATCGTGATCGGCTATGCGCTGGTCCAAGTTGTTCGTCCCCACTCTCCGCGAGGCTCCTGCTGACGCGGGCGCTGCCAGCCATCAGCTGCTCATCCGCGGTGGCTTCATGCGCCAGTTGCATGCCGGGCACTATTCGATGCTGCCCTTGGGCCTGCGGGTGCACGAAAAGATCGCCACCATTGTTCGCGACGAGATGAACGCGATCGGCGGCCAAGAGTTCCAGCTGCCCACCATGCATCCGGCGTCGCTGTGGCAACAGTCGGGCCGCTGGGAGGTCATGGGCGACGAGATGTTCCGCTTGGTCGACCGCAAGGGCGCCGAGCTGGCGTTGGGGATGACCGAAGAAGAGGTCTTCACCACCTTGGCCCTCGAGCTGGCGTCCTACAAACAGCTCCCCCAGATCTGGTACCAGATCCACGTCAAGTTCCGCGACGAACCCCGCCCCAAGAGCGGCCTGCTGCGGGTGCGCGAGTTCACCATGAAGGACTCCTACAGCTTCGACATCGACGAGGCGGGCCTCGACGCCTCGTTCGACTTGCACCACGACGCGTACGTGCGCATCTTTGACCGGCTCGGGTTGCCCGCAATGCCCGTCCAAGCATCGTCGGGCGCCATGGGTGGCTCGGCCAGCATCGAGTTCATGGTCCCCTCCCCTGCAGGCGAGGACGACGTCGTGCGCTGTACGTCGTGCGGCTACGCGGCCAACGTCGAACGAGCCACCTCGACGCTCGCCGTGATCACCGACGAAGCCGGATCCGAAGCACCAGTTCGGTTCCCTACCCCTGGTGTGCGCACCATCGCAGCCCTGGAAACTATCGAGGGGGGCGCATCGGCCGATCGCCAAATCAAGACCATGGTGATGATGCTCGATGGCGAGATCACCTTGGCGCTCGTGCGCGGCGACCACCAGCTGAACCTGCAGAAGCTCCAAGACGCCACCGGGGCGATCGACATCCGGCCGGCCACCCCTGAAGAGGCGTTGGCCGCACTGGGCGCCAACCCAGGCAGCCTCGGCGCGGTCGGGGTCGAGCTGCCCGTCGTGGCCGACCACGCCCTGTCTGGCCGCACCAATATGACGACTGGTGCCAACGACGACGACTGGCACTACTCAGGCGTGTCGGTCGAGCGAGATATCACCGTTGGCCAGTGGGCCGATCTACGCGAAGTCTCCGCCGGCGAAGCCTGCCCCAACTGCCAGACCCCGCTTGAGATTGTTCGCTGTATCGAGGCTGGCCACATCTTCAAGCTGGGTCGCAAGTACACCGAGGCCTTCGATGCCAAGGTCCTCGACCCCAACGGCAAGACCCAGAGCATGATTATGGGCAGCTACGGCATCGGTATTGGCCGGGCCATGGCCGCCGCAGTCGAGACCTACTTCGACGATCGCGGGATCGCGTGGCCGGTGAGTATTGCGCCCTATGAGGCAGTCATCACGATTGCCTCGATGAAGGACGCGGCAGGTGTTGCTGCGGGCGAGGCCATCTACGCCGACCTCAAAGCCGCGGGCGTCGATGTGCTCCTTGACGACCGCGACGCCCGCGCCGGGGTCAAGTTCGCTGATGCCGAACTGATTGGTATCCCCTACCGGGTCACCATCGGTAAGGCCCTGGCCGACGGCGAGGTTGAGGTCACTACCCGCTTGGGTCAGGTCACGGATCGAGTGGGCGTGGATCAGGTGGTTGGTTGGGTCGTCGACCGGGTGGTCGCAGCGCGCTAATCGCGTTGGTCCACCATGCGGAACCGCCGCTAGGCTGTTCCGCATGTCGGTACAGTCGATCGAGCGAGCCTTTGCCCTCCTGCGAGCACTCGGACGCGGGCCGATGGGTGTCACCGACCTCGCCGACGATGTCGACCTGCCAAAGAGCACCGTGTCTCGTCTCCTCGCCACCTTGGAGGTGCAGGGAGCAGTCGAGCAGGTCGAGGCCGGAGGCCAGTACCAAGTCGGGCCAGCGCTGGGCGAGCTGGGAGCGTCGTATCGGGGCCGAGGAAGCCTCGTCGCGATGGCTCGTCCGCATCTGGCCGAACTCGTTGCCGAAGCTGGCGAAGCCGCGGGAGTCTCGGTGGTGGTCGGCAACACGATGCTGTACCTGGCCCAGGTCGAAGCGCCAAGCGCCGTCCAGGTACGGGACTGGACAGGCGAAACAGCCCCGATCCACACCGTCCCGTCAGGCATTGTCGCTCTGGCGCATATGCCACGTCGGCGGGTGCGCGACCTGTTGAACGGACCGCTCACCGCGAGCACGATCAACTCCGTGACCGACCCCTCAGTGCTACATGACCGCCTCGTTCAGGCCCGAAGCCTCGGGTACGCCTGGGGCTACGAGGAGTTCGTGATCGGGATTACGTCGGTGGCGGCACCGGTGATCGGCACCGATGGCGAGGTCACAGCCGCGTTACACATCGAGGGGCCCTCCTATCGGTTCCCGAACCCGGACCAACTCCACGACATCGGACTGCTGGTGGTCGAAGCCGCCGATCGGCTCGCCGAGCAACTCCAGCACTGAAATCCGTCATGGTGGTCGCGGTGCAGTATCGTCCGCGGCCGTGATCACTGACGCTGCGCCCCTAAGCGATATCGATCGAGCAGCCCTACAGCGTCGCACGCTGGTCGTGTTGTTTGTCGGAGCTATCCCAGCAGGCGCGGCCATGTCAGGTGCGTTCGCCACCGCGGCCACGCTCGGCAAGGAACTCACGGGTAACGACGCCTGGGGCACCTTCGCTGCTGCATGTATGACGGTCGGCAACGCCCTAGGAACGGTGCCGATCTCGCGGATGTCGAGCCGACTCGGCCGTCGTCCTGCTCTCCGGATGGCGTGGGGTATTGGCTTCGCGGGCGCCATTGTTGCCCTGTTTGCCACGATTCTCGAGATCTATCCGCTTCTGTTGCCTGGTCTCGTGGGCATCGGGATCGGTGCGGCCGGCACCTTGTCGGCCAGGTACGCGGCCGCCGACCTAGCCACCGAAGAAGACCGGGCCAAAGCCATTGGGTTGCTCGTGTGGGGCGGCACGTTTGGTTCGGTATTTGGCCCGACCTTGGCCCTGGGCCCCGCTGGCTTCGTCGCCGAATCGATGGGATTCGACGAGCTCGCTGGCCCCTTCATGATGTCGATTCTGCTCTATGGCATCGCCTCGTTCTCGATCGACCGCTGGCTTCGCCCCGATCCTCTGGTGGCTGCTGGTGGCCTTGGTGCGGTAGCCGATCGTCCCAAGCTGTCGCAGTCGTTCGTCCAGCTATGGCAACGCCCAGCGGCCCGTTTGGCCGTGCTCGCGATGGTCGTTGGCCAATTTGTTATGGCAGGCGTGATGATCGCCACGCCATTGCACATGAAAGACGGCAACCACGAGCTGCGCATCGTCGGTTTCGTGATCTCAGTCCATATTGTCGGTATGTACCTGTTCGCCCCGGTGGTTGGGCGCATCGTCGACCGGGTTGGCCCTCGACTCACCATCGCGATGGGCGGCCTGATCTTGTTCGTTG
>CAYGMW010000221.1:0-1210 GCA_964350975.1 uncultured Acidimicrobiales bacterium | reverse complement strand
TTGGTGCCGAGACCGCCGCCCACACCGACGCCGACGACCGCACTGGCATGTTCGTCGGCCTCTTCCTGGTCGGGCTGGGATGGAGCTTCGGCCTGGTCGCTTCGAGCGCCATGTTGACTGCGGCGTTCAGCCCAACCGAACGAGTCATGGTGCAGGGCGCGTCGGATTTGGCAATGACGGTCGCCGGGGCGTCGGCCGGATTGCTGTCTGGGCTGGTGCTGGAGGCGTTCGGCTTCCACTTCTTGAGCCACTATGCGGGGCTGCTCGCGGTGGCGCTGGCCGGTATTGCGGTGCTGTCGTTGTTGCCCCGTCGTGCTATTCGGGCTTCTGCCTGAGCGGGAGGAAACATGTCTGCTGCGGTACCCGATCGTTGCGAGCCCTCCACCCCCGACCACTATTGCTACGACTGGGCCCCGCCCGAGTCGGCCATCGTCGACGGTGAGTTCGTGCGCGTGGTGTGGCCCGACGGTGTTGTTCTTGACGCCTACAGCCTGTGGTTGTTCGAAAACGATGTCGAGCGGGCCCTCGAACCGGTCAGTCGCGAGTGTGTGATCACCCCGTCGCGGCTGCCTGACCCGTCGATTTTGACCTCGGCGTCGGTCGACGCTGACGGCGCGGTCGCCGTGCTGTGGGCCAATGGCACCGAGTCGACCTACCACCCTGGCTGGCTGCGGCACGTGGCCGACGGCGTCCACCTACCCGACGCCCCGCTGCCGACCCGAGAGGTGTGGACGACGGCCACGATGGCATCACCGCCGACCGTCGAACTGGCTTCACCGCTCGACAGCGATGAGGCCGCAACCGCGGTTGGCGAATGGCTCAGCACCATGGCTCGTTACGGGTTGTGCCGTCTACGCGGCATTGGCACCGATCTCGATGCCCTCGAGGCGCTGATGGGCCACGTCGGCCCGATCCGGGGCTCCAACTTCGGCCAGGTCTTTACCGTCGAGGCCAACATCGTGCCCGACTCAACGGCCAACACTGGTCTCGAACTGAACAGCCACACCGACCTGCCCACGCGGGAGACACCGCCGGGATTCCAGTTCCTGCACTGTGTTCGCAACGAGGTCTCCGGCGGCTGGTCGTATATGGCTGACGGCTTGGCCGTGATTGGCCATCTGCAGCGCGAGTTTCCTGACGACTATGCGTCGTTGACAACCCACAACTGGGTCTGGTTCAACCGCCAGCTCGGTGAAGACCATCGCTGGGT
>CAYGMW010000220.1:0-5712 GCA_964350975.1 uncultured Acidimicrobiales bacterium | reverse complement strand
GCTTGAAGTCCTGAAAGACGCTGCCGATGTTGCGGCGCAGGAAGGGCACCTTCCACGACGACAGCTGGTTGATCTCCTTGCCGGCCACCCAGATACGGCCGCCTTCAGGCACTTCTTGTTTGGTCAGCAAGCGCAAGAACGTCGACTTGCCCGAACCCGAGGCCCCCACGAGGAACACGAATTCGCCCTTGGCAATGTCGATGCTGACGCCATTGAGCGCCGCGGTCGATTGCTGGTTACGCCCCCCAGGTGTGTACACCTTGGAGACATTTTCGAGTCGAATCATGGGGTCTTTCCACACACTCCAGGTCGGTGCGCCGCGCTGTGCGACGAGGGTACGACAGCTGGAGGCTCAATCGTTGGCAGCGCGTGCCGCCAGATGTCTTGTCGACCGATCAGGCCGTTGGTTGCTGTTCTTGATTCCAGCGCAGCCAGGCCTCGATGAATCCATCGAGATCCCCGCCGAGCACGGCGTCAGGGTTACCGACTTCGTAGCCTGACCGAAGGTCCTTGACCTGCTGATACGGGGCCAACACGTACGACCTGATCTGGCTTCCCCAGGCAACATCACGCTGTTCGCCCGCGAGGGCGTTCATCTCAGCCAGGCGTTCGTCGCGCTGCTTGGCTGCCAGCTTGGCGGCCAACATCTGCATGGCGCGGTCCTTGTTTTGGTGCTGGCTACGCTCGTTTTGGCACGCAGCCACAATGCCGGTGGGCAAGTGGGTGATACGCACTGCTGAATCGGTGACGTTGACGTGCTGGCCGCCTGCGCCTGAGGACCGATAGGTGTCGATCCGCAGGTCCTTTTCGTCAATGTCGACCTCGTCGGACACCGCATCGAAGAACGGGACGACCTTGAGGGCCGCAAAGGCGGTCTGGCGCCTGGCGTTGGCGTCAAATGGCGAGATCCTGACCAAACGATGCACACCACGCTCGGCTTGCAGGTAGCCGAAGGCATACCGGCCGCGGACGATGAACGTCGCTGAGGAGATGCCGGCTTCTTGGCCCTCGGTGACCTCATTGATCTCGACGGTCAGGCCTCGGCGCTCGGCCCAGCGGGTGTACATACGTAACAACATCTCGGCCCAGTCCTGGGCATCGGTGCCGCCAGCACCAGAGTTGATGTCGCACACTGCATCGTTTTCGTCGTTTGGACCCGACAACAATGAGCGCAGTTCGACGGCGTCGAAACGCTCCCGAAGGTCGGCGATGTTCGACAAGATCTCGGCTTCGAGGCTGTCGTCGCCTTCTTCTCGGGCCAAGTCGAACAGCACCTCGACATTGTCGAGGTCGTCACCGAGGCCGGAGCACACGTCGATGTCGTCCTGGAGTGATCGCAACTCGCCGGTGACCTTGCGGGCCTGCTCTGGGTCGTCCCACAAGTCGGGTCGCGACGCATCGCTTTCGAGTTGCACTACCCGGTCGCGCGCATAATCAAGCCGCAGATAGCCCTTGGCCTGGTCGAGCCGGGCGCGCAGCTCTCGGAACGTGTCGGTGTAGTCCTTCACAGGATTAGTTCGCCTTACCGTGGCACAGCTTGTACTTCTTACCGCTGCCGCAGTGGCACGGGTCGTTGCGACCAATCCGTTCGGCCTCGGATTTGACGACCGGGGTGGTCGAGCGCTGGCTGGCGGCCTTTGGCGCCGACGGAAGCGTCGACGACACGCTGCGGGTAGGCGACCGCTCCTCAGAGTCGGCCGGACCGGACTCCTGCACATCGGTGACCCTCGGAGCCGGCTCGTTGACCACGACCTGGACGTGCATGACGTACTTCACGAAGTCCTGAGACACCGCAGCCATCAGCTCGCCGAACATTTCATAGCCCTCGCGCTGCCACTCAGTGAGCGGATCGCGCTGGCCCATGGCCCGCAAGTTGATGCCCTCTTTGAGATAGTCCATCTCATAGAGGTGCTCACGCCAGCGCTGGTCGATGATGCGCAGCATGACCTGGCGCTCGACCTCGCGCATCGTGGTGTCGCCCAGCTCGGCTTCGCGCTGGGCGTATCGAGCAGTGCCTTCGGCGACGAGGTGATCGATCACCTGGTCGACCTGGGTGTAACCCGCCAGGTCTGCAGCGGTGACTTGTGTTGGCCACGTGGTCGAAATGTCCGTGACGAGCGAGTCGAGATCCCATTCTTCTTCGACATCGCTGACACAGTGAGTCGACACCATCGACTCCACGGCGTTTTCGAGGTATTCGAGAGCCTCAGCACGCAGGTCGGCACCATCGAGGATCTGGTCGCGGCGCGCATAGATGACCTTGCGCTGCTCGTTCATCACCTCGTCGTACTTCAACACGTTCTTTCGTGTCTCCGCGTTGCGCTGCTCTACGGTGCTTTGGGCCCGCTCGATGGCGTTGGTGACCATCTTGGCTTCGATCGGCACATCGTCGGGCAGGGCCTTGCCCATCACCCAGTTCATCGCGCCGGTGGCGAACAAACGCATGAGTTCGTCTTCGAGCGACAGATAGAACCGGCTTTCACCGGCGTCTCCCTGGCGGCCGGACCGGCCACGCAACTGGTTGTCGATACGACGGGAGTCGTGGCGCTCCGTGCCGAGCACATACAGGCCACCGAGGGCGCGCACTTCGTCGCCTTCGGCCTTGCACTGGGCTTCAAACTGTGGGATCAGTTCGGCCAGACGGGCTGCGCCTTCTTCGGTGTCAGGGTCGAGGTTTTCGGCCCTGACCCGAGCCGTGGCCATACCTTCAGGGCTGCCGCCGAGCTGGATGTCGACGCCACGACCGGCCATGTTGGTGGCCACCGTGACGGCGCCCTTGCGGCCGGCCTGGACGATGATTTCGGCTTCGCGGTGGTGCTGTTTAGCGTTGAGCACCTCATGGACGATGCCCCGCTTGCGCAGTTCGTCGCTGAGCTGTTCGCTCTTTTCGACCGAGACGGTGCCCACCAGAACGGGCTGGCCAGTGGCCGAACGGGTCTCGATGTCGTCGACGACCGCCGCGACCTTGGCTGCTTCTGACTTGAAGATGAGGTCGGCTTGATCGATTCGGGCCAGATCTCGGTTGGTCGGGATCGGCACCACGTCCATGCCGTAGGTGGTGGCAAATTCGGCCGCTTCGGTGGTTGCGGTACCGGTCATGCCCGACAACTTGTCGTAGAGCCGGAAGTAGTTCTGCAACGTGATGGTCGCGAGGGTTTGGTTCTCCTCTTTGATCTTCACGCCTTCTTTTGCTTCGACGGCCTGGTGCAGGCCTTCGCTCCAACGGCGACCGTCGAGGATGCGACCGGTGAACTCGTCGACGATCTTCACCTCGCCGCCCTGAATCACATAGTCCTTGTCGCGCTTGTAGAGCTCCTTGGCCCGCAGCGCAGCGTTCATCTGGTGCACCAAGTTCGACGACACCTGGTCGTACAAGTTGTCGACGCCGAGGCGTTGCTCGATCTTCTCGATACCGGGCTCAAGTGCCGACACATTGCGCTTTTCTTCGTCGACTTCGTAGTCGACGTCGCGCTTGAGGGTCTTGGCGATCTCGGCGAAGGTCACGTACAGCTTCTGGGCGTCCGCAAGGCGGCCAGAGATGATGAGCGGGGTGCGGGCCTCATCGATGAGGATCGAGTCGATCTCGTCGACGATGGCGAAATTGTGACCCCGCTGCACCTGGGCTTCGCGCTTTTGAGCCATGTTGTCGCGCAAGTAGTCGAAGCCGAACTCGTTGTTCGTGCCATAGGTGATGTCGGCCGCGTATTGGGCTCGTTTGTACTCAGCGCCGTCGCGGCCCGGAACGATGAGGCCAATGCTGAGACCGAGAAACCGGTGCAGCTGACCCATCCACTCCGAGTCGCGGGTGACGAGGTAGTCGTTCACGGAGATCACGTGAACACCCTTGCCGGACAGGCCGTTGAGATACACCGGCAGGGTCGACACCAGAGTCTTGCCTTCGCCGGTCTTCATCTCAGCAACCCAGCCAAAGTGCAGGGCCGCGCCGCCCATGAGCTGGACGGGGTAGTGCCGCTGGCCCAGCACGCGCACGCCAGCTTCGCGGACAACAGCGAACGCTTCGATCAGCAGGTCGTCAAGGCCGGCACCCTTGTCGAGCCGAGCCTTGAACTCGGCCGTCTTGGCGCGCAGTGCGTCGTCTGACAAGGCCTGCATCTCGGATTCGAGTGCATCGATGTCAGGTACGAGACCCTGCAACGCCCGCAACTTCTTGCCTTCGCCGGTGCGAAGGATCTTGGAAAAAAGAGACATTGCGCCCAAGGGTATCGGCGCACCCTGCCAAATCGAGGCAGGGTGCGCACCAACCCAAACACGCGCTATCTGGGGGCCCGCTCGATGGCCCAGTAGATGGCCTAGTAGATGGCCTCATCGATCAAGCCAAGGCTGTGATCGTCTCGCTCGTAGACCACTGCGCACTGGCCCGTCTCGACATTGCGGAACAAGAAGAACGGGTGGTCCAGGAGCTGCATCCGGATCGCAGCGGCGTCCGGAGTCATCTCCATGAGCTCGAACGACTTGCGCTTGACGATCATGGGCTCAACCAGATCGGCCGACGGCACCTCGACCATCTCGTCGTCGATATCGATCGCGTCGATGGCTTCAAAGGCCTCAACCTTGGCCTCTCGAGCCAGCGGGTGGTGCGAGTCTTCGGACTTCAGGTTCGGGCGACGCCGCTTGACAACCTTGGTCTTGAGCTTGCGAAGCTGCTTTTCGAGCTTCTCGACGGCCAGGTCGATGGCCTGGTGCTGGTCGGATCCTGACACCTTGCAGCGGATGTGGTGGCCGTGCCCCTGAAGGGTGACCTCCATCTGCTCCTTGTCGGATATTCGCGGATTTTTCTCTTCTCGAAACACAACTGCTGCGTGATCTAGCCCGAATACGAACCTGTCGAGATTTCCGATCTTCAATCGGACCGCGTCCTGCACATCGGCCGGAACGTCGACATTGCGACTCGAAATCGTCACATCCACAGACAGACTCCTTCTCAGTTGTGTTGTGCTGCCACCTTACGTGGTTGTAGGTCGACGCGCCGAGTCGGCTCTGAAGGTCGAGACCTCGTCTGGCACCACCGCCAACACCCGAACGTGCACGATCGACGCGCCTGTTTCGATCAGGGCCCGCACTCCAGCGCTGAGGGTCGAGCCGGTGGTGTGCACATCGTCGAGCAGCACGATTCTCTGATCGACAACCCCGGGGCGGGCAACGAGTGTCGGGCCCTCAAGTCGCTCGGCACGGGTGCGACCCGTTTGGTGAACGGCGTCGTGGCGCACCAACAGTCGGGCGACGGGCCGCCCCAGCAACCGACCGACCTCGCGAGCCAACACTCGACCGTGGTCATGGCCCCGGAGGCGTCGACCAGGCAACGACGCAGGGATCCAGGAGACAACATCGACCTCGTCGGGACAAGTCGCAGCCAAGCCAGCGGCCCACCACCTCAAGAGCGACCCACCCCAGGGCGATTTGGCTTCGCCGATGAGCAGTCGGCTGACGTCGTCGTAGCCAACCACTCCTGCAGCCGAGGCGGCCTTCGAGACCGAAATCGACGGGGCCGCAACGAGGCGAGCCACGCACACCTGGCATGGGTAGCCGCTCGAGCTCGCGCACCCTGGACATGACCTTCGAAGCAACACAACCGGGAGCCTACGAACCCCCCGGGACAGCATGTCAGCCCACCCCCACCCCTCCCGTTATGAATTCTGATTTTCGTCAAAATGAACAAAAAAACCAATGAGAACCGGCGGCAGCTGGTGCTAA
>CAYGMW010000219.1:0-5714 GCA_964350975.1 uncultured Acidimicrobiales bacterium | reverse complement strand
GACGACCGTCTTGACGATCTGCATGACGAGTACATCCAGACCATCTTCGACTCCCGTGGTCGACATGTCCTCAACACCCAGCAGGCGTTGCAGCTCGCGGTGATCGGGCGGTTCTACGAACGCATTGGAGATCACGCCGTCAATATCGCCGAGCGGGTGACCTACCTGCTCACCGGCGAGCTCCCAGAACACGCGGGAGCAATGCGAGCCAAGGCCCGGCGCAAGTCGTTCGAGGTCGGGGGCTGAGATGACGACCCTCGCGGTCGTGGCGTGTCTGATCGCCGCGGCTGCCGTGTTGCGGTGGTGGTTCGACCAACGCCAACACCGTCGCGAGCTTGACCATCTCGGTGCCCAAGTCGGCGTCGTTTCGCCAGCTTCGATGCGCGATATCGGGCGCTGCATCGTCGAACTCCACCAACGCAGCACGGAGGCCGAAGAGCTCGCGGCCCTCTTCGCGCGCGCTATCGATGCCGGCGAAGGCGGCGCTCTTGTTGTTGACCGGGGCGGGCGCGAGGTCGCCCGGACCGGCATTGCCCACCAGATTCACCAGGGTCGCTACGGGCTCGCCTTGGCGCGGCCGATCGTCCAAGATGCCGTCGCGAGCGCGCTGCAGGGTGTCGCGAGCCTCGAGACGATCCAGATTGTTGGTCCACCCAGCCGCACGATTCGCCTGGTTGGGGTGCCGTTGATCACCGACGGCGAGCTGCTGGGCGGAATGGTGACGGCAACTGACACCAGCCACGACGCGTTGACCGATCGGGTCAGGCGAGACTTTGTTGCCAATCTCAGCCACGAACTCAAGACTCCGGTTGCCGCGATTGGTCTCCTCGCCGAAACCATCGAAGGCGAGCCAGACGACACGGTGCGTGACCGCTTGCTGGGGCGGATCTCTTCTGAGGTCGATCGGGTCGCTGCGATCATTGACGACCTGCTCAACCTGTCTCGCCTTGAGTTCGAACGCGACCGCAAGCGTGACGTTGTCGATCTGGCGTCGGTGATCGCCGAGGCTGCTGACCGAGTGGCCCAACAGGCGCTCAGCCGCAGCGTGGTCATGAAACGAAATCCGACTCAGGTGTCGGTGATGGGCGACCGCGATCTGCTGGTCCATGGGGTCGCCAACCTGCTCGACAACGCCATCAAGTACAGCGACGAGGGTTCGACGGTCGAAGTGGGCGCCGAACTCGATGAGTCCGAAGCCAGGTTGTACGTCCGCGACCGGGGCATTGGTATTCCGAGCGACGATATCGAGCGCATCTTTGAGCGGTTCTATCGCGTTGACAAGGCCCGCAGCCGGGTGACTGGCGGCACTGGTCTTGGTCTGTCCATTGTTCGCCACATCGCGTCCAACCATGGGGGAACCGTCACAGTGACGTCTCGCGAAGGTGTCGGTTCGACATTCACCATTTCACTTCCTCAGGAGTTCGACGATGCCCGAGATTGATGTCCTCGTTGTTGACGACGAGCCAGCGTTCCTCGACGCACTCGGCGCCGGTCTTCGACGAGAAGGGTTCCGTGTCCACGGTGCCGAAGATGGCACCCAGGCGCTCGCGATGTTTCAATCCATTACCCCCGATCTGGTGCTTCTGGACGTCATGTTGCCCAGGATGTCGGGCCTCGATGTGTGCCGTGAGATCCGCAAGACGTCGCGGGTTCCGATCATCATGGTGTCGGCCAAGGGCGAAGAAATCGACGCCGTTCTCGGTCTTGAGATGGGCGCGGATGACTATGTCACCAAGCCGTATCGGATGCGCGAGCTGGTGGCGAGAATGAGGGCGGTCCTTCGACGGGCGGCTGCGTCGGCCGAGCAGCCCGACGGTGTGGTCGACGAGGGTGCCGGCGTGCTCGACGAGTCAGGGGTCGTGCTCGACCTTGATCGTCATGAGGTTCGCCTCGGTGGTGGTGTGGTGCACCTTCCGCTCAAGGAGTTCGAGCTCCTCGAAGTATTGATGGAAAACGCTGGGCGGGTGGTGACCCGAGGCAGCCTCATCGACGCGGTGTGGGGTCATGATTATGTCGGCGATACCAAGACACTCGATGTTCACGTCAAGCGGCTTCGATCGAAGCTGGAGAAGGATCCGGGTCGTCCGGCGCTCATTTCGACCGTTCGCGGCGTTGGCTATCGGTTCGAACGCTCGGCCTGATCCACTTGCCCTGATCGAATCCGCGGGCCCGACTCACTAGGGTGCTGCCCTGCTGTTGGGGCATCCAAACACTGGGACGGGACAACATCATGAGAATCCGACGCGAGGGCGAATCCCGCAGAGCACTTGGCGGCCGCGGCGAACGCATGACGGCGCCAAAGTCGCGCGGTCAATCGGGTGGCAGCGGCGGTGGCCTGCTAGGTGGGGCGGCCGGTGGCGGCGCCGGCGGCTTGCCCATCGGGAACCTGGGCAAGGGTGGTGGCCTCCTCGCGGTGATTGTGGCCCTCGTGGTCGCGTTCATGGCGTCCCAGGGCGGCGGTGGTGGCACGGGGACCACATCGGGCAACGATGTAGTTGGTCAGCGCACCGAACTGGTGACCGTTGACAAAACCACCCGATCGTCGCTCACGGCAGCCGAAGCCAACGACCTCGACTCGTTCCTCGCTGCCGCCGTGGATGACCTCGCGGTCTACTGGACCGACGAATTTCCTGACGTGTACGGCAGCAGGTTCGAGCCGCTCAACAACATCTTCCCCTACGACCCGACGGGCAGTCAGCGCATCAGCTGTGGCCAGCCGCTCGACCCCAACATCCTCAACAGCAATGCCATCTACTGCCCGGCTGAGGATTACATCACCTGGGATTCGAACTTCCTGATTCCGAACTTCTACGCGAACTTTGGCAAGTCTGCCGTGGGTGTTGTGCTGGCGCACGAATATGGGCACGCCGTACAGACCCGAGGTGGCCTCGACGCCGAGCCGATCATTCGAGATCTCCAAGCCGACTGCTTCGCTGGCGCCTGGATCCGCCGCAGCGTGGATGGCGACGGTCAAGTGTCGATGGGCGAACGCGACCTCGAGGGGGCCTTGTCGGGGTTCTTGTTGCTGCGCGATCCTCCCGGTGCACCCACTGATGGATTCTCAGCGCATGGGTCTGCCTTTGACCGGGTGAATGCGTTCCAGTCCGGGTATGTCGATGGAGCGGCTCGATGCCGCGACTTTGCGACTGTGGGTGTCGAGATTGTCGACCTCAACCTCGAACGGGGCGACATCAATGGAGGCAACCTGCCGTACAACGATGCACGCGACGCGGTCTTGGCCGACTTGGCTACCTTCTGGGGCCCGTACCTCAGCGATTTGGGTCTGGCCAATGGCGTGGATGTGGTCGGGTATCGCGCTGGCGCTTCTGGTTGCGCCGGGGCCAGCACCGGCGAGGTGTTCGACTACTGCGAAGCAACGGCGTCGGTGGTGTGGAACGAGGACGAAGCTGGTCGGCTGAACACCGCGATTGGCGACTTCGCGACGGGCTTCTATCTGGCTCGGACCTACGGCGAAGCAATCCTGGCCGAGCAGTCCATCACCGATACCGATGGTCTCATTGCCGACTGCCTCGCCGGCGTGTGGGCCGGCGATGTTGCCTATGACTCAACCAGGCCGCTCGAACTCACGGGAGGCGATTTGGATGAAGCGGTAGCCGCAATGTTGAACGATCCAGAAGCCGGCAACGGTGCTGCGGCGTTCGCGCGCGTTGCCAGCTTCAAGCTCGGATTTTTCGACGGAGGTTCCGGTTCGGTCGCCTCCGTCGAGACTTGCCGCGGCTGACCGCGGTGGGCAGCGCTAGCGGCCGAGGACAGGTCCTGGATCCATGCCGAACCCGGGAGCGGCCGGTGGCTGGATGGTCTCGGTAGCGAGGGGGTCAGCAAGACCGGTCAGCGAACCCTGTGGTTCGGTGACCGGGGCTGCAGGCGTGTCGGCCCAGAAGTCGTCGCCCGAAGCTGCTGCTGAGACCTGAACGTTCGAGGTCTGGGCGATCGCGGCGTCGACCTGGGCGAGCAGCATGTCGCTGTCGGGGCCGTTGTCGTTCTTGCGGCCCCGAGAACGGCCGCCAAGGCCCTTGCCCTTGCCCTTGCCCTTGATCTTTTCGGCCTTGATCTTCGGGGCCTTCTGTCGGCGTCGGCCCTTCTTAGACGCAGCTTCGAGTTCCTCATCGGGGGCAAACAGGTGAACTGGATCCGACGCGTCAAGTGGCCCATCGGCTTGGGTCGGCAATGACGCCATGCCAGGGTGCACAGCCGGCATCGGAGCCGGCATCGGAGCCGGCATCGGAGCGGGAGCAACGGTGGTGAAGGTTTCGGAGCTGCTCGGGCCGATGAACCTGCTGTCGTGGCTCGCGCCTCGGTTCAGATGTGCAGTGTCGTCCGCGACTGCGACCTCAGGATCGCGCTTGCGGCGCGACCGGCCTGCCTTTTTGGATGGCAGGATGTCGTCATCGAGACGAGCCCAGCCTGCGTGGAACCCGCCGATCGGAGCGGACAGCGGGAGAGTTGCTGCCAACGGAGCAGCCGCTGGTGGCGTGAAGTCAGGTACCTGGACGGCTTCCGGAGCCGAGGGGGGCGCAGTGTGGGCCGCTGGAGGAGCGGTGTGCATGATTGCGGGTGCCGGTTCATTCCATTCAGGACCGGTGTCTTCGTCGTCGAGCGCGTCAGTTGGCTCAGAGTCTGAGCTTTCGTCGGCGGCAACGGTGAAGAGATCGTCGAGCCACGCCTCTTCTTCTTCATCAAGCACCGGGGCGCCGGCCTGTGGAGCCGCTGCGACAGCAGCGCGAGCGGGTTCGTCTATCTCAAGGTCGTCGAACGCAGCGGTTTCGTGGATTGGGCCTGCCGGTTCGTCGAGCTCATCGAGTTCGTCGGCATCGGTTGTTCCGGTCCACCCCGCATCGTCGTATTCGTTCAGCCAGTCGTCGCCGCTTTCGTCGGTGTCGACTTCTTCGAGCCACGAAGGGTCCGCGCTCGGCTGGCCGGCGGTCGGTGCTGGTGCGATGCTCGTCGGCTCCGCGTCATCCACGATCTCAGCTACCAGCTCATCTACCACCTCGGCTGCAGCAACGGGGGCCTCATCAGGGGTTTCGTCGAGAGCATCGTCGATGAGGGCCCACGGGTCGTCGGGGTCTCCGCCGTCTTCGTGTGACTCTTCGAACGCGAGGTCGTCGTCGCCAGCCATCATCTCGTCGGCGAAGGGGTCGTACGCCGCTTCGTGTCCGTCAGGGTCATCAGCTTCCTCGACCTCGTCGAGTTCCTCGACAAGAGCCGATGGCGACGTCTCCTCGGACGCGTCGAGATCCTCGATGGCGAACGGCTCGTCGATCGCCTCTTCGGCGTGTTCGAGCAGCGCATCCATCGACTCCTTCACGTCGTCGAGTTTTGCGTTCTGTGGACGATCAGCGGAATCGCCGTAGACGTTTCCGAGCACATTCTTGAGACCAGACATCGATCGATTCGTCGGCACCTCAATGCGAACCTTTAGCGATCGTCGACGTCGAGATGTGAGGTCGGGTTCTTCTAGAGTGGACCGGTGAGCGCGGTTGACCGATCAAGACCAGATCGACGTCGTACGGCCAAGGGTGCCGAAGCCTTTGTGGTCACCCCGTTTATGCGGTTGGCCCGAGTTCATGTGATGAGCGCCGCCGGCGACATGTTGGTCACCTTGTCGCTGGCAGGTTCGCTGTTCTTCTCCGTCGATGCTGACGCGGCCCGCAGCCGTGTGGCGTTGTATCTCGCGCTCACGGTTGCGCCGT
>CAYGMW010000218.1:0-5735 GCA_964350975.1 uncultured Acidimicrobiales bacterium | reverse complement strand
GGTCGCCGGTGTCGATGTTTTCTTTCAGCAGGACACAAATGCCGTGCAGTGGCCCGCGCACCTGACCCTGGGTTCGTTCGGCGTCGAGATCGGCAGCGATCGATCGCCCATCGGGGTTGGTCTCAACAACTGCACCCACCTGGCCGTCAAGGCGCTCAATACGTTCGAGATAGGCCTCGGTCAGTTCAACAGAGGTCGTGAGCCCATCTGCCATCGCGGCCTGCTGGGCCTCAATCGATGCGTCGATGAAGGCCGTCATCGGTTCCCGGTCAGCGCGTTCTGCATGAGTTCACCCATGTGGGGCAGATACTGCTGCTGGAGGTTGGCCAGGATCTGACGCAGGTGATCTTGGTCGTGGAACGGCCACTCATACACAAAGTCGCCCGCGGTGAAGGTGCCGTGGGGTTCGAGCACTGCGGTCTTGGTCAGATCGTCGGCCGACAGGCCGTGCAGCAGCGCCACCGACGTTGCGCGCTCGACGATGAGCTCGTCCAGCAAGGTGTCAAGCGTGATGGACGCCACGTCACGTTCATTGATCGCCGCCCACGGGTCGAATCCGCCAATCGTTGGTTCGCCGGCCACAATTGAGGCGATTCGGTCGCGGAACGCTCCGCTGTCCGTGGCAATCAGGTGGACGATGATCTCCACGACCGACCATTCGCCCGGCGCGGGTCGCTCTCGCAACACCGCGTCGTCACACGGGGCCAGCAAGGTCCGCAGCACCAGCGGCAAGTTGGCAAGGGTCGCAGCAATTTCTGTGGGCGGCATCACGACGAAATGTCTAGCCGGTGCCCAACCTGGAGCGCGCCCAGAGGCCGAAAACGCCGAGGCCCCGAGGTACTGAAACCTCGGGGCCTTCATGCCATTTCTGGAGCGGATGACGAGATTCGAACTCGCGACCTCAACCTTGGCAAGGTTGCGCTCTAGCCAACTGAGCTACATCCGCAGGAGGTACGACTATAGCGGATCGGTGAACCCACCGGCAACGACATCTCAGATGTATTTGTCTCGACTTCTGGTGACCCCAGGCTCAGGCAGATAACCCCGCCGAGCCGCAGGCTTGGTGGCCTGCCAGTAGAAGTAGGTGAGCCGCCCAATCAACAGTGCGAGCACACCAAACAAGATCGCCAGGATCCGAAGAGGTCTGGTGCCGTCGGTGCTCTTGGTCTGGCTCGTTGAGGTTGCATCGGCCGCGGCAGGATCGGCGGCCTGGGCCACGACCACTGGTTCGTCGTCGGCAATGGCGCTGACCGGGCTGACCGGGCTGACCGGACTGGCGGGGCTAGCCGGCGTGTCGCCAACCGTTCCAGCGGCCGTGCCGACCATCCCGGCGACTAGGACCATCACGACGAGACAGACCCCAGCCACCCACGCCCGCACCATGTCGCGCACGGTGATGGGGACAAGGCGGCTCACGGCGGGCGACTGTAGCGGCCAGCGACAGCCAGATCACGGGCGACATCACAATTTGGCCCCCGTGGGTTGGCGCCGACATCAGCGCTGATGCTGCGGGCACCAATACGTCGTGCGGCCGCCCACCTCGTCGCGTCGAAGCTCGGCGCCATCTGAGGGGCAACGGCCGCCGCGGAGCCGATGATCTTGGAGGTCGCCGGTGTGTGATCCGCCCCGCTTGGTCAGCATCCCAATCGTGGTCTTGATCCGTCTGGACAGCTGGCCAACCTCGTCATCGTTCAGTGACGAGGCCGGTCTCAGCGGCGACAACCCCGCCCGCCACAGCGTCTCGTCACAGATCAGGTTGCCAATGCCGGCTACACATTGCTGGTCGAGCAGCACTGCCTTCAGGGGCCGGCCCGTCCGCCCCAGCACCGAGGCGAGATCGCCGGGACTGATCGCCAGCGCATCGGGCCCGAGCCGCTCCTCGTCAGGGGCGAGCTCGACCCCGCCGAGACGACGCGGATCACTGATCGTCAAACCGCCACCGTGCCAACGCAATCCGAAGCGATCGAAGGCGGGGTCGGACACATGGGTGCTGTAGAGCAGCTGATCGATCGGCGCCGAACCATCCACCACGATGCGCCCCGTCATGCCGAAATGCAGGCCCAGCGTGGTGTTGCCAATGTCGACCAACAGCAGCTTGCCGCGGCGACGGGCCCCAACCACCACCTCGCCAACGAGCGCATCAGCTAGCCCCTCGGCCGTCGTACCTCGCTTCAAGAACCACGCATCGGGGGCCACCACCTCACAAATGGTGCGCCCAACTGCAGCCTCAGCGGCACTTCGATACAACTCCACCTCGACGAGCTCAGGCACACATGGGACGCTAGCGCCATGCACACACGCCACATTGGACCCCTCGAGGTCAGCACCATCGGCCTTGGCTGCAACAACTTCGGCATGCGCCTGGATGCCGACCAGACCAAAACGGTCGTCCACGCCGCCCTCGATGTTGGCATCAACTTCTTCGACACCGCCGACGTCTACGGCAACGGATTGTCCGAAGAGTTCGTCGGCCAATCCATCAAGGGTCGACGCCACGAGATCGTGCTGGCCACCAAATTCGGGGCCGGCGGCATGGACGTCGGGTTCAGCGGTGGCGAACCCGAGTGGGTCAGGCGGGCTGTCGACCGCTCATTGCGCCGCCTCGACACGGACTGGATCGACCTCTATCAGTTCCACACTCCTGACGCTTCGGTGCCACTCGCCGACACCATGGGAGCGTTGAACGAGCTCGTCGTGGCGGGCAAGGTGCGCGCCATTGGATGTTCCAACTTCGACGCCGACCTCATCGGCGAATCGGCCGAGATCGCCACCGACCTCGGCCTAGCAACGTTTGCTTCGGTGCAGAACCGCATGTCGGTGTTGCACCGCGACGGCGTTCGGAAGGTGTTGGCGTCATGTGACCAGTTCGACCTCGCGTTCTTGCCGTACTTCCCCCTCGAATCCGGGCTACTGACCGGAAAGGTCGGCCAGAACGGGCCTCCGAAGGGCACCCGCTTGGCAGTCATGGACGACGAACGCCGAGCCCGCTTCCTGGACGACGAGCGACTCGAACGGGTCAACATCTTGCGTTCCTACGCGTCGAACCACGGCCAGACAATCCTCGAACTCGCGATGTCATGGTTGCTCAACCATCAACAAGTCGCATCGGTCATCGCCGGAGCAACATCGGTCGAACAGATCGGCGCCAACGCGCTGGCCGGAGACTGGGTCATGTCGGCCGATGTCATGGGTGAGATCGACGAGATCGTCAAGGTTGACAAAAACAAACGCGATTAGTTCGCGACTTGTGGGTCCGCCGAGACGTCAGTAGCGCTGATGATCTCCGCCCATGAGATACCCCAAACAACCGACACTCGCACCCGAGTCGTCTTTGAGTGCGCCGAATGCAGCGCGCCCGTCAGCTGGCCCGTCACTGTCGATGCGATTCGCCGACCGGTCGAAACCCTCGACGAGCCCACCCCCGGCGTCGCCAGGATCGGGACTGACCAGCACTTCGGTGGCGTCGCGGTCATCGGACTCGACAGCGCCCGAGTCGATACCGGCGCCAGCATCAAGCAGGCCCGCAACTGCCCCAACGGCCATTTCGTGGCCCGGGTGCGCACCACACCACACCCAGCACCCCACTACGCCGAACTGCCGCTCGAGCGAGTGGTTGCCCGCCGCATCAGCGGCTAGCTGGCACATCAACGAGTCGAACTGACCTTGTCCAAGAAGGCGTGGATGTGCGGCTCGACCTGTTCGCCATGGGTCAAGAACCCATCGTGGCCAGTATCGGCATCAATCTCGATGTGCTGAGCCCACTGACCCGCAGCCTCGAACCCATCGACGAGAGCGATCTGCTGATAGGGCGGATACAAGAAGTCGGTGACCACCGACGCGGTGAGCAACGGCGCCTGGGCCCGTCGTAGCGCGGCATCGACGCCGCCCCGACCCCGGCCGACATCGTGGAGATCCATCATGCGGTTGAGCACCACATAGCTGTTGGCATCGAACCGGCGAACAAACTTGTCGCTCTGGTAGGTGAGATAGCGCTCAATGTCGAACATCGAGCCGTCCCGAAGCACATCGGAGCGGCTATTTCGCCCGAAACGACGATTGAACTCAATGTCGGAGCGATAGTGGATCATCCCCACGACCCGAGCCGCGGCCAACCCCCGGTGGGGCCCGTTACCTGCGCCCTTGTCGTAGTACCAGCCATCGTGAAACTGATCATCGGCCACAATGGCTTGGCGCCCAGCGAAACTCCACGCAATCTGCTGCGGAGTTGCAGCCGCTGTCGTGGCGATAGCGACCACCGAACGAACCCGCTGCGGATACGTGATCGCCCATTCGAGGGTCAACATGCCACCCATCGAGCCACCAACACAGGCCAGCCAACGATCAATTCCGAGATGGTCGGCCAACGCAGCCTGGGCCCTCACCTGGTCGCGCACGGTCACCTGCGGGAACGTCGGGCCATACCACGAGCCGGTCGCGGGATTGATCGACAACGGTCCCGTCGACCCTTGGCACCCACCCAAGACATTCGCGCACACCACAAAGAACTCATTGGTGTCGATGGTCCGGCCGGGACCAACCACACGTTCCCACCAGCCAGGCTCGGATCGGCGCCCCGGATGACTCGCCGGATGCATATCGCCGGTGAGGGCATGGTGCACCAACACCGCGTTCGAACCGTCAGCATTCAAGGTGCCGTAGGTTTCATAAGCCAGACGAGCACCACGCAGGACCGTGCCAGAGTCAAGCATCAGACCACGTTCGGGGCTCAGGTCGAAGAACTCGCGCTCTCCAGGGTGGTCGTCGTCGAACCATCCCCCAGTCGCGGGCAACACATGTGTTGCGTCGTTGTTCGTCCCGGACACAGCTGCCTTCCTGTCTGCACAGACCTTCCGTACCTGAACAGGTTCCTTCACGCTACCGTCGTGTCGGTTACCGGACGAGCGAATTCAGGAGTCCCATGCAGCTCGACATCACCGACGAGGCCGTTGCGTGGGTCGCCGAACGCGGCGGCACTGCAGCCATCGACTTCATCCGCCCTGCCGGTTGAGGTGGCATCAACGAGTTGTCGGTCGACACTCACCTTGAAGGCAAGAACCTGGCGCCGTACTACCGGGTCGACTACCAGGGCTCGACGTTCCTGCTGCACCCCGAACTCATGAAGTACGCGTCACGTGTGCGCCTCGTGCCCCGCAAGAAGCTCCTGCGAACCCGACTCATCGTCGAACTCGACCACGAACACAACCAGTTCTGCCGTCACTAGCGCTCACAGGTGGCCAAGCCACTGTGCTCACAGGTGGCCAAGCCACTGTGCTCACAGGTGGCCAAGCCACCAGCTGCGCAGGTGGGGGGTGTTGAGCTGGTAGGCGGCCATCATGAGGGTTCCGACCTCGCTGGCCGAACCTCCCGCTGCTGCCACGGCCGCGGCCTCAGCCCACCGATCAGCGTCGGAGGGCAACGGAACCAACCTCAACACCTCGGCGGTCAGGCGCATCGCTCCCGCCGACAGGCCCGACCCCGCGACCTTGTTGGCCACAAACGCGGCCGCCACTGGCGAGGTCAACAACGCGGCCAGCGCCCACACATCTCGGCTTGGGCCGGTCGGCGTGACCGACAGGGTTGGGGTAGTGCCCACCCAGCACCCGTCAGGGTCAGCGAAGGCCTCGATGACTTTCGTCTGATTGGCCACAATGACCTTCGGTACCGTCCGCGCGTCAGGGCGAGCCTCCAACCAGGCACGCGACACCACCGGTCGCGACCACAGGCGCTTGGCGATC
>CAYGMW010000217.1:0-5830 GCA_964350975.1 uncultured Acidimicrobiales bacterium | reverse complement strand
GTGGGTGTTCCTCGCAGGTGTGCTGGTCTTCTTGATGCAGGCCGGCTTCGCCATGGTCGAGGCGGGCATGACCCGAGCCAAGAACGTGGCCAACATCATGGCCAAGAACGTCGCTGACGCCTGCGTCGGCATCTTGTCGTTCTTCTTCGTTGGCTACATGATCGCCTATGGCGGCGATGGCGCCATTATTGGCTGGGGTGCCGACGCATTCGCTCTCAGCGGTATTGACCTGTTTGGAGTTGGCGAGGGCCTGACCGGCTCGACTGACTTCTTCTTCCAGTCAGTGTTCGCAGCGACTGCTGTCACCATTGCTTCTGGAGCACTCGCTGAGCGCACCAAGTTCACCGCCTATCTGGTGTTCTCGGTGCTCATGTGCTCGCTCGTCTACCCAACGGTTGTCCACTGGACCTGGGGCGGTGGCTTGATCTCACGTATCAACATCGGCGACGCGGTCTACTCCGACTTCGCAGGCTCTGGCATCGTGCACCTCACCGGTGGCGTGGCCGCATTCGTTGGCGCTGCTCTTGTTGGCGCTCGCATTGGCAAGTACGACAAGGACGGCAACGCCCGGACTATTCCTGGCCACAACATTGCGCTCTCCGTGCTTGGTGTGTTCATCCTGTGGTTCGGCTGGTTTGGTTTCAACCCGGGTTCGGAACTCGCAGCTGACGACCTCGTGCCCATGATTGCGCTCAACACGCTGCTTGCCGCAGCTGCTGGCGGCGTTGGTTCCACCATCATCACCTGGAGCCGCACTGGCATCCCAGACGTGGGTATGGCTGGCAACGGCATCCTCGGTGGTCTTGTTGGCATCACCGCTGGCTGTGGCGCTCTGACGCCGACGGGTTCGGTCATCACTGGTTTCATCGCCGGCATGATTGTTCCGTTCTCAATGAGCTTCATTGAGAACAAGCTCAAGGTCGACGACCCAGTTGGTGCTGTTTCGGTGCACGGCGTTGCCGGTATCTGGGGTCTGTTGGCTGTTGGCCTGTTCGCCAAGTACGACGACGCCTTCTTGGGTCGCGGCGACGCTGGCCTGTTCTATGGTGGCGGTTTCGATCAGCTCATCATGCAGATCGTCATGGCAGTCATCATCGTTGCCTTCGTTGGCGCTGCATCGTTCATCATGTTCTCAGTCATCAAGGCCACGATGGGGCTGCGGGTGACCGAAGAAGAAGAGATGGCGGGCCTCGACGTCTCCGAGCATGGTGGCTCCGGTTATGCCTCCGACCCCGTCGTGTCGGCTGGCTGATCCAACCCTGAATACCTGTCTCGACAGGCCTGCGTAGGCAGGCCGGTGTGGTTGCCAATGGCGGCGTTGCTTCGGCAGCGCCGCCATTGCGCGTTACCGTCAGCGGCTGTGATCAAACGCGTGATAAGCCAGATTGCCCGCGGTTTCGCGATGGGCGCCGCCGACGTGGTGCCAGGCGTGAGCGGCGGCACCGTTGCCTTGCTGCTTGGGATCTATGACCAGCTCGTCGGGGAGGTGAGGTCGGGTGCTGGGGCCCTGAGCAAGCTCGTCCGAGGAGACCTCGCAGGCTTCTGGAGCCGGTTCAAGTCGATCGACTGGGTCTTCATGATCTCGCTGCTGACGGGTATCGGCCTCGCGGTCGTGTTGTTGGTGTCGTGGATCCGGCATCAGATTGAGACCAACCCCATGCAGGTGTCTGCGGTGTTCTTCGGCTTGGTCGCGGCGTCAGTGGTGATTGCCTCGCGCGAGGTCAAGCAGTGGGACGCGGCGCGAGTTGGCCTTGGGCTAGCAATGGCCGTGGTTGCCTTCTTCGCCCTCGGGACCCGGTCAGGCGCGGTGCAGGACCCATCGTGGGTCGTGGTGTTCGGCGCTGGTTCGATTGCGATCTGCGCCATGATCTTGCCGGGTATCTCGGGCTCGTTCATCTTGTTGATGCTCGGCCTGTACGACCATGTCACCGAGGCCATCGACGAACGTCATTTCAGCACCGTCGCCGTCTTCGGGGCCGGGGCCGTGGTTGGCTTGGCGATTTTCTCGACGTTCTTGAATTGGGTCCTGTTGCATCACCGAGACACGGTGATGGCCATCCTGATTGGCCTCATGTTGGGGTCGCTTCGCGTGCTCTGGCCGTGGCCCTCAACGGCGGTCGGGGAGTCGAACGGACTCGAAAACGTCGATCTCGGAGCCCCGGTCTCCGGAGAGGTTCTGACCGCGGTGATCTGTGCCGGCCTCGCCGCGATCGGTGTGGTCGTTCTGACCGAAATTGCGCGCCGTTCCGAGGGCGCTGGCTGATCCCTGGTCGGAAAATCTCTGCAAGTCATGTACGTTCCGGACGAGAAACACCTCACGGACCGTGCAGTGTTCAGCCTGTCGCTGCCACCGTATGCAGGCGTCAACCCCCCGAAAGAGTGATGTGAGTAAGCCACTCGTCATTGTCGAGTCACCCGCTAAAGCCCGCACCATCGCTGGCTTCCTTGGCGACGATTACATCGTTGAATCCTCCGTCGGCCACATCCGTGACCTGCCGAGAAATGCTGGCGACGTCCCGCCGAGCCACAAGGCCGAGAAGTGGGCGCGTATGGGCGTCGATACCGACAACGACTTCAAGCCGCTCTATGTCGTCACCGGTCGGGCCAAGGACCAGGTGCGCCATCTCAAGGCCCTGATGAAGGATGCCGACGAGGTCTATCTCGCAACGGACGAAGACCGCGAGGGCGAAGCCATTGCCTGGCACCTGCTTGAGGTGCTGAACCCACGCGTGCCGGTGAAGCGCATGGTGTTCCACGAGATCACCCGCCGGGCCATCGAAGAAGCCATCGACAACCCCCGTGAGCTCGACCGACGCCTCGTCGACGCCCAGGAGGCCCGACGCATCCTTGACCGCCTGTATGGCTACGAAGTGTCTCCGGTGCTTTGGAAGAAGATCATGCCTCGCTTGAGTGCGGGCCGTGTGCAGAGCGTGGCCGTGCGGCTGATCGTCGAGCGTGAACGCGAACGTATGGCGTTCGTGTCGGCGTCGTATTGGAGCCTGGCTGGCCAGTTCGCTGGCGATGGCACCAACTTTGGGGCCGCGCTCGTGGCCTTGGGCGGCAAGCGCATCGCAACGGGTCGCGATTTCAACGATCTGGGTGCGTTGACCTCCGACACGGTTGTGCTCACCCAGGACGTTGCCCAACGCCTGGCCACCTCGGTTCGAGGCCGCGAGCTGGCAGTGACATCTCGCGAGGCGAAGCCGTATCGTCGTCGTCCGGCCGCACCATTCATCACTTCGACGCTGCAACAAGAAGCGGGTCGCAAGCTGGGCTTTTCGTCTGCTCGAACCATGCAGGCCGCCCAGCGCCTCTACGAAAACGGCTATATCACCTATATGCGAACCGACAGCACGACGCTGTCAGCAGAGGCGGTGGCGACGGCCCGCGATTTGATCCGTGAACGTTATGGCGCAACAAATGTGCCCAACGAGCCCCGCACCTACTCCAAGAAGGTCAAGAACGCTCAGGAAGCCCACGAAGCCATCCGGCCTGCTGGCGATGCCTGGCGTTTGCCAGAGGCCGTTGCAGCCGAGGTGCAAGGCGATGCCGGCCGGGTCTATGACCTCATCTGGAGGCGGACCGTCGCCAGCCAGATGATCGATGCCACCGGCGAAACCGTGACGATCCGGTTGGGTGGTCTGAGCTCGGACAACGATCAGGTCGAGTTCTCGACCAGCGGAACCGTCATCTCCAGCCCAGGATTCCGGCTGGTGTACGTCGAGGAGGCCGATGGGGCCGCCAGCGACGATGCCGCTGAACAACAACTTCCGGCGCTCAATGAGGGCGACACGGTCACCACGACCGACGCGGAGGCCAAAGGCCACGACACCTCACCGCCATCACGCTTTACCGAGGCCTCGCTGGTCAAGCGCCTCGAAGAGTTGGGCGTTGGTCGCCCATCGACCTATGCATCGATCATCGAGACGATCCAAGCTCGCGAATACGTCTGGAAGAAGGGCTCCGCGCTCGTTCCTGCGTTCACTGCCTTTGCGACGGTGTCGTTGCTTGAGGACCACTTTCCCAACCTCGTCGACTATGCCTTCACGGCCAAGATGGAAGAGGACCTCGACGAGATCGCAAGCGGCGACCGCGAATCGATCCCGTGGTTGTCGAAGTTCTACTTCGGAACCACCGGCCCGGACCGCGAGAATCACCCAGATGGTCTCAAGACCATGGTGTCGACCCGTCTGAACGAGATCGACGCTCGCGCCGTGAACTCGATCCCGATTGGGGTCGATAGCGAGGGTGTTGCGATCATTGCCCGCGTGGGGCGATTTGGCCCGTACTTGAGCCGGGGCGAAGACACCTGCTCGATCCCTGACGACTTGGCTCCTGACGAACTCACCATCGACAAGTCGGTCGAGCTGCTCGCCGCCCCGTCCGATGAGCGCGTGCTCGGGATCGACCCCGACTCGGGCGAAGAAATCCACGCCAAGCCGGGCCGTTTCGGACCCTATGTGACTGTTGGTCTTCCTGAAGATGGCAAACCAAAGCCGCGCACCGCGTCGTTGTTTTCAACCATGCAGCTCGACAGCGTCACCCTCGAGCAGGCGCTTCAGCTGTTGTCGTTGCCTCGCACTGTTGGGATTGACCCGGCAGACAACGAAGAGATCACCGCCCAAAACGGCCGCTACGGCCCGTATCTGAAGAAGGGCACGGACAGCCGCACCCTCGACTCTGAGGACCTGCTGTTCTCCGTCACGTTGGACGAGGCGTTGGCCATTTACGCCCAGCCCAAGCGGCGCCGTGGTGCAGCTGCTCCGAAACCACCGCTGCGCGAACTCGATGTCGACGTCGTGAGCGGACAACCCATGGTGATCAAGGACGGCCGCTTCGGCCCCTATGTCACCGATGGCGAGACCAACGCGTCGCTGCGCAAGGGTGACGATGTTGCGACCCTGACGTCGGAACGTGCTTCTGAGCTGCTCCAGATTCGTCGCGAGGCCGGTCCTTCCAAGAAGAAGGCCACCAAGAAGAAGGCGCCGGCCAAGAAGGCTCCGGCCAAGAAGGCTCCGGCCAAGAAGAGCAGCGCGAAGAAGGCTGCTCCAGCCAAGAAGCGGACGTCCTAGCATTTGGACGTGTCACTAGATCAGGGGGCGTCACCATCGACTGGTGTTGTGGCGCGCGTTTTTGCGACGCCAGAGTTCTTTCGTCTGTGGCTCGCCCAGGTTTTCAGCGCGTTCGGTGACTGGGTCGGCTTTCTCGCGATCATTGTCATTGCCGAACGTATTGGCGGCGACACTGCAGGATCCGCCATTGCGTTGGTCATGATCGCCCGCATCCTTCCAGGGTTCTTCCTGGCGTCGGTCGGTGGTGTCATCGTCGACCGGCTGAATCGCAAGCGGCTCATGATTGCTTGCGACATCTCGCGTGCGGTCGTGCTCTTGTGTTTGCCAGCGATCGACACATTGTGGGGCCTGGTTTTGGCGTCGCTGGTGCTCGAGCTGGCGACCTCGCTGTGGGGTCCGGCCAAGGAAGCCGTTGTGCCGAACTTGGTGCCGGCCGACCGGTTGACGGGCGCCAACTCGTTGTCGCTGATTGCGGCTTACGGCACCTTTCCGCTGGCCGCAGCGGCGTTCGCGGGGTTGGCCCGGTTGTCGGACTGGTTGGTGTCGACGGGTCGTGTCGATCTGCTCGATCTCAATCGTGAGGCCTTGGCGTTGTACCTCGACGCAGCCACCTTCTTGGCTGCCGCGGGACTCATCGCTTCGTTGCACCTGACTGAGCGCACCCGCTCCGAACGCCGAACGCCGGTCGGTCGAATCGACCTCGGGTCTGGGGTGCGCGAGCTGAGGGAAGGGTGGCAGTTCATCTTCTTATCCCCGAC